>CADCVW010000091.1 GCA_902806235.1 uncultured Sphingomonadaceae bacterium | reverse complement strand
TGCCCGGCCCGAGTAGCGCGTCGCCGGCGCGGAAGTCGCCGCCGCGCGGCCGGATCCAGTTCCCGCCGTCGGCGGGCGGGATCCGCACGCGGTCCTCGCGCCGCTCCGCTTCCTCCTGAATGACCACGCGGTCCGCGCCGTCGGGCACGGGCGCGCCCGTCGAGATGCGCGCCGCCTCGCCGGGGCCGAGCGCGCGCGGGAGGCCGCGCCCCGCCGTCGCCTCGCCGACGATGGCCAAGCCTTCCGGCGCGGGCAGGTCGGCGGCGCGCACCGCCCAGCCGTCCATCGCGGACGCGTCGAACGGCGGCTGGTCGCGGGTCGCCAAGACGCGCTCGGCGAGCACGCGGCCGACCGCGTCGTCCAGCGCGACTTCCTCGCGCCCGAGCACCCCCGCGCCGTCGAGCATCGCCGCCCGCGCGTCCTCCACGGTCATGAGCTTCACGGCGCGGCCGGCCCCACCCGCCAATCGCCGGACGCGCCGCCCGTCTTCTCCAGCAACCGGACGCCGTCGATCGTCATCGTCCGGTCCGCCGCCTTGAGCATATCGTACAGCGTCAGGCAGGCGACGGAGACGGCGGTCAGCGCCTCCATCTCCACCCCGGTCGGCCCCGTCGTGCGCGCGCGGGCGACGACGCGTAAGCCCTCCTCGGCCGGCTCCACCCGCACCTCCAATCCGGTCAACGGCAGCGGGTGGCAGAGCGGGATCAGCTCCGCCGTCCGCTTGGCCGCCATCGTTCCGGCGATCTCGGCGACGGCGCGCACGTCGCCCTTCCTCCCCCCGCCCGCCAGGGCGAGCGCGCGCGTGGCCGGGGCCATGCGGACGTGGCCCTCGGCCAGCGCCTCGCGCGGCGTCGGCGGCTTGGCCGACACGTCCACCATCCGCCCGCGGCCGTCGGCGTCCAAGTGGGTCAGGTGCGGAGCGTCGCTCACCGCTCCAGCAGCCGCGGCATGAGCTCGACGAGGTTGCAGGGCCGGCGGCGGCTGTCGAGCTGGGGGGCGATTACTTGGTCCCATCCATCGCGCACCGCGCCGTTGGAGCCGGGCAGGCAGAACACGAACACCCCGCCGACGATGCCGGCGGTGGCCCGGCTCTGTAGGGTGGACAGCCCGATTGAGCAGAAGCTGACGAGGTGGAAGATCACGGAAAAGCCGTCCAGCTTCTTGTCGAACAGCGGCTCCAGCGCTTCGGGCGTGACGTCGCGCCCGGTGAGCCCGGTGCCGCCGGTGGTGATGATCGCATCGCCGACGCCCGCGGTGACCCATTCCGCCACCTTGGCCCGGATCGCCGCTCGGTCGTCGGGCACGACCGCGCGGCCGGCAAGCCGATGGCCCGCGTCGGCGATGCGCGCCGCGAGAATCGCGCCGGACGTGTCGGTTCCTAAGTCGCGCGTGTCGGATACGGCGAGCACGGCGACGCGGACGGGGACGAACGCCGCCCCCTCGTCTAGCCGCCCACCCGGAGCGATGCCGTCCATGCTCAGCCCTCCTCCCACCGCGCCCGGTCGGCGCGGTCCGCGTCCCGCGCCTCGATCCAGCGCTCGCCCACCGGACCGTGCTCGCGTTTCCAGAAGGGCGCTTCGGTCTTCAGCCGGTCCATCAGGTAATCCACCGCGTCGAACGCCGCCCGGCGATGCTCGGCCGCCGCCGCGACGAACACGATCGGTTCGCCGGGCGCCAACGGACCGTGGCGGTGGACGATCCGAACGCCCCGCACGGGAAAGCGCCACCGCGCGTCCTCGGCGATGGCGGCGATTGTCCGCTCAGTGAAGCCCGGATAGTGAATAAGCTCCAGCCGCGCCACGGTCGCGTCGTCGCTGCGCGCCCGCACCAAGCCGACGAAGGATGCGATGCCGCCCGCGCCGGCGGCTTCCGCCGCGAGGGCCGCGAGCTCCACGCCCGGGTCGAAGGGCTCGGCCTGCACCCGGATCATCCGCCGCTCACCGGCGGGAGGAAAGCGACCTCTTCGCGCCCGAGCAGCGGGGCGTCATCGGGCGCGAGCGCGCCGTCCACCGCGGCGCGGACATCCGGGGCCGCGAGCGCATCGCGCAGGGCCGGGTCGTCCCGCCCGAGCCAGCCGCGCAGCGCCGCCACGTCCGCCACCCCAGGCGGCAGCGGGATCCGCCGCTCACCGCTGCCCGCCGCGTCGGTCAGCCGGCCGAAGAAGAGGACCGTCAGCAACCTATCCGCTCCCCAGCAGCTCGACGAAGCGCAGCGCGAGCCGCCCGCCGACGTAGAGGATCAGCAGCGCGGTGAGCACCTTCACCAGCCGTGGGCGGAGCGGCCCGCTGCCGAGCCTGGAGCCGAGTAGGCCGCCGAGCAGCACCGCCGGGAACAGCGGCCAGTGCGCCAAGAGCGCGGCGCCCCGGTCGAACCCGTCGTTCTTGCCGAGCTGGCCGACGAGCCCGGCGAGCGAGTTCACCAGGATGAACACCGCGCAGGTACCCGCGACTTGCTTCGCTCCGCCCCAGCGCGTCAGATGGAGCACGGGGGCGAGGAAGATGCCGCCGCCGATGCCGACCACGCCGGCGAGGAAGCCGAGCCCGCCGCCAATCCCGGCTTCCGCCCAAGTCGCGCGGCGCGGCGCGTCAACAGCCGCGGGTTCGGGTTGCCACAGCATCGCCAGCCCGGCGAGGAGCAGCGCCGCGGCGAGCAGCCCGACGAAGGCGACCTCCGGCACGACGAGCCGCCCGCCGAGCCACGCCAGCGGCACGGACAGGGCGAACAACGGCCAGCTCCGTCCCCAGGCGACGTGGCCCGCGCGCGCGAACAGGAAGCTGCCCACCGCCACCACGAGCACGTTGCAGACCAGCGCCACCGCCGGCACCGCGCGGTAGTCCACGCCGCCGAGCACAAGCAGCGCGTTGTAAGTCGAGCCGCCACCGAAACCCACCGCCGCGTAGAGCAGCGAGGTGAGGAAAAAGGCGGCGAGGAGGCCGGCCATGCGGCCTAGCCCCCCGTCGCGCTCATGTGGCGCGCCACCGCGGGCGCCAGGCCGCGGCCGATGCGGAACTCGTGGCCCTTCGGCTTGGCCGCAATCGCCGCACCGATCGCAGCGTCGAGCGCGCGATCGTCGGACGTGGCGCGCAGCACGGTGCGCAGGTCCGTCCCCGTTTCGTGCCCCAGGCAGGGCACGAGCTGCCCGGTCGCGGTGAGCCGGACGCGGTTGCACCCGTCGCAGAAATTGACGGTGAGCGGGGTGATGAAGCCAAGGCGCAGCCCGAGCTCGCGCACCAGCATGTAGCGCGCAGGCCCGCCCGTGCGGTCGGGCAGCGGCTCCAGCGCGAACCGCTCCGCCAGCCGCGCCTTCACCGTCGACAAGGGCAGGTAGCGGTCGGTCCGGTCCTCCCCCACCTCGCCCAGCGGCATGGTCTCGATCAGGGTAAGGTCATGCCCTTCCGCCGCGCACCAGCGCATCAGCGGCTCGATCCCGTCCTCCTCGGCGCCGCGCAACGCCACGGCGTTGATCTTCACCCGCAGTCCCGCCGCTCGGGCGGCGGCGATGCCGTCGAGCACTTGGGAGAGGTCGCCGCGCCGCGTGATCGCCGCGAAGCGCGCCGGGTCGAGCGTGTCTAGGCTGACGTTGATCCGCCGCACGCCCGCCGCGGCCAGCGCCGCGGCGTGGACCGCGAGTCGGCTGCCGTTGGTGGTCAGCGTCAGCTCATCCAGGCCGCGCCCGAGATGCCGCGACAGCGCGCGGACCAGGTCGAGCACGCCGCGCCGCGCCAGCGGCTCGCCGCCCGTCAGCCGCAGCTTGCGCACGCCGCGTCGGATGAAGGCGGCCGCCGCCCGCTCGATCTCCGCCGGGGTGAGCAACTCGGGGCGCGGCGCGAAGCGCATCTGCTCCGGCATGCAATACGTGCAGCGGAAATCACACCGGTCCGTCACCGACACGCGCAGATAGGTGATCGGGCGCGCGAACGGATCGACCAGCATGGAGGCGATGTAGGGCGCGGCCGGCTCCCGGGCTAGGGCGCGGTCAGCCCGTGGCGCGCAGGATCACCTTCACCGTCTCCGCCGGCTTATCCCAGTTAGGAAAATGGCCGCAGTCGTCGAACCAGTGCATCGTCGCCGACGGGAAGGCGACCTTCGCGCGCGCCGCCTGCCGCGGCAGGGTAAGCCGGTCGCGCCGCCCCCAGCCGATCACCACCCGCCCCGCGCCGGGCGCGGCCGGGCCGCGCTGCTCCGGCCCTTCCGCGAGGTCCCGCACCAGCGCGTCGAAGACCGGGGTGGCGACGTAGCCTTGGAGCTCGGCCTCTACGAACTCGCGCGGCAGCCGCCACGGCTTCGCCGACAGTTGCGCAAGCAAGGCGGTCCGCGTCGCCGCGCTCGCGGCGAGGGCGGGCAGCGCCGGCCGCAGCGCGCGCAGCAGCCGGATGGACGCGCCGATTGTTCCGCGGAAGTAGCGCCGCTCCCACCCGCGCCAGAATCCGCCGGGGTCGAGCGCGACGACGTTCCCCGCCCGCCCGCGCCGGGCGAGCTCCAGCGCCATGCGCGCGCCCATGGAGCTGCCGACCACGTCGACCCCGGCGAGGTCTTGCGCGTCCAGCCAGGCTTCCACGCTGCGGGTGAGCCCGCGGAAGGTCCCGCTGTCGGGCTCGGCGGGCGTCCGGCCGTGCCCGGGCAGGTCGATCGCGATCACCTCGCGATGCTCCGCCAGCACGGGCAGGATCAGGTCCCACGACCGCGCGCTGCCGCCCAGGCCGTGGATCAGCAGCAGCTTCCCGCCCGCGCCGCGCGTCTCGTGCTCAATCATCGCTGAACCTCTCCAGTTGGCCGCGCCGCAGGGCGCGAATGATCGACGGGGCCGGGCGGGTCCGCGCCGAACCGCCTTCAGGGCGAGACCGTCGCGCGCAGCCCGGCGGGTGCGAGGTAGGCTTCGACGGTCGGCAAGCTCCGGACCCCTTGCTCGATCGCGGCGAGCAGGCTCTGCTTTCGCTCCGTCCGTTCCTCGACCGGCACCTTGCCGACCAGCGGATGGCACCCGCGGGGGATCGCCAGGCCCGTCCGCCCGAACGCGCGCCGCAGCGCGCGTGCGGTGAGCCAAAGGGCGTCGCGGCCGACCACGGCAACTTCGCGGACGCGCGCGCTCACGCCGCCGCCCGCCCAGGCGATCCCGCCGACGACACCGAAAGGCAGCTTTCCAGCGCCTGCTCGTGCGACGGCAGGCCGGCGACCCCCTCGGTGATGCGCCCGCGCAGCGCGTCCAGCTCGGCGAACATCAGCTCTTCGGCCAGGTTGTCGGCGAGTGGATGGTAGCGCGCCGGCGCGGCTCCCTGGCCCAGAAGGCGCTGACCTAGTGCCGCGGCGCGAACGGGCCGTCGTCGCCCGCCGCGAGCGATCCGTCGTGGGCGAACAGGTCCAGGCTGGCCCGCAGGCCGTCGGGCGTCTCCTCCTCGTGGCAATGGCGCCACAACGCGCCGTCGTCGCGCCCGTTCAGGCGATAGCGGAGGATCAGGAGGTCGCGGACGCGGTCGAACTCGGCGTTTATCGACCGGTTGAACTCGGTCGGCAGCGCCGGATCGACGCGCTTGTCGAAGAAAAAAATGAGAAGGTTGATGATCGCCGCCTGGACCAGGTGGAGGCCGCTCGCCTCCAGCAGCTCGACGAAGCTGCCCGCCGCCCCGATCGCGACGCCGTTGCCCTGCCACGCCCGGAGCCGCCGCCCTGGCCGGAACCGGGTCAGCCGCGGCGCGGCGTCCGGGGGCCGTCCAACCCGTCCTGCAGCCGCCGCAGCGCCGCGTCCTTGTCGAGGAAGCGGCTGGCGAAGACAAAGCCGTGGCCTGTGCAGTGGCACAGCGGGATGCGCCACCGCCACCCTGCCTCGTCCGCGGCGGCCCGGGTGCGGGGCGCGAGCGGCGCGTCCCCGCGTGCCGTCGACGCCGTCGCACGGGAGCCAATGAGCGCAGTCCTCGGAGGGGCTCGCCATGGCCTCGCCGATCAGCAGCGCGCGGTGTGCCGTGCAGTCGACGAACAGGTCGCCGGCGACGACCTCGCCGGACGCCAGCCGCACGGACGCCATCCCGCTTGCTGGCGCTAGCGCGACGTCGGCGGTCCGGCCCGTCGTCCGCGTCGCGCCCCGCGCTTCGGCGAACTCGCGGAGCAGCCCGGCGTAGAGCCCGATGTCTAGGTGCAAGGCGTAATCGAAGGAGCGGACGGAGGCGCGGGCCACGTCGGGCAGGCCGAACCGCCCGGCGCGGGCCGCGGCGGCCGCGAAGGAATAATCCGCTCGGTCGGTCGCGCCCGTTCAGCCGCGCCCGCGCCCATTGATGGTGGAAGGCGACGCCCCCCATCGGCCGCCCCGGCGCGTCGAACGGGTGGAAGTAGGACGACCCGTCCCGCCCCCAATCGATGAACTCGGTCCCCAGCTTGAACGTCGCCTCCGTGCGGCGCATCACCTTGGGCTCCGCCAGCCCGAGCGCCGCATTGATCCGGCGCAGGCCGGGCAGGGTCGTCGCCCCGACCGCCGCGCCGGTGCCGGCCGCCTCGATCAGCCGCACGCGGCGGATAGTGGGGGACAGCAGGCCGACCAGCGCCGCGGCCGTCATCCACCCGGCGACGACGCCGCCCACGATCACGACCTTGAGCGGCTCGTCCATGGTCCCGACCCTAGCCGCGGCGGGCAGATAGATAACCCGAGCGCGCGCCGGCCCGCGGGCCCTGCGCCGTCGACAAGCGCCGCCCGCTCGGCCATAGCGCCGCCCCATGGAAAAAGCCGTGACGCTCACCTTCACCGCGGATGAGGCCGAGATCCTCGTCGACGCGCTCGACGCCGACCTAGAAGGCTATCTCGAAGCCGCCAAGGAGGCCCGCGGGAACAACCGCCGGAGCGAGGTCGAGTCCTACACGGAGGCCGCCGAGCGGATCGCCGCCGTGCGCGACCGGGTGCGCGCCGCGATCGCCTGACGCGGCCGTCGCGGATCAAGGATAGCTGATCGCGACCACCTCCAGCTCCTTGTCGCCCGCCGGGAGCGACACGCGGCGGAGGTCGCCGACCGCCGCACCCCGCACGGCGCGGGCGAGCGGCGAGCGCCAGCCGATCCGCCCCGTTGCCGCGTCCGCCTCGTCGTCGCCGACCAGGGTCACCGTCCGTTCCGCGCCGTCCTCGTCGGCGAGCGTCACTGTGGCGCCGAAGAAGGCGCGCGACTTGTCCGGCTGGCGCGCGGGATCGAGGACCTGGGCCGCGGCCATGCGCTTCGCCAGCCAGCCCAGCCGCCGGTCTATCTCCCGCAGCCGTTTGCGCCCGTAGATGTAGTCGCCGTTCTCCGAACGGTCGCCGTTGCCGGCCGCCCAGCCGATCACCTCCACCAGCTGTGGGCGTTCCGTGCCGAATAGCCGGTCGTACTCCCCCCGCAGCCGGCGAAAGCCGTCGGGGGTGATGGGGTTCGTCTTTTCCGTCATCCGGCCGCCTTAGCGCGGCCGCGCGCGTTGCGTCAGATCACCGTCAGCGCCGAGGAGCGCGCGGCGATGATGCGGCCCATCGCGGCGAACAGGTCCTCCATCGCCACCGGCTTCTGCAGCACGTCGTCCGCGCCGCTGGCAAGGCAGTCGCCGCGGATGTCGGGGCCGGTGTCGGCCGTGACCACGATCACCGGCAGCGCGGCCTTGGCGTCGTTGCGGCTGCGGAGGTGGCGGATGGCAGTCATGCCGTCCATGCCCGGCATCCGCAGATCCATCAGGATCAGGGTGTACGCGCCTTCCGCGATCATGTTGAGCCCGCGCTCGGCGCTCTCGGCCTCGGCCATGTCGGCGCCCGCCACGCTCAGCATATCGCGCACAACCCGACGGTTCATGGCGTCGTCTTCGACGAAAAGAACGTTCATCACCGCACCCGCTCCCCTACGCGCCCGCTCGGGGCCGCGCTCCCTTGAAAGTTCACGCCGCCGCCGCGCGGCGCGCGTCCTCGTCCCCGACCGCCGCAGCGTCCGCTGCGCGGGCCTCGTGCGCCCGCTTGACCGCTTCGGCGAGCTCCGCCGGCGGGAAGGGACGCTGCAGGATCTGCACCGCGCCCGCGCGTACCAGCGCCGCATAGAGTTCGGGCGTCGGCGCTTCCGCGGCGAGCAGCGTCACCGCCGAGCCGGCGCCCGCGAACGCCGCCACCTGCTCCACCACGTCGTCGCCGAGAGCCGGGAGGTCGGCCACCAGATGGTGAGGCATCATCCCGCCCGCCTCCGCCGGCCCCGCGACGGCTTCGACCTTGCCGACGAGCTGCCCGAGCACCGCCGCGATCACGTTGCGCGTGAGCGGGTTGGGCTCGATCACGAGCAGCCTGGCCGCCCCCAGCTCCGGCCAGCCCGCTTCCTCCGCTCCCGGCGCGTGCGCGGCGACCGACGCGGCGCCGCGTTCCAAAGGCAGGCGCACGGTGAAGGTAGAGCCGCGGCCGAGCTCGCTTTCGAGCTCCACCGTGCCGCCCATTGCTTCCGTCAGGTCGCGGCAGATCGCCAGGCCCAGCCCCGTCCCACCGAAGCGGCGGGTGACCTCGCCGTCGACCTGTTCGAATGACTGGAACACCGTGCCGAAATACTCGGGCGCGATGCCGATGCCCGTGTCCGTCACGCGCAGCACGAGCCGGTCGCCCTCCGCCGCGGCGCGCAGCTCGACCCGCCCGCTTTCCGTGAATTTCACCGCGTTGGACATCAGGTTGAACACGATCTGGCGCAGCCGCCGCGCGTCGCCCATCGCCCGCTCCGGCGCGTCGCCGAGGTCCACCGCGACCTCCAACCCCTTGGCGACCGCTTGGTCGCGCCACAGGTTCGCGACGCCCTCCAGCAACGCGCGCAGCTCCACCTCCGCGCGCTCGAGCACCAGCTTTCCGCCCTCGATCTTGGCGACGTCCAGGATGTCGTCGACAAGCGCCTTCATAGTCTGGCCCGCGTCATGGACGACGCGCACCCGGCCGCGATGCTCGGCGCCCAGCGAGGCGTCGTGCAGCATCACCTGCGTCATGCCCAGGATGCCGTTCAGCGGCGTGCGGATCTCGTGGCTGGTGGTGGCAAGGAAGCGCGTCTTCGCCGACAGCGCCTTTTCGAGCTCGACGTTCACCTCGCTGAGGCTTTCGTTGGCGTCGCGCACCTGGTCGCGGCTGCGCCGGATTGAGAAGAAGCCGATCAAGGCGCCCGCGAGCAGCAAGGCGCCGACGCCCAAGGCGCCGTAGAGCAGCAGGGCACGGGAACGCTGCAGCTGCACGTCCTGCGCCAACTTGTTCGCGTTCAGCTTGGTGAACCGCAGTTCCTGGCTGGTGAAGTCGAACCGCGCGGTCGACAGCGCCGAATTGGTGGACGCCGCGATCTCGCGCACCTCGTCGTCGAGCCGCTTGAACGCCGCCAGATGGGCCAGCGCGGCTTCGGCGTCGCCCAGCTTCTCGTAAAGCCGATAGGCGGTCTCGTGGAACTCGCGGAACTGCAAGGTGGTGGTGGCTAGGTCCGCATCGCCGAAGGTGCGCGCCACATGGCGCTCCGCCGTTGCCAGATCGCCGCGCGCCATCGCCGCCTGCGCCTTGACGCCCCACAGGAAAGGCTCCCAGCCCGTCTCGTGGCCCGTCGCGCGGCGCAGGCCGCGGTCGGCGACCGCTTCGGCGCGGGCGTGCTCGCCTCGGCGCGCGTAGGCGGAGGCGATGTTGGTCTGGATGCGCACTTCGAGCAGCGGGCTGTCCATCTCGCGGGCGACGGCCAGCGCCCGTTGGTAGTCCGCGATCGCCTGATCGTGCCGGCCGAGCTCCTTCTGCGCGTCGCCCGTGTTGTTGAAAGCGGTGACGAGCAGCGCGGGATCGCTGCTGTAGACGTCGGCGGAATGGCGGTAATAGCGGAGCATACGCTCATAATCGCGCGCGTCGAAGTAGATGGTGCCCAGATATTGCAGCGCCTTGGCCTGGCTGCGCGCCTCGCCGAGCGCGGCGTAGATGCCGTGGGCGGTCTGGAACTGGTCGAGCGCCCGACGGACGTCGCCGGTGGTCCAGTTGATCGTCGCGATGGAGAGCAGGAGGTCGCCGTGCAGCTTGCCGCGCGGGTCGAGCGCGATCGCGTCCTGCAGCGCCGCCACGATGATTGGACGCGCCTCGTCCGGGCGGTTGAGGCGGGTCAGCGCTTCGCCTTCCAGCCAACGGCCCTGCGCCAGCGCCAGGGTGCGGTCGCGGCGGGCGGGCCCGCCCGCCGCGACGGCCAGCGCCGCCCGGGCGGCCGCCAGCGCCTTTTCCGGATCGGCGAGCACCTGCTGCTCGGCCTCGCCGAGCAGCGCCTCGAACCGGTCGGGGGCGGCCGCGGGCGCGGCATTCGCCGGGGCGGACTGGGCCGCTCCCGGCGCGGCCAGTCCAGCCGGCGCGGCGCACAGTAAAAGCAGCGCGAC
>CADCVW010000090.1 GCA_902806235.1 uncultured Sphingomonadaceae bacterium | reverse complement strand
GCACTTGGCGCGGGTGGACGGCGCGGCGGCGGAGGCGGCCGAGCGGATCGGGCAGGCAGGCGCGGCGGTGAACGGCGCGACGGATGCGGCGCTGGCGCGCGCCGCCGACGCCCTTGCCCAGGCGCGGAGCGGATTGCAGGCGCAGGGCGGGGCGATGCTGGCGATGGTCGAACAGGGCCGCGCCGCGCTCGGCGCGGCGGGCGACGAGGCGGCGCGCGCCGCGGCCGAGCGGCTCGATCTGCTAGCCGCGCGGGCGGCCAGCCTCAGCGATCACCTCCACGCGCAGGACGCGGCGACCCATGCGTTGCTCGCCCGGCTCGATGACGGATTGGGCGAGCTGGAATTGCGGTTCGGGCGCTTGTTCGACGCGGGCGACGCACGCGCGCCGCGGCTGCGCGACGCGCTGGGCGCGGTGCGGGCGGACGTGGACGGGCTTGCGGCGGCGCTCGGCGCGGGCGACGCTGCGGCGTTGACGCTGGTGGAGCGGGCGGCGACCGCGGGGCAGGCGCTCGCCCCGCTTACCGCCGACGTCAATGACCACCTGCCGCAGGCGCTCGAGCGGGTCCAGCAGCACGCGGGCGAGGTGCGGGCGGAGGTCGACGGGGTCGGCGAGGCGCTGACCCGCGCCGCCGCGGGCGCGGGCGAGACGGCGAGGGGCGCGGCCGAGGTGCGCGCGCTGCTCACCGCGCAGAACGAGGAGACCGCCGGGCTGCTCGCCGCCCGCGAAGCGGAGCTGGCGCGGCTCGGCGAGCAGCTCGCGCAGGTCGCGACGGCGCTGGAGGCAGCGGACGCGCGTGCGCGCGCGCTCGGCCAAGACAGCGGCCCGCAGCTGCTCGACGCGCTGCTCCGGGTGCGCGACGCCGCCGACGCCGCGGCCGAACGCGCGCGGGAAGCGATCACCGCGGTGATTCCGGCGGTGGCGGCGACGCTCGGCGAGGAAAGCGAGCGGGCGATGGCCGACGCGCTTAACGAGCGTATCGAGCGTCAGGTCGACGCGCTGCGCGATGCCGCGGAGCGGGCGACGGACGCGGCGCGCGGCGCGTCCGAGCGGCTCATGCGGCAGCTTGTCGGGCTCGGACAGGCGGCGGGCGCGTTGGAAGGCAGGATGACGGAGGCGGCCGCCGAACAGGCCACGCGGGAGGAGACGGCGCTGGGCCGGCAGATGGCGGGGCTGATCGAGTCGCTGAACGCGGCCGCGATCGATGTCGCCAAGCTGCTGGGGACGGACGTGGGCGACGCGGCCTGGGCGGCGTACTTGAAGGGCGACCGCGGGGTGTTCACCCGGCGCGCGGTGCGGCTGCTGGGCGGTGGCGAGGCGCGCGAGCTCGGCCGCCGCTACGAGGGAGATGCGGACGTGCGGGAGGCGGTGAACCGCTACGTCGGCGATTTCGAAGCGATGCTGCGCCGCGTGCTGGCGGACCGGGACGGGCAGACGCTGGCGGTGACCCTGCTGGGGTCGGACATGGGCAAGCTCTACGTCGCCTTAGCGCAGGCGATCGAGCGGCTGCGGTAGCCTCGGTCCTAGTCGCGCCGCGGCAGCAGGAAGTCGAGCGCGTCCGCGCCGACCCAGCCGTTGACGTAATTGGCGTAATAGAGCCCGAACAGCAGCGCCGCGAGCAGCATCGCCCGCAGCGCGACGCGCGCCGGCCGGAACTCGTGCGGCGCGCTGTCGGCTTGGCCCGGCACCTTGTCCACCCCCGCCTCGTCCGCCGTGCGCACGCCGAAGGGCAGGAGCAGGAAGGCGCTCATGACCCAGAACAGGGCGTAGATGGCGAGCGCCGCGCCGAAGCCCAACGCCTCAAGCCCCCACGTCGACCATCAGCACGTCGACCACCGGCTTCTTGCCGGTCCATTGCGTCGCGGTGCGCCGCACGGCCAGGCGCACCGCCTCCTTCAGCTTGTCCTCGCTTGCGCGGTCGGCGTCGCGCACGGCCTTGGCCGCAGCCTCGCCCGCGTCGGCGAGGAAGGCGTCGCGGTCCTCCTCCACCGGCACGCCCTGAACGCGGAGCGCGGGCTTGCCCTTGAGCTTGCCTTTGCCGTCCACCGCCACCGCGACCGAGATCTGGCCGTTCACCGAGATGCGGCGGCGCTCGTTCATGGTCGCGCCGTCGGCGGGCAGGATCACGTCGCCGTCGAGGATCAATCGCCCGACGCGCGCGCGGCCGACCTTGCCCGGCGTGCCGGGCGCGAGGCGGACGATGTCACCGTCGCGCTGGATCAGCGACTGCGGGATACCCTGCTCGCCCGCGAAGCGCGCATGCTCCTGGAGGTGGCGCGGCTCGCCGTGAACCGGAATCAGCACCTGCGGGCGGATCCACTCGTACATCTGCGCCAGCTCCGGTCGGCCCGGGTGGCCGGACACGTGGACGTGCGCCTGACGGTCGGTGATCGTGTGGATACCCTTCTCCGCCAGCTGGTTCATGATGCCGGCGACCGCGCCCTCGTTGCCGGGGATCTGGCGCGAGGAAAAAACCACGGTGTCGCCCGCCTCGAGTTTGAGCGGGTGGGAGCCGGCGGCGACGCGGGCGAGCGCGGCGCGCGGCTCGCCCTGCCCGCCGGTGGCGACGATCAGCACGTCGCGCGGGGGCAGCCGCATCGCGGTGTCCCAGTCCACCGTCTCGGGGAAGTCCTGAAGGTAGCCCGCGGCCCTCGCCACGCGCAGGATGCGGTCGAGGCTGCGGCCGGCGACGCACAGCCGGCGGCCGGTGTCCTGCGCGACGAGGCCAAGCGTGCGAAGCCGCGCGGCGTTGGAGGCGAAGGTGGTGACGAGCACGCGGCCGGTGGCCTCGCCCACGACCTTGTCCAGGCCCTCGCGCACGGTGGCCTCGGACCCCGACGCCTGCTCGTTGAAAACGTTGGTCGAGTCGCAAATCATCGCCAGCACGCCTTCGTCACCGATGGCGCGCAGGGCCTCCGCGCTGCTCGGCTCGCCCAGCTGCGGCGCGTCGTCGAGCTTCCAGTCGCCCGAGTGGAAGACGCAGCCGTGCGCCGTCTCGATCAGCAGCGCGTTGCCCTCGGGGATCGAGTGCGCCAGGGGCACGTAGCGAAGCTTGAACGGCCCGAGTTCGAATGGGTCGGCGGGGTCGATCACCTTGAGCTTGACCTCGCCGGCGATGCCCTCCTCGTTGAGCTTCTCGCGGATAAGCCCGGCGGCGAAGCGCGTGGCGTAGATCGGCACGCCCAGGTCGGCCGCGAGGTAGGGGATCGCGCCGATGTGGTCCTCGTGGCCGTGGGTGATGACGATCCCGAGCAGGTTGTCGGCCTGGTTCTCGATGAACTCGAGATCCGGGAGCACGAGGTCGATGCCGGGATAGTCGGAGTTCGCGAAGGTCATGCCAAGGTCGACCATCAGCCACTTGCCCTGAGCGCCGTAGAGGTTGACGTTCATGCCGATCTCCCCGCTGCCGCCGAGGGCAACGAAGAGCAATTCGTTTCCGGGTTTCACTTGTTCTGTTCTTCCTAAGTTTCGGCCGCCTCAGCGCCGCGGGCCGAGCCGGTCGTACATGAGGCTCAGTCCTTGGATCGTCAGGTCTGGTTCGATTGCGTCGAAGACCGATGTATGTTGGGAGAAGAGTTGGGCAAGCCCGCCGGTCGAGATCACGCGCGCTGGGCGGCCGATCTCCTCCTTCATCCGCGCGACGAGCCCTTCGATCATCGCGACATAGCCCCAGAAGATGCCGGACAGCATCTGGTCCTCCGTCGTCGTGCCGATCACCGCGTTCGTCTTGGGCGCTTCGAGTGCGATGCGCGGCAGTTTGGCGGCGGCGGCGACCAGCGCGTCAAGCGACAGGTTGATGCCGGGCGCGATGATGCCGCCCTTGTAGGCCCCGGCGTAGTCGACATGGTCGAGGGTTGTCGCCGTGCCGAAGTCGATCACGACAAGGTCGCCCCCGTGCGCCGCATGGGCCGCGATGCTGTTCACCACGCGGTCGGCGCCCACCGTGCGGGGCTCGGCGACGTCGAGCGTGATGCCCCACTCGACCGGCGGGCGGCCGGCGACCAGCGGCTCGACGCCGAAATATTTGCGCGACAGCACCTCCAGGTTGTGCAGTGCGCGGGGGACCACAGTGGCGACGATCACCGCCTCGACCGCGTCGCGGCCCAGCCCTTCGAGCGCGAGCAGCTGGTGAAGCCACACGGCGTATTCGTCGCCGGTGCGGCGCGGGTCGGTGGCGATGCGCCAGCGCGCGCGGACTCGGCCATCCTCCACCATGGCGCAGACGACGTTGGTGTTGCCGGCGTCGATGGCGAGCAGCATGGGCGGCGAGACCTTCAGACCGGGAAGACGTCGCCGGCGTGGATGGCACGGAGGCCGCCGCCCGGCAACCGGAGCAGCAGCGCGCCGTCGGGGGCGAGGCGCTCGAACGCGCCGTGGACGACGGCCTCGCCCTCGCGCGCGCGGAGCGGGGTGCCGGCCGGAAAGGCGCGCGCTTCCCAAGCGGCAAGCAGCGCGGGCAGCCCCTCCCCGCGGCAGGCGGCTAGCCACCGGGCGAAGGCGGGGGCGAGCCGATCGAGGAACGCGGCAGGCGCGACGACTGCGCCGGTCAGCGCACACAGGTCGGTCGCGGGCTGATCCAGGCTCTCGGGATGGCGCGCTAGGTTCGCGCCGATCCCCACCGCCACCGCGTCCCCTGCCCGCTCGAGCAGGATGCCGGCGAGCTTGGCCCGGCCCGCGAAGAGGTCGTTGGGCCATTTCAAGCGGAGCGCGGCGGCGGGGGCGTAGCCTTGCAAGGCCTCGTGCAGCGCCACCCCGGCGACGAAGCCGAGCGTGGGCGCGGGCGGGTCGGCCGGGCGGAGCCGCACCAGCGCGCTCGCGTGGAGGTTGCCCGCGGGCGACGCCCATGTCCTCCCCTGCCGCCCGCGTCCGGCGGTCTGACGGTCGGCGCGGACCCAGAGGCCCTCGAGCTCGCCGGCCGCGGCGGCCGCGAGGACGTCGTCGTTGGTGGAAGCGGTGACAGGGAGCGAGCGAATCAAGGGTGCGCCGCCCTCGCCTTCGCACCCGTTCCGGCTGAGCTCGTTATAGCCCTCTCCGCCTCTTCGGCGGCAGGATGTCCAGAAAGGCGCTTTGACAAGCTCAGCGCGAACGGAATTTCGGGTCGGGCGGCCGTGCTCAGAGCAGCGACGAAGCCGCGTTCAGGCTCGCCTGCTGGAGCGGACCGATGAGCAGGTAGCCGAGCGGCGACACGAACAGCGCCGCCGCGACGATCACCACGCCCGTCGCGGTGCGCCGCCCGGGTTCGTAGGCTCCGGCGGGCTCGTCGAAGTACATCGTCTTGACGATCTTGAGATAATAGTAGGCGGCGATGACTGAGGTCACGATGCCCACCGCGGCCAGCGCGACGTAGCCCTCGTTCACCGCCGCCTGAAACACGAGCAGCTTGGGCCAGAGACCCAGGAACGGCGGGAAGCCCGCGAGGCTCAGCATGAAGAAGAGCAGCGCGAGCGCCAGTCCCGGCTGGGTGCGGCTCAACCCCGACAGGCTGCCGATCGTCTCCACCGGCCGCCCGTCCAGGTCGCGCATCCGCATCACGCAAAGGAACGCGCCGAGCGTCATCGCGACGTACACGGCAAGATAGAAAAGCACGGAGGAGACGCCTTCGCGCGTGCCCGGCACCAGCCCGATCAGCGCGAAGCCGACATTGTTGATGGAGGAATAGGCGAGCAGCCGCTTGATGTTTGCCTGGCCCACGCCCGCGACGCCGCCGAGGATGGTGGAGGCCAGCGCGGAGAAGATCACGATCTGCCGCCAGCCGTCCGCCGCCGGCCCCATCGCCTCGATCGCCACGCGGACGAGGAGCGCCATGGCGCTGACCTTCTGAGCGGTGGCGAACAGGGTCGTGACGGGGGTCGGCGCGCCCTCGTACACGTCGGGCGTCCACATGTGGAACGGCACGGCGGCGATCTTGAAGGCAAGGCCGGCGAACACGAATACGAGGCCGAACAGTTCACCGGTCGAGATGCCCTCCGGCCCGGCCAGCGCGCGCGAGATGCCGTCGAACAGGGTGGTACCGGTGAAGCCGTAGAGGAGCGAGATGCCGTAGAGCAGGATGCCCGATGCTAAGGCACCCAGCACGAAATACTTCAGCCCCGCCTCTACCGAGCGGTCGTCGCGGCGCTGGAAGGAGGCGAGCACATAGGCGGCGAGGCTCTGCAGCTCGACGCCGACGTAGAGCGTCAGCAGGTCGGAGGCGGAGACCATGATGCCCGACCCGGCGGCGGCGAGCAGGACGAGGATCGGATATTCGGGCCGATGCGTGCCGTCGCGGGTGAACCAGTCGTTCGCGGCGAGGATGGCGACCGCGCTGGCGCCGAAGATCAGCACCTTCGCAAAGGAAGCGAACAGGTCGGCGCGGTACAGGCCGAGGTACGCGTCGCCGCCGTTCCCCGCCGGGCCGAGCAGCACGAGCCCGGCGGCGCCGAGCAGCGCGACGCTGAGCCAGTTGACGAGGCGGAGCGAGCGGTCGCCGACGAAAGCGGCGACCATCAGCAGGCCGAGCGCACCGAAGCAGAGGATCAGCTCGGGGGCGACGAGCTGGAGGTCGCGGAGCATCAGTGGCTGGCCTCGGCCGGAGTGGGCGTGCCGGGCGCGATGGCGCGCGCGAGCTGCGCGTCGAAGCGCGGCCGGTCGGGCTCGAGCCGCGCGAGCAGCCGGCCGACGTCGGCACGCATCGGCGCGATGAAGGGTTCGGGGTAGATGCCCATCCACAGCACGGCGGCGGCCAAGGGCGCGAGGATGGCGATCTCGCGCCCGTTCAGATCGCGCATGGCGGCAGCGTCCGGCTTGTCGGACGCGCCGTAGGCGACGCGGGCGTAGAGGTAGAGCATGTAAGCCGCGCCCAGGATGATGCCGAGCGTGAGTACGGCGGCGGTCCAGGTCGAGGTCTGGTATACGCCCATCAGTGCTAAGAACTCGCCGACGAAGCCGCTCGTGCCGGGCAGCGCGACGGAGGCCATGGTGAACAGCAGGAAGAAGAGCGCGTAGCGCGGCATGTTGTTGGCGAGCCCGCCGTAGCGGCCGATCTCGCGCGTGTGCATCCGGTCGTAGATCACGCCCACGCACAGGAACAGCGCGCCCGAGTAGAGCCCGTGGGAGAGCATCACCACCAGCGCGCCCTCGATACCCTGCCGGTTGAAGGCGAACAGCCCGGCGGTGACGAAACCCATGTGCGCGACCGACGAATAAGCGATCAGCTTCTTCATGTCCTGCTGCACCAGCGCGACGAGCGAGGTGTAGACGACGGCGATGGCCGAAAGCGCGAAGACCAGCGGGGTCAGCAGGGCGCTAGCATCCGGGAACATCGGCAGGCTAAAGCGGACGAAGCCGTAGCCGCCGAGCTTGAGCAGCACGCCGGCGAGGATGACGGAACCGGCGGTCGGCGCCTGGACGTGCGCGTCTGGGAGCCAGGTGTGGACGGGCCACATCGGCATCTTCACCGCGAAGGAGGCGAAGAAGGCGAGCCACAGCCAAGTCTGCGCCTCCGGCGCGAAGTCGAACGCCATAAGCGCGGGGATAGAGGTCGTGCCCGCCTGCCCGATCGTCCACAGCATCGCGATCAGCATCAGGACGGAGCCGAGCAAGGTATAGAGGAAGAACTTGTACGACGCGTAGATACGGTTCGCGCCGCCCCAGATGCCGATGATCAGATACATCGGGATCAGCCCGGCTTCGAAGAAGACGTAGAAGAGCAGGATGTCCTGCGCCATAAAGACGCCGAGCATCAGCGTCTCCATGAACAGGAACGCGGCCATATACTCAGGGATGCGATGCTCGATCGAGGCCCAGCTGGCGAGAATGCACAAGGGCATCAGGAAGCAGGACAGCACGATCAGCATTAGGGCGATGCCGTCGATACCCAGCGCGTAGGAGAAGATGCCGAGGTCGCGCGCTTCGGTGAATTGCCACTGCGGGGCGGCCGCACCCTGGTCGAAGCTCGCCCACAACAGCGCGGCGAGGCCGAGCTCGAGCAGCGTCGCGGCGAGCGCCATCCAGCGCGCGCCCCGCGCGTCGAGGAACAGGGCCGCGACCGCGCCGATCAGCGGCACGGCGAGCATAAGCGAAAGGATGGGGTAGTCGATCACCGCGTCATCGCCCAGGTCGCCGCCGCCGCCAGGCCGAGCAGCATCACCAGCGCATAAGTGTACAGGTAGCCCGACTGGAGCGCGCCCGCGAGCCGGTTGCCGACGCCGACCACCGCCGCCGCGCCGTTAGGGCCGAAGCGGTCGATCGTCTTCTCGTCGCCCGCGCGCCAGAACAGCCGGCCGAGCGCGAAGGCGGGGCGGGTGAACAGGTGATGGTAGAGCTCGTCGAAATACCACTTGTGGAGCAGGAACTGGTACAGCGTATCGACCGACGCGGTGAAGCGCGCGGGTAGGCCCGGGTTCTTCAGGTATGCGCGGTACGCGAAGAACAGGCCGAGTAGCATGGCGACCGCGGGCGACAGCTTTACCCACAGCGGGACATGGTGCAGCTCCTCGTAGAAATGCGCGTCCCAGGCGAGCGAGCCGCGCCAGAAGGCCTCGCCTGCCTCCGGTTCGATGAAGATGCCGTGGAAGGCGACGCCCGCGAACACCGCGCCGACGCTGAGCAGCGCCAGCGGTGCGAGCATCGTCCACGGGCTCTCGTGCGGGTGGTAGCCGGCGGTGCCCTCGACGGCTCCGCCGGGGCCGGCGGTGGCCGCCACCGTGCCGTGATCGACGTGGGCCTCGTCGCTATCGGTTGTGCCCTCGGCGGCCGCGCTCTCGTAATCGTGGTGAACGGCGTGCCGGATGTGGTCGGACCCCGCCCAGCGCGGTTGGCCGAAGAAGGTCAGGAAGATCAGCCGCCACGAGTAGAAGGCGGTGAGGAACGCCGCGAACACGCCCACGGCGAAGGCGAGGCCGCCGGGCGTCGTGCCGCTGGCGTAGGCCGCCTCGATGATCGCGTCCTTCGAGTAAAAGCCCGCGAAGCCGAACACTCCGGTGACGCCGACGCCGGTGATCGCCAGCGTGCCGAGCAGCATTGCCCAGAAGGTTACGGGGATGCTGCGCCGCAGCCCGCCGTAGAAGCGCATGTCCTGCTCGTGGTGCATCGCGTGAATTACCGATCCCGCGCCGAGGAACAGCAGCGCCTTGAAGAAGGCGTGGGTGAACAGGTGGAACATCGCCGCGCCGTAGGCGCCGACGCCGGCGGCGAAGAACATGTAGCCGAGCTGGCTGCACGTCGAATAGGCGATCACCCGCTTGATGTCGGTCTGCACGGTGCCGACAGTCGCCGCGAAGAGCGCGGTCGCCGCGCCAACGAGGGTGACGACGGCCAATGCCGTGCCGCTGGCCTCGAACATCGGCGACAGCCGGCACACCATGAACACGCCCGCCGTCACCATGGTCGCCGCGTGGATCAGCGCGGAGACGGGTGTGGGGCCTTCCATCGCGTCCGGAAGCCACGTGTGCAGTCCGAGCTGCGCCGACTTGCCCATCGCGCCGACGAACAAGAGCAGGCAGAGCAGCGTCATCACCTCCACCTCCCCGCCGAGGAAGCCGATGGTCGAGCCCGCCATGCCGGGCGCCGCCGCGAGAATCGCCGGGATGGAAACGGTGCCGAAGACGAGGAACGTGCCGAAGATGCCGAGCGAGAAGCCGAAGTCGCCGACGCGGTTGACGACGAACGCCTTGATCGCGGCGGCCTTCGCCGAGGGCTTATGGTACCAGAAGCCGATCAGGAGGTAGGACGCTAGGCCGACGCCTTCCCAGCCGAAGAACATCTGGATCAGGTTGTCGGCCGTCACCAGCATCAGCATGGCGAAGGTGAAAAGCGACAGATAGGCGAAGAAGCGCGGTTGGCTGTCGTCCTCCGCCATGTACCCCCAAGAGTACAGGTGAACGAGCGCGGACACGGTGGTGATCACTACAAGCATCACCGCGGTGAGCGCGTCGACGCGGAGCGCCCAGTCGACTTGGAGGTCGCCGGAGCGGATCCAGGTCAGCACCGGCTCGAGATAAGAGCGCGCATCGCCGGACATGAAGTCGAGGAACACCACCCAGGAAAGCGCGGCCGCGACGAACAGCGCGCCCGTGGTGACGAGCTTCGCCGTGGCGTTGCCGAGCGCGCGGTTGCCCAGGCCCGCGACGAGCGCGGCGAGCAGCGGCAGGAAGACGATGAGCTTGATCATGGGTCGGAGGTCAGCCGCTCATCTTGTTGACGTCGTCGACCGAGATCGTGCCGCGCGAGCGGAAGAAGATGACGAGGATGGCCAAGCCGATCGCCGCCTCGCCCGCCGCCACCGTGAGCACGAACATCGCGAATACCTGGCCGACGAGATCGCCGAGGTAGGCAGAGAAGGCGACGAGGTTGATGTTGACCGACAGCAGGATCAGCTCGATCGCCATCAGGATGACGATGATGTTCTTGCGGTTGATAAAGATGCCGAACACGCCCAGCGTGAACAAGATGGCGCTGACGACGAGGTAGTGGCCGAGCCCGATCACAAGGTGACCCCCTCGCCCACCGGCTGGTTCACGACGTTGCGCACCGCGTCCTCGGGCCGCCGGGCGATCTGCCGGGCGGTGTCCTGCTTCTTCAGGTCACGGCGCTGGCGGTTAGTGAGCACGATGGCGCCGATCATCGCCACGAGCAGCACGAAGCCGGCGGCCTCGAAGATGAACAGGTAGCGGGTGTATAGCACTGTGCCCAAGGCTTGAATGTTGGGCACGGCCGCCGGCGTCGGCGCGGCGCGCGCGTCCAAGGCTATGGCCCCCGCGCTCCACGCGCCCATCGCCAGCACCAGCTCCGCGACCAGCACCACGCCGAGTAGCGCCCCGAACGGCAGATAGCGCGCGAAGCCGGCGCGCATCCGCGCGAAATCAACGTCAAGCATCATCACCACGAACAGGAACAGCACCGCGACCGCGCCGACGTAGACGATCACCAGCAGCATCGCGATGAACTCGGCGCCGAGGATGACGAACAGCCCCGCGGCGTTGAAAAAGCTCAAAATCAGCCACAGCACGCTGTGCACCGGGTTGCGCGCAAACACGGTGAGCGTGGCGGCGGCCACGAGGATGCTCGCGAACAGGTAAAAGGCGAAGGCTTGGATCACAGAAGCGCCCGATAGCGGATTTTAGGAGGGCCGCCAGCCCCGAGTTGGCGGGTGGGGAAGCGATCAAGCCGATTTACGCTCTGTCCCTATTTAGACCCGCAACTGTCGCGCAGGCTGGGGTCCATAACCCTCAACAGGCGTGAGTACGCACCCACTAAAGTGGCAATTTGTGGACCCTCGTTTTCGCGGGGATGACGGATTTAGTGGAGCAAGGGCGATCCTAGCCGGACCGCCCCTAGCGGTACTGCGCATCCGCCGCGATGTTCGCCTGTAGCACCGTCTCCCAGCGATCGCCGTTGTCGAGCAGCTTCTGCTTGTCGTAGAACAGCTCCTCGCGCGTCTCGACCGAATATTCGTAGTTCGGCCCCATCACGATCGCGTCCACCGGGCAGGCTTCCTGGCAATAGCCGCAGAAGATGCACTTGGTCATGTCGATGTCGTAGCGCGTGGTGCGGCGCGACCCGTCCTCGCGCGGCTCGGCCTCGATGACGATACACATCGCCGGACACACCGCCTCGCAAAGCTTGCAGGCGATGCACCGCTCCTCGCCGTTCGGGTAGCGGCGCAGCGCATGCTCGCCGCGGAAGCGGGGCGACAGCGCCTGCTTCTCGAACGGGTAGTTGATCGTCGCCTTCGGCTTGAAGAAGTACTTCAGCGTCAGCGCGTGGGCCTTGACGAAGTCCCACAGGGTGAACGCCTTTATGGTGGACGCGATGCTCACGAGAAGGCTCCATAGCGGGTGACCATCAGGTAGCCGGAAACCAGGAACACCCAGAACAAGGATATGGGGAGGAAGATCTTCCAGCCCAACCGCATCAGCTGGTCGTAGCGGTAGCGCGGCACCGTCGCCTTGACCCAGCTGAAGATGAAGAAAAAGCCGAAGATCTTGGCGAACAGCCAGACGATGCCCGGCACCGCGTAGAGCGGCCCCCAGTCGAGCGGCGGCAGCCAGCCGCCCCAGAACAAGGTCGCGTTGAGCGCGCACATCAGCAGCACGTTGCCGTACTCGCCGAGCCAGAACAGCGCGAAGCTCATCGACGAATATTCGGTCTGGAAGCCCGCGACGAGCTCCGATTCGGCCTCCGTTAGGTCGAACGGCGCGCGCGCGGTCTCGGCCATGGAGGAGATCAGGAAGATCACCGCCATGGGGAAGAGCAGCGGGTTAAGCCCGAAACCGTTGATGAAGCCGAAGATGTGCCCGCGCTGCGCTTCGATGATGCCCGACAGGTTGAAGGTGCCCGCCCACAGGATCACGCTGATCAGCACGAAGCCGACGGACACCTCGTAGCTCACCATCTGCGCCGCGGCGCGGAGCGCGGAGTAGAAGGGGTATTTGGAGTTAGACGCCCAGCCGGCAATGATCACACCGTACACGGAGAGCGACGACACGGCGAGGAGGTACAGCAGCCCGACGTTGATGTCAGCGAGCACCATCTTCGGCCCGAAGGGGATCACCGCCCAGCCGATCAGGGCGACGGTGAAAGTCAGGATTGGCGCCAGAATGAACAGCCCGCGGTTCGCCGACGACGGGATGATCGTCTCTTTCAGGTAAACCTTGAGCCCGTCGGCGAAGCTCTGGAGGAGGCCGAACGGCCCCACCACATTCGGCCCGCGGCGCAGCGCCATCGCCGCCCAGATCTTGCGATCGGCGTAGATGATCATTGCCACCGACAGCATCAGCGGCAAGGCGATCATCAATATCAGGATCAGCGTGGCGACGAACCAGCCGAAGCCGTAGCCTAGCGTCCCTTGGAACCATTCGGTCATTCGGCGGCCTCCGCCATGGTCTGCCCATGGAGAATCTCGGCCGAGCAGCGGCGCATGGTCGGGCTCGCGCGACTGATCGGATCGGTGAGGTAGAAGTCTTGGACGGGCAAGGTCGCGCGCCCGCTCGCGCCGGTGGGGGCGACGGGGACGCTCCACGGCGCGGGCGCGACGGCGTTGATCCGGGCGAGCGCCGGGACCTCGGCGTACATGCGCGCGCGCAGCTGGTCGTGCGTGTCGAACGGCAAGGGCGTCCCGAGCAGGTCGGACAGCGCGCGGAAGATGCTCCAGTCCTCGCGCGCGTCGCCCGGCGGGAACACCGCGCGCTCGCTAATCTGCACGCGGCCCTCGAGGTTGACGTACGTGCCGGGCTTCTCCGCGTAGGAGGCGGACGGCAGGATCACGTCGGCGACGCGCGCGCCGCGGTCGCCGTGGTGGCCCACGTAGACAGTGAACGCGCCGGCGAAGGGCTGAAGCTCGAGCTCGTCCGCGCCGAGCAGGAACAGCACCTCGGGCCGCCGCGCCGCGAGCTCGGCGAGGCCGCCGGGCACGGCGAAGCCGAGCATCAGCGCGCCCTGCGCCGAGGCGGTCGTGCTCAGCACGTTGAAGCCGTTCCAGCCTTCGCGGACCAGATTGAACGTGTTCGCGAAGTCGAGCGCGTCGCCGAGCGTACCCTCGACCAGCGTCGCGCCCTCGCCCAGGATCACCGCCGGCTTGCTCGCGCCACGGAACCGCTCGGCGACTTCGGCCGGCAGGCGGCCGAGCAGCGACAGGTCCTCGCCCAGCCACGTCACCGGGTAAGTCAGGTCCACCCGCTCGCCGATCGCGAACACGGTTGAGCCGGTCTTCACCGCCTTTCTGAGCCGCGTGTTGACGAGCGGCGCCTCCCAGCGCGGGTTGGTGCCGACGAGCAGGATCGCGTCCGCTTCCTCGATCCCGGCGATGCCGCTGTTGAAGCGCAGCGCGGCAAGGCCGTCGGTGGGCGTCGCGTGGCCGGCCTGCCGGTGCTCGTAGAGGTCGGACCCGACGGAACGGAGCAGCGACTTGGCCGCCGCCATTGTTTCCGCGTCGAGCAGCGCGCCCGCCACCGCCGCGACGGAGGCGTTGGCTGCGCGCATCCGCTCGGCAACGACCGCCAGCGCCTCCGCCCAATCGACCGGCTGGAGCTTACCCTCGCGCCGCACCCACGGCCGGTCGAGCCGGTTCCGGTATAGCCCGTCGATCGCGTAGCGCGTCTTGTCGGCCGCCCATTCCTCGTTGACGTCGTCGTTGATGCGCGGGATCGCTCGCACGATCTGCCGCGCGCGGCTTGACAGGTGGATGTTGGTGCCCACCGCATCGAACACGTCGATCGCCGGCGCGCGGCGCAGCTCCCACGGCCGTGACTCGAAATGGTAGGGCTTGTGATTCAGCGCGCCGACCGGGCACAGGTCGGCGACGTTGCCCGACAGTTCACTGGTCAGCGCCGCGTCGAGATAGGCAGTTATCTGCATGTTCTCGCCGCGGAACACGGTGCCGAGCTCCTCGACGCCCGCCACCTCCTCGGCGAAGCGGACGCAACGCGTGCACTGGATGCAGCGCGTCATGGCGGTCGCGATCAGCGGCCCCATGTACTTCTCGTTCACCGCGCGCTTGTTCTCCTCGAACCGCGACATGCCCCGGCCGTAGCCGACGGCGAGGTCCTGCAGGTCGCACTGCCCGCCCTGGTCGCAGATCGGGCAATCGAGCGGGTGGTTGATGAGCAGGAACTCCATCACCCCCTCGCGCGCCTTCTTCACGGTCAGCGTGTCCGTGCGGATCTCCTGCCCGTCGGCGGCGGGCAGCGCGCAGCTCGCCTGCGGCTTGGGCGGTCCGGGCTTGGCCTCGACCAGGCACATGCGGCAGTTGCCCGCAATGGCGAGCCGCTCGTGGTAGCAGAAGCGGGGGATCTCCTTGCCTGCGGCCTCGCAGGCCTGGAGCACGGTGGAGCCGTTGGGGACCTCGACCTCGATCCCGTCGACGGTGAGCTTGGGCATTACTGGGTGACTCCGGCCGCGGGAGCTTGCGTCCGCGGCGCCTTAGCGAGGCGAAAATAGTTGAGCGCGAGCGTGCCGCGCAGGTTGGTGCGGTTGATCGCGAATTGGCTGCCCTGCGCCAAGCAATAACCGAGGTCCGGCGTGATCGCGGCGAACGCCTGTCCTTCCTCCGGGCTGGCGGGCTTGGCGGTGAGCAGCGCGCGCGCCTTCGCCTGCTGCGTGCGGACTACGCACTCGCCGAAGCGCGAGAAGATCGTCCAGGCCTGGGCCTTGGCGCTGGCCTGCTCTGCCTCGGCCAGCTTGCGCCCCTTCAGCTTCGCGTCGAGCGGCGCGTCGTCGACTTGGCGATGTTCGAGCGGGGCCGCTACGCTGAAATCAGTCGGAACCGCGCCGGACAGTTCCGCCGCGACCAGCGCGTCCGCGAGTGCGTAGCGCATCAAGTCACCCGGCAGTGCCATCTGCACCCCGCCGAATGTCTGGTAAGCCTTGAGAAGGCAGTCGCCGTCGGCGAGCTTACCGTAACGGCGCATGAAGGTGGAATTATCGACGTTCAGCAGGATCGCTTCCGACGCGAGCGCGGGCCGGCGGGCGACCACGCACCGCGCGAAATCGGCCATTACCAGCCGTCGCTTGTTCGTCGACAGCCCCGCATCCTCATACTCGTCGCCGGGAATGCGGCTTCCCTGCGCGAACGCGGTCGAACCAAGCAGCCCAGCCACGACGAGCAGAATCGCGCTCGCGAAGCGCATCACTCGGCCGCCACCGGCAGCGGCTCCGCTTCCGCCGCCTTGCGCGCCAGGATGCGCCGCTCGAGCTCCGGCCGGTAGTGGCGGATCAGCCCCTGCACCGGCCAAGCCGCCGCGTCGCCGAGCGCGCAGATTGTGTGGCCTTCGATCTGCTTGCTCACGTCCTCAAGCAGGTCGATTTCCGAAAGGTCGGCCTCGCCGGTGCGCAACCGCTCCATCACGCGCCACATCCAGCCCGTCCCCTCGCGGCACGGCGTGCACTGGCCGCAGCTCTCGTGCTTGTAGAAGTAGGACAGGCGGGCGATGGCGCGGACCACGTCCGTCGACTTGTCCATGACGATGATGGCCGCGGTGCCGAGCCCCGACTTGAGGTCGCGCAGCGTGTCGAAGTCCATCGGGGCGTCGATGATCTGCTCGGCCGGGACCAAGGGCACGGAGGAGCCGCCGGGGATCACCGCTAGCAAGTTATCCCAGCCACCGCGGATGCCGCCTGCGTGCTCGTCAATCAGCTGGCGGAACGGGATGCTCATCGCCTCCTCGACCACGCAGGGCTTGTTCACGTGGCCGGAAATCTGGAACAGCTTGGTCCCCTCGTTCTTCGGCCGGCCGATGGCGGCGAACCACGCCGCGCCGCGCCGCAGAATGGTCGGGACGACGGCGATGCTCTCCACGTTGTTGACGGTGGTCGGGCAGCCGTAGAGCCCCGCCCCCGCCGGGAAGGGGGGCTTGAGCCGCGGCTTGCCGGGCTTGCCCTCCAGGCTTTCCAGCATCGCGGTCTCTTCGCCGCAGATGTAGGCGCCGGAGCCGCGGTGGACGAACAGGTCGAACTGGTAGCCGCTGCCCGCGGCGTTCTTGCCGAGCAGCCCGGCGGCGTAGGCTTCCGCCACCGCGGCGAACAGCGTCTCGCTCTCGCGGACGTACTCACCGCGGATGTAGATGTAGGCGGCGCGCGCGCGCATCGCGAAGCCGGCGATGAGCGCGCCTTCAATCAGCTTGTGCGGGTCGTGCCGGATGATCTCGCGGTCCTTGCACGAGCCGGGCTCGCTTTCGTCCGCGTTGATGACGAGGAAGTTCGGGCGGCCCTCCTTCGGCTCCTTGGGCATGAAGCCCCATTTCATTCCGGTCGGGAAGCCCGCACCGCCGCGCCCGCGAAGGCCCGACGCCTTCACGACGTCGATGATCGCGTCCGGCCCGTCGGCCATCAGCGCCCGCGTATTGTCCCAGTCGCCCCGCGCGCGCGCGCCCGACAGCCGCCAGTCCTGGAAGCCGTACAGATTGGTGAAGATGCGGTCCTTGTCAGCGAGCACGGAGTCCTCCGAGGCGCTTCAGCATCGACAGGAAGACGCCACCGATGATGAGAAAGGCGGGAAGCAGCAAAGCTTCAGCGAAGCCGAAAAGTACGATGGCGAGCAGGACGAAAGCCGCCCCGAGTGACAAGCCGATGACCAGCGCGGATAGGACACGCCAGATGGACAAAGCCGCATTCTGCGCAAGCATCACAGCATTCCGAAGTAGAGGGCAGCGACGATCGCCAGCACGAGCACGAAGCCGACGAGCTTGACGACGCCCTTGAGCGCCTTCCAGACAATCACGAGGCCGATCACGCCGGCGATGACGGGGAGGAGCGCCTCCATCAGGCCCACTCCCCTCGGTAGTCGTGGTTCTCGACCGCCATCGTGCGAAGGGTCGTCGGCCCGCCCTCCGGGCAGCTCGTCTGCCGGCCGGTGGAGGAACCCGGGGCCGGGCTTTCTCCCCGCTCCAGCGCGTTCAAGATCGCGAGCGTCCGGTCGAAGTCGAGATCCTCGTAGTTGTCGTCGTTGACCTGCACCACCGGCGCGTTGGCGCAGGCGCCGATGCACTCGACCTCGGCGAGCGTGAACAGCCCGCCGTGAGTAATCTCGCCCTTCTTCAACCCCTTCGCCTTGCACGCGGCGAAGACGTCGTCGGAGCCCTGGAGCATGCACGGCGTGGTGCCGCACACCTGCACCAAGTAGCGGCCGACCGGCTGGAGATTGAACATCGTGTAGAAGGTCGCGACCTCGTAGGCGCGCATTGGCGGCATGCCGAGCTCGCGCGCGACGTACTCGATCACTGGCATCGGCAGCCAGCCGCCGGACGCAGTCTCCTCCGCCACCTGCCGCTGCGCCAGGTCGAGCAGCGGCATCACCGCGCTCTGCTGCCGCCCCGGCGGATAACGCGCGATGATGGCGGCGGCGCGCTCGCGGTTCTCCGCCGTCCAAGCGAAACCGCCCCAGCGGGCGCGGATGTCCGGGTGGTTCGGGTCGTTGACGGAGGCGTCGGCCATCAACGCGCCTCCGACAAGTCGAGGCGACGCTCGATGCGCTCCACGCGATCGTTTAACCGGTCCAGCCGGCTGTTCACCCCCGAGGTCGCGATCAACGAGCTGCCGAGGTGTTCCTCGACCATTGTCATGCGCACTTTCAGGTCGCGCATGTCGAACTTCATCTCCGACGTGTCGGCCTGCATCTTCTGCAGCACCGAGTAGATCAGCTCGTTGGTGACGTTGCTTTCGCTCACCGATCGCACTCCCCGAACACGATGTCGATCGCGCCCAGCACCGCTGTCACGTCCGCCAGCATGTGGCCGCGGCACATGAAGTCCATCGCCTGCAGGTGGCTGAAGGCGGTCGGCCTGATCTTCACCCTGTACGGCTTGTTGCTGCCGTCAGCGACCATGTACACGCCGAACTCGCCCTTCGGCGACTCCGTCGCGACGTACACCTCGCCCGCCGGCACGTGGAAGCCCTCGGTGTAGAGCTTGAAGTGGTGGATCAGCGCTTCCATCGACTGCTTCATCTCGCCGCGCTTGGGCGGCACCACCTTACGGTCGAGACTGGCGATCGGCCCCTCGGGCATCTCGTTCAGGCACTGCCTCATGATGCGCGCGGACTGGCGCACCTCCTCCACCCGGACCATGAACCGGTCGTAGCAGTCGCCGCGGGTGCCGACTGGCACGTCGAACTCCATCCGGTCGTACACGTCGTAGGGCTGGCTCTTCCGCAGATCCCACGAAATGCCCGCCGCGCGGATCATCGGGCCGGAGAAGCCCCAGGCGAGCGCGTCAGCCTTGGACACGGTGGCGATGTCGACGTTGCGGCCCTTAAAGATGCGGTTGTCGGCGACGAGGCTGATCGCATCCTCGAAGATGCGCGGCAGTCGGGTGTCCAGCCAGTCGGCGATGTCCGTCAGCAGCTTCAGCGGCACGTCCTGATGGACGCCGCCCGGGCGGAAATAGGCCGCATGCATCCGCGCCCCCGACGCGCGCTCGTAGAAAAGCGAGATGTCCTCCCGCAGCTCGAAGAGCCACAGGTTGGGTGTCATCGCGCCCACGTCCATCACGTGGGAGCCTAGGTTGAGCAGATGGTTGCTGATCCGCGTCAGTTCCGCGAAGAACACGCGGAGGTACTGGGCGCGGAGCGGCACCTCGAGCCCCAGCAGCTTCTCGATGGAGAGCACGAAGGTGTGCTCCATGCACATCGGCGACACGTAATCGAGCCGGTCGAAGTACGGAATCGACTGCAGATAGGGCTTCTGCTCGCAAAACTTCTCGGTGCCGCGGTGGAGCAGGCCGACGTGCGGGTCGACGCGCTCGACCACCTCGCCGTCGAGCTCGAGCACGAGGCGCAGCACGCCGTGCGCGGCCGGGTGCTGCGGGCCGAAGTTGATGGTGTAGTTCTGGATGCGGACCTCGTCCTCAACCTGCGCGACCGCGATGTCGCCCTTGTCGACGAGGATCTCTCCGGTGGTGCTCATGCCTTTTTCTCGCCTGCCTTCGCCGGGGTCATCGCGCCCGGCGCGACGCCCTCCACCTTCTCATCGCCCGGCAGCACATAGGCCGCGCCCTCCCAAGGGGAGAGGAAATCGAAGGCGCGAAAGTCCTGGTTGAGGCGGACCGGGCCGGAGACGACGCGCTTCAGCTCCTCCGACCAGCGGAGCTCGGTGTAGCCCGTCATCGGGAAGTCCTTGCGGAACGGGTGACCGCGAAAGCCGTAGTCGGTGAGGATGCGGCGCAGGTCCGGGTTGCCGTCGAACAGCACGCCGAACATGTCGTACACCTCGCGCTCGTACCAGCCAGCGTTGGGGAATAGCGAAGTGACGGAAGGGACGGGCGTATCCTCGTCCGTACTAAGCTTAAGCCGGATGCGGTGGTTTCGAGTGACGGACAGCAGCATGTATGCGACCTCGAACCGCTCGGGCCGCTGCGGGAAGTCGATGCCCGCGATGTCCATCAACTGCTGATATTCCAGTTCGTCGCGCAAGGCGCGCAATGCGTCGGCTATGCCTTCGCGCTTCACGAGCACCGTCAGCTCGCCGACCGCCTCGAAGGAGTCGAGCCAGGCGTCGCCGATCAGTGCGCGGACGCTCTCGGCCACGCCGTCGTTAGGCGCGTAGCGGGGGGCGGGGCTGCTCATCCTAGCGCTCGATCGTGCCCTGCCGCCGGATCTTCCGCTGCAGCTGCATCACGCCGTAAAGCAGCGCCTCGGCGGTCGGTGGACAGCCGGGGACGTAGACGTCCACGGGCACGATCCGGTCGCAGCCGCGCACCACCGAATAGCTGTAATGGTAGTAGCCGCCGCCGTTGGCGCATGACCCCATGGAGATCACGTAGCGCGGCTCCGACATCTGGTCGTAGATGCGGCGGAACGCCGGGGCCATCTTGTTGCAAAGCGTGCCCGCGACAATGATCACGTCCGACTGGCGCGGGCTAGCCCGGGGCGCAAAGCCGAAGCGCTCGAGGTCGTAGCGCGGCATGTTGGCGTGGATCATCTCCACCGCGCAGCAGGCGAGCCCAAAGGTCATCCACCAGAGCGAGCCCGTGCGGGCCCACTGGAACAGGTCCTCGGTCGAGGTGACGAGAAAGCCCTTGTCCTGCACCTCGGCGTTGACGTCGTTAACGAAGCCCTGGTCAGGGATCTTGATCTGCGATTCCGGAAGCCGCGTCCCTTCCGTCTGAGGATCGAGCATCACTCCCATTCGAGCGCTCCCTTCTTCCAGGCGTAGACGAAGCCCAGCGTGAGTTCAGCGAGGAAGATCATCATCGCCGCCCAGCCAGCGATGCCGATCGTCCCGAGGCTGACCGCCCAAGGGAACAGGAACGCGGCTTCGAGGTCGAAGATGATAAACAGGATCGCGACGAGGTAGAAGCGCACGTCGAACTGCGCGCGGCTGTCCTCGAAGGCGGGGAAGCCGCACTCGTACTCCGACAGTTTGTCGGCGTAGGGCTTGTGCGCGCCGGTGAAGCGTGCGGCTACCATCGGCGAGAAGACGAACACACTAGAAAGCACCAGCGCGACGCCCAAGAACAACAGGATCGGCAGGTAGCCGGCGGCGACGGACGCCATGAGGAAACTCCGGTCAAGCAGGTGGCTGGCATGTAGGCCGGAAGGGGAACAACCGCAACAGGATCGGGGGCCGCGCGGGGAGTCCGGCGATCCCAGCTTAAGCGGTTCTGCCGCTTATGTTTCCTCGGTAGCGATCAGGCCCCGCGTAGCGCCCCCGCGACCAGCTTCAGCAGCTTGCCATGCAGCGCGTCGCCGGCGGCGAGGTACTCCTTGCGCTCGAAGCTCTGGTCGCCCCCGCGGAAGTCGGTGACGAAGCCACCGGCCTCGCGCACGAGCAGCGTGCCGGCCGCGGTGTCCCAGACGTTGACGTCCTGCTCCCAATAGCCGTCGAAGCGGCCGGCGGCGACCCAGGCGAGGTCGAGCGCGGCCGAGCCGAAGCGGCGGATGCCGGCGACCTCGGTAGCCACCGCGCGCAGCACGCGCTCGAAGCGGGCGTGGTCGCCGTGACCCTTGAACGGGACGCCCGTCGCGATCAGGCTGTCGGCCGGGTCGCGGCGCGACGACACGCGGAGCCGCCGGTCGTGAAGCCACGCCCCCCTGCCCTTCTCCGCCCAGAAGGTCTCGTCGGTGATCGGGTTGTACACCAGCCCCTGGGTGATCTCGCCCCACCCGCCAGCGGCGCGCGGCTCCTCCACCGCGATGGCAACCGCGAAGTGAGGAATGCCGTGCATGAAGTTCGAGGTGCCGTCGATCGGGTCGATGATCCAGCGCGGCTTGCCGGGCTCGCCGGCCACGGCCCCGCCCTCTTCCAGCAGGAAGCCCCAGCCTGGCCGCGCCTGGCCCAGCTCCGCGCGCAGCTCGCCTTCGACGCGGCGGTCGGCGTTGGTGACGAAGTCGGCCGGCCCCTTGCGGCTGACCTGCAGCTGCTCGACCTCGCCGAAGTCGCGGCGCAGACGCGGCGCGACCTTGCGGACGGCCCGCTGCATGACGGTGATGAGGCCGGATTGGGCGGGCATGGGGTATCCTAGCGCGTAAGTCCTCTCCCGCGAGCGGGACAGGATTGGGTGAGAGTACGCCGGTGGCGTCCGAAGCTACGGCCAGTGATCGAGGCGGGAAGGCTTGCCGTCACCCCGACCCTCTCCCGAGCGGGAGAACTACTCCGCCCGCCGCACATATTCCTGGTTGTACACGTCCACCACGATGCGCGTGCCGGAAGCGATGTGCGGCGGCACCATCACGCGCACCCCGTTATCGAGCACGGCCGGCTTGTAGGACGACGAGGCCGTCTGCCCCTTCACCACCGCGTCGGCCTCGACGACCGTCGCCTCGATCTGGTCGGGGAGCTGGACGGAGATCGGCCGCTCCTCGTGGAGTTCCATCACCACATCCATGCCGTCCTGCAAGAAGGCCGCGGCGTCGCCCAGCATGTCGCGCGGCAGCGAGACCTGGTCGTAGGTCTCCTTGTCCATGAAGGTCAGCTGGTCGCCGTCGGCGAACAGGAACTGGAAATCCTTGGTGTCCAGCCGCACGCGCTCCACGGTCTCCGCCGAGCGGAAGCGGACGTTGGTCTTGCGCCCGTCGATCAGGTTCTTCATCTCGACCTGCATGTAGGCGCCGCCCTTGCCGGGCTGGGTGTGCTGAATCTTCACCGCGCGCCACAGCCCGCCTTCGTACTCGATGATGTTGCCGGGACGGATGTCGACGCCGCTGATCTTCATGGGGGGCTCGCTGCTGAAAGGTGCCGGCGCGTCCTAGGCAGCGGCGTGCGCGAAGGCAACTTGGGAGCGCCGCTCAGCGGCGGCTGGTAAGCAGCGGGAATGGGTTGACCGGACGTCCCTCGTGCCAACGCTCGCCGTCGGCCATGCGGTTGATCGCGAAGTGGAGGTGCGGCCCGTTCGGGTTCGCGTTGCCGCTGACGCCGACGGTGCCGAGAGGCGTGCCGCGGCCGACGCGCTGCCCTTCCCGCAACCCCGGCGCGTAGCGATCCAGGTGGGCGTAATAATAGTTCCAGCGGCCGTCGAGCGAGCGGACATAGGCGGTGACACCGCCGCCGCCCTGCGAGAAGAACAGCTTTTCCACGACGCCGGGCGCGGCGGCGACGACGGGCGTGCCGCGCGGGGCTATGATGTCAATCGCATCGTGGACGCGCGCGCCGCTCGCGCGCGCCTGGCGGAAGGTGTCGAGGAGGTCTCGCGCACGCACCCCGGCCACAGGGATGGCGAGCCCGCTCGGCAGGACCTCCAGCCGGCGGCCGCGCACGGCCGGCGCGACCACCGCGTCCTTGGTCGCGGGGTCGTCCGGCGCGGCGACGGCGGCGAGCGCGACCGGCGCCTGTTCCGGCGCATCCGGCTTACGCCCCGTGTTGTAGGCCACAATCCAGAAAGCGCTCGTGACGGCGGCGGTGACCGCCACCGTCCCGATCGTCTTCGCGGTCGGCCGGAACGCCATGTCCTTACGCCTGGAACACCGCCTGGACGCCCGGCTTCACGATCCGGCTCAGCCGTGCGACGTCCCAGTTAGTCATGCGTATGCACCCCGCCGACTCCGCCCGGCCGATGGTGCTCGGCTCCGGCGTGCCGTGAATACCGTAATGCTCCTTAGTGAGGTCGAGCCAGGCGACGCCCACCGGCCCGTTTGGCCCCGGCGGCAGCTTCTGCGCCTGCTCGTCGTCCGAAACGTACCAGAGCAGCTCGGGCTGGAAGTTGAACGGCGGCAAGTAGGCGTAGGTCGTTACCTTCCACTGGCCCAACGGCAGCGGGTCGCGGGTGCTGCCCATGCTGACGGGGAACTGCGCGACGAGCCGGTCCTGGCCGTCGAACACCTTGAGCACGCGCTCCGACTTATCGACCACGATCCGATCGCCCTGCGGCTGCCGCCCGTCGACGTTGAGGTCGCTCATCAGCTCGGCGTGCTCCCCCTGCACGCCCTCGTACTGGCGCGAGCTGGGGAGCACGTTCGGGTAGCGCAGCACCACGCCGGGGGCGAGCCGCGTGTCCGGGCCGTTCAGCGCGACCAGCGTCTCGGGCGTGGTGTGGAACTTCTCGGCCAAGGCCTCCACCGCATTGCGGTAGCCGAGCCGGGGCATCTTGGCCTTCAGCGCCGCGTCCTCCGGGATCGGGCCGACGAACGGGCCTTGAAGGTCGGTCGGATCCAGCCGCAGACGCACGGTGGACGGGATGTTCATCTCGCGAAGCAGCCCCACCTTGGTCGCGTTGTCGAGCTTGCCGTTGACTGGCAGCCCGCGCGATGTCTGGAAGCCGCGCAAAGCGTCGTCAAAGCTGATCCCCGGCTTCCCGTCGATCACGCCCGGGCTGAAGCCGAGCCGGTCGAGCGTGACCTGGGCGTGGAAGATCTCGCCGTTGACCGGCGATCCCGGCGTGCCGGGCGGGACCCAGTTGGCGCGGGACTGACCGCTCGCCGGGGCGTCCTTGTTGGCCGCCGCTTCGCCCTTGGCGGCCGAGTTGGCGGCGGGGGTTCCAGCTTGACCGGCCGCGCCCGATTGGGCGACCGCCCCCGTGGCGGCGAGGATCGCCGCGGCGCTCAGCAACGCGATGGACTTGTTACGCAACTTCGCTCTCCCGAATGGATGCTTGGGTGCATAAACGGGCGAAGGACCAAATCTTTCCCGTTCGTTGTGAGCCAGGGAAGCGCGACACGCGGTTCAGCTCAGCGATATCGTGCTGTGACCCGTGAAGTCGCGTTGTGACCTGCTCAGCCGCGCCGCATGACCTCGGCGAAAGCGCGCACCGCCTTCGCCGGCCCGGCTGGGTGGCCCCACACCGCCGCGGACACGGCGAGGAAGTCCGCCCCCGCCTCAACCAAGGACCGCGCGTTGTCCGGCGCGATGCCGCCGATCGCGACGCAGGGCAGTTCGAACACGGTGGTCCACCACGACAGGAGCGCCGGGTCGGCCCGGTGCCGCGCGTCCTTCGTCGTGGTCGGAAAGAAGGCGCCGAAGGCGACGTAATCCGCCCCCGCCTCGCCTGCCTCCATGGCCAGGTGGCGGCTGTCGTGGCAGGTCACGCCGACCTGCGCGCCCGGCCCGAGCAGTCGGCGGGCGTGGCGCGGGTCGCCGTCGTCCTGGCCCAGGTGCACCCCGTCCGCCCCCAGCCGCTTGGCGAGCGCCGCGCTGTCGTTGACGATGAAGGCGACCTCGCGCTCGGCGCAGAGCCGCCGCAGCGGCTCGGCGAGGCGGGCGGCCTCGTGCTGGTCCACGTTCTTCAGCCGGAACTGGAAGGCAGCGACTGGCCCGCCGTCGAGCGCGGCGGCGAGCCGGTCCGCGAAGTCCGGCCCGAGCGCGGGCGGCGAGATGAGGTAGAGCTGGCAGGCCGGCCGGCGTTGCGGCTCGAACCGGCCGGCGAACGCCGGGTCGAGCCGCAGGTCGTCTTCGGCCAACGGCTCGTCGCTCACTCCTCGCCCTTGTAGATGCGCACCAGCCGCGCGAGCATGTCGAGCGCTTCCTGGCGCGGTCGCTGGAAGGTGTTGCGGCCAATGATGGAGCCATTGCCGCCGCCGTCGCGGATGTCGCGCGCGTCCTGGTATACGGCGTCCGCACCCTTCGCCGCGCCGCCGGAGAAGACGACGATCCGGCGGCCGCTGAAGCAGCTCTGCACCACGTGGCGCACGCGGTCGGCCTGCGCCGCGAAGTCCCGGCCCTCGTAGCTCCTCTGCGCGTCGGCCTGCTCGATGTGTGCGGTGGGCAGCTTGACCTTAATGACGTGCGCGCCGAGCAGCGCGGCGATATGCGCCGCGTAGGCGCCGACGTCGAGCGCGAGCTCGCCGTTCTTGGACAGCTTGCCGCCGCGCGGGTAGGACCAGATCACGGTCGCGAGCCCGACCGCCTTGGCCTCGGCGCTGAGCTCTTGGATCTCTTCCATCATCTCGAACACGTCGTCGGCGCCCGGGTAGATGGTGAAGCCGATCGCCGCGCAGCCGAGCCGCAGCGCGTCGTCGACGGTGCCGGTCACCGCCTGGTTCACGCCGGTCGCCCAGCTGTTCGAGCTGTTCACCTTGAGGATGGTCGGGATCTGCCCAGCGAAGGTCGCCGCACCCGCTTCCAGCATGCCGAGCGGCGCGGCGTAGGCGGAAAGGCCCGCGTCGATCGCCAGCTGGTAATGGTAGTGCGGGTCGTAGGCATCCGGGTTCACCGCGAAGGAGCGCGCCGGGCCGTGCTCGAAGCCTTGGTCGACGGGTAGGATGATCATCTTGCCCGTGCCGCCGAGCTGCCCGTGAGTCAGCATGCGGGCGAGGTTCGCCTTGGTGCCAGGATTGTCGCTCTCGTACTTCGACAGGATGTCGCGGACGATGGGGGTGAAGGTCATGTGTACGCTCCCTGTGTGCTTACTGCTGCATTAAGGCGGCGACGCCCGGCAGCGTCTTGCCTTCCATCCATTCGAGGAAGGCCCCGCCCGCCGTCGAAACGAAGGTGAAGCTGTCGGCGACGCCCGCCTGGTTGAGCGCCGCCACCGTGTCGCCGCCGCCCGCCACGGAGACGAGCGAACCGTCCCCCGTCAGCGCCGCCGCTGTGCGCGCGAGGGCGACGGTGGCGGTGTCGAAGGGCGGCGTCTCGAACGCGCCGAGCGGGCCGTTCCAGACGAGGGTGCGGCAGGTCTTCAGCGCGTCGCCGAGCGCTTCCACCGCGGCGGGGCCGACGTCTAGGATCATCTCGTCCGCGGCGACCTCGTGGACGTTCGCGACGCGGGTCGGGGCGTGCGCCCTGAACTCGGTCGCCACCACCACGTCGTAGGGCAGGTGCACGGTGCAGCCCGCTACTTCCGCCGCGTTCAGGATGGAGTTGGCGGTGGCGGCTAGGTCGTGCTCGCACAAGGAGCGGCCGACGTTCACCCCGCGCGCGGCGAGGAAGGTGTTGGCCATGCCGCCGCCGATAACGAGGTGGTCGACCTTGTCCACCAGATGGTGGAGCACGTCGAGCTTGGTCGACACTTTTGCCCCGCCGACCACCGCCGCAACAGGATGTTCGGGCGCGCCGAGCGCTTTCTCCAGCGCCCGCAGCTCCGCCTCCATCGCGCGCCCGGCAAAGGCGGGGAGCAGGTGGGCGAGCCCTTCGGTCGAGGCGTGGGCCCGGTGCGCGGCGGAGAAGGCGTCGTTGACGTACAGGTCGCCGAGCAGCGCCATGGACCGCGCCAACGCAGGGTCGTTCTCCTCCTCGCCTACGTGGAAGCGCGTGTTCTCCAGAATGGCCACGTCACCCGGATTCATCGTCGCGACGGCCGCCGCGGCCTCCTCGCCTTGGCAGTCCTCGACGAACCGCACGAAGCGGCCGAGCACCGCGCTGTACGGCTGCACCAGCAGCGCGAGCGACTGGTCGGGGCTCTGCACGCCCTTCGGCCGCCCGAAGTGCGCAAGCAGCAGCACGATCGCGCCGCGGTCGGCGAGCTCGGCGACGGTGGGCAGCGTGGCGCGCAACCGCGTGTCGTCGGTGACAGCCAGATCCTGCATCGGCACGTTGAGGTCCACGCGCACGAGCACGCGCTTGCCCTGGACTTTGCCGATGTCGTCGAGCGTGCGGAAGTTAGGCACCTGATCTCCTTGTGGTGTTCGCGCCCACCCCTACTGCGTCAGCACTGAGCTTGTCGAAGGGCGGGCCACACGGACGGACGGTGGCGCGCACCGCCCGCTTTTCGATAAGCTCAGGGCTGACGGAAAGGGTAAGGCTCGGCTCTGGTTCCGCGCGCTCAGCCGAACTTCGCCATGGCGGCGGCCGTGTCGACCATACGGTTGGAGAAGCCCCATTCGTTGTCGTACCAGCTCACCACGCGGACCAGCTTACCCTCGAGCACGGCCGTCTCTAGGCTGTCCACCGTCGAGCTGTGCGGGTTGTGGTTATAGTCGATGGAGACCAGCGGCTCCTCCGAATAGTCGAGGATGCCGGCGAGCGGCCCTTCGGTCGCCGCGGCGCGGAGAGCCTCGTTCACCTCCGCCAGGCTCGTATCGCGCTTGGGCGTGAAGGTCAGGTCCACCAGCGAGACGTTCGGCGTCGGCACGCGCACGGCGGAGCCGTCGAGCTTGCCTTTCAGCTCCGGCAGCACCTCGCCCACCGCGCGCGCGGCGCCGGTGGTGGTGGGGATCATCGACATAGCGGCCGCGCGCGAGCGGCGCATGTCCGAGTGGATCTGGTCGAGAATCTTTTGGTCGTTGGTGTAGCTGTGGATGGTAGTCATCAGCCCGCGCTCGATGCCGATCGCGTCGTTGAGCACCTTGGCGATCGGCGCGAGGCAATTGGTGGTGCAGGACGCGTTGGAGACGATCGTCATTTCACGGGTCAGCTTGTCGTGGTTGACGCCGTAGACCACCGTCAGGTCGGCGCCCTTCGCCGGCGCGGAGATCAGCACGCGCTTGGCCCCGGCTTCGATGTGCGCGCGCGCCTTGGCCGCGTCCGTGAAGAAGCCGGTGCACTCGAGCGCCAGTTCGATGCCCTGCTCGGCGTGGGGCAGGTTCGCTGGGTCGCGCTCGGCGGTGACGCGGACGCGGCGACCGTCGATGACGAGATCGTTGCCGTCAGCCGCCACTTCGCCCGGGTAGGCGCCGTGCACCGAGTCCCGCTTGAACAGCAGCGCGTTCGATTTGGCGTCGGCGAGGTCGTTGATCGACACCAGCTCCAGCCCGCTGTCGGGCCGCGCGAGGATCGCGCGCGCCACTAGCCGCCCGATCCGGCCGAAGCCGTTGATCATCACCTTGGTCACGTCAGTCTCCCTGTTCCAAGGCCGCGAGCACGCGCGGCGCGATGTGGTCGGCGGTCAGGCCGAAATGATCAAAGAGCACATTCGCCGGGGCAGACGCGCCGAAACCGTCGAGGCCGAACTGCAAGTCCGCGAAACGCTCCCAGCCGAGCGTCGAGCCCGCCTCGATTGAAACGCGGAGCGTACCGGACGTCGGCAGCAGCCCGGCGCGGTACGCCGGACCTTGCGCCGCGAACCTCGACCAGCTCGGCATGGAGACCACGTCCGCGCCGACGCCCGCCGCCTCCAGCCGGTCGGCGACTTGCATCGCCAGTTGCACCTCCGACCCCGTGCCGATGAGCACGACGCGGCGCTCCGCTTCGGCCGCGCGCAGCCGGTATCCGCCCCGCGCGCAGCGGTTCTCGCCGGCTTCCGTCCGCAGCTGCGGCAGGTCCTGGCGCGACAGGGCGAGCAGGGAGGAGCCGCCCGCGTTGGCGACCGCCAGCTCCCAGCATTCCGCAGTCTCTACCGCGTCCGCCGGTCGGAGCACGTCCAGGTTCGGGATCAAGCGCAGGCTCATCAGCTGCTCGATCGGCTGGTGCGTCGGCCCGTCCTCGCCAAGCCCGATGGAGTCGTGCGTCATCACGTACACCACGCGCGCCCGCTGCAGCGCGGACAGGCGGATCGCCGGGCGGCAATAATCGGAGAAGATCAAGAAGGTGCCGCCGTAGGGCAGCAGGCCGCCGTGCAGCGCCATCCCGTTCATCGCCGCGGCCATGCCGAACTCGCGGATGCCATAGTAGAGATAGCGGCCGCTATAATCGTCGCGGGTGAACGGTTTGTGCGCCTTCGTTCGCGTGTTGTTGGAACCGGTCAGGTCGGCCGATCCACCGATCGTCTCGGGCAGGACGGCGTTGACCGCCTCCAGCGCGAGCTCGCTCGCCTTGCGTGTGGCGACCTTGCGCGGTGACGCGAGCAGGCCGTCGATATGCGCTCGGAGCGAGAAGCCGGCGGGCAGCTCGCCGCTTACACGCCGCGCGAACTCGGCTCGGTGGGGGGACGACGCGAGCCGCTGTTCCCACGCCGTGCGAAGATGGGCGGAGCGCCCGCCCGCCTCGCGCCATGCGGCGGCCGCGTCCGCCGGCAACTCAAACTCGCCTTCCGGCATACCCAGTCCGCGGCGCACAGCCGCCACCTCCTCCGGCCCGAGCGGCGCGCCGTGCGCGGTGGAGGTGCCCGCTTTGTTCGGCGCGCCGTAACCGATGACCGTACGGCAAGCGATCAGGGAAGGGCGCGGGTCGGCGACGGCCTCGGCGAGCGCGTTGGCGACGTCCTCCGGATCGTGGCCGTCGCAGGCGACGACGTGCCAGCCGGTCGCCCGATAGCGCGCGGCGACGTCCTCGCTCGTCGATAGGCTGGTGGCCCCGTCGATGGTGATGCGGTTGTCGTCCCACAGCACGTTCAACCGGCCTAGCCGCAAGTGCCCCGCCAGCCCCGCCGCCTCGTGGTTGACGCCCTCCATCAGGTCGCCGTCGCCGGCAATCACCCAGGTGCAATGGTCGACCAGCGCATCGCCGAATGCCGCGTTCAAGCTCCGCTCGGCGACCGCCATACCCACCGCCATGGCGAGCCCTTGGCCGAGCGGGCCGGTGGTGGCCTCCACGCCAGCGAGCAGAAAATTCTCCGGATGCCCCGCGCACGGGCTAGAAAGCTGCCGGAAGTTCCGGATGTCTTCCAACGTCGGCCGCTCGTAGCCGAGCAGGTGCAGCGCCGCGTAGAGCAGCATGGAGCCGTGACCCGCCGACAGCACGAAACGGTCGCGGTCCGGCCAGTCCGGCATTTGCGGATCGAACTTCAGAAAGCGCGTGAACAGCACGGTCGCCGCATCCGCCATGCCGAGCGGCATCCCCGGATGCCCGCTGTTCGCCCGCTCGACCGCGTCCATCGCCAGCGCGCGGATCGCGTTCGCCAGCCGGGTTGGATCGGACATGAATGGCCTTTCGGGCGCGCGGGCGGGGCGGCCGGGGCGCAGCCCCGGAACGGTTGGGCGCTCCTTTGTCGCGCGTGGCCCGGCGCGTCAACCGGCGCGCTTGCGCGCGCGCCGCGGCTGCTGATAGGCGCGGCGACGATGGCGGACCAGGAGACCACGGCGGCGTTGCGACGCCTTCATACCGCGCTGGCGCGGTTGGAAGCCGCCGCGCGCCGGCCCGCGCCCGCCGCGGCATCCGCGTCCGCGCCGGCGCAGGGCATCGCCGACGAAGATCACCATCGCCTGCTCCTCGCCCACGCCGCGCTGCGCGACGCGGTCGAGACGGCGATCGCGCGGCTCGACGCGCTGGTCGCGGTGGAGGAGCGCTGAAGTGGCGAGCGTCGAGCTGCTGATCGGCGGGCGGCGGTATCCGGTGACGTGCCGCGACGGCGAGGAAGCGGATTTGCTCCGCGCGGCGGCGATGGTCGACGGCAAGGTTGCGCAGGCCGCCGCCTCGCTCGGCGGCATGTCCGAGGTGCGCGGGCTGCTGCTCGCCGGGCTGCTGCTCGCCGACGAGGCGGCCGACGCGCGCGCGGCCGCCGCGGACGCGCAGTTCGCGGCGGCGGAGGCCCGCGCCGCGACGGAGGCCGCTCGCGCCGCCCCGCCCGCCCCCGATCTCTCGCCGGAGCTCCACGCCGTCGCCGAGCGGCTCGAGGCGGTCGCGACGCTCCTTGCCGGGCCCGCCGAGGACGCCTAAATAACGCAGCGGCGGGTACTGCCCGGTACGAGCTGTAGCGAACATCCCTGAGGCGATTCATCATCCATGGGAGCTGTCCCTCCCCGGATCCTGGTTCGGGTGAAACGGTGCCCACCTGACGTTAACGGCGTCAGAGGATATTCCGGCAAACGGCCACGGCGGTCCCGCCAACCCGCCCCAATATGCCGGCCCTGACCGGGGACGCTCCTGACAAGGCCACGCTCCGCGCCCGCGCGCTCCGGCGCCGCCGCGCCTTGGCCGGCGCGCTCTCGCCTATCGCGCGCGACGCGCTCGAAGCCGCGCTGCGCGACCGGGTGCTGCCGCACCTCAGCTCCGCGACGATTGCTGCGGCTTACCATCCGACCCCGGACGAGATCGACCCCGCGCCCATCCTCGCCGCGCTCCACGCCGAGCAGCGGGTCGCGCTTCCCTGGTTCGCCGGACGCGATGCCCCCATGCGCTTCCGCCAAGGGCCGGCGGTCGTGCCGGGGCCGTGGGGCATGCAGCCTTCGGCCGCCGCGCCCGTTCTCCGTCCGGACGCGCTGCTCGTTCCCCTCGTGCTCGCCGACCGGTGCGGCGCGCGGCTCGGGCGCGGTGGCGGCCATTACGACCGCGTGCTGGCGCGGCTGAGGGAAGGAGGACCCGTGTTGGCGATCGGCATCGGCTGGGACGACCAGCTCAGCGACGAACCGCTCCCCGTCGACCCGTGGGACGAGCCACTCGACGCGGTGGCGACGCCCTCGGCCTGGGCGGCCTGCCGGTGAGCCCCGAGTCGCGCAACGGCTGGGGCATCGCCGCGATCGTGCTGTTCATCACGGTGTACGCGCTGGTCGTCGCGCTGTTCGCGCCGCGAATCTCGCAGCTGCCCGTGCTCGTCCAGGCGCTGCTCTACATGATACTGGGAATCGCCTGGGCCTTGCCGCTCCGCCCGCTCATCAACTGGATGGGGACGGGCCGCTGGGGCAAGTAGCGCGATGGCGCGAGTGACGGGGCTCGAACCCGCGACCTCCGGCGTGACAGGCCGGCGCTCTAACCAACTGAGCTACACCCGCGCGATGGGGGCCGCTTAGGCGGGGGCCGCCCCAGCTGTCAACCGGCCCGCGGCGGCCTTGCGGCCGACGGCGCGTCGTCGTCCTCCTCGCCGATGTGGGTGAGCACCCCTTCCTCGAACAGGAAGCCCGCGATGTCCGGCTTGCCCGCCGCGGCGACCACCGTGCGGACGATAATGAGCAGCGGCACGGCGAGCAGCGCTCCCGTGGTGCCCCACACCCAGCCCCAGAAGCTTAGGGACAGCAGGATCATCAACGGGTTGATCGTCAGCCGCCGCCCCACCGTCCAGGGCGTGACGACGTTCGCCTCCACCACATGCAGCCCGACGAAGACGGCGGCCGGGATCAGCGCCACCCACAAGTCGTCGAACGCCATTAGCCCGCCCAGCGCGAGCAGCAGGGCGGCGATGATCGGCCCTAGGTAGGGCACGTAGTTGAGCACCGCGACGATGCCGCCCCACATCAAGGGCGTTGGCATCTCGAGTAGGTACAGCACCCCCGCTACCGCCGCGCCCAGCGCGACGTTGATGAAGGTGATCGTGCCGAGGTAGGTCGACGTGGCATCCACTACCTGCTGGATCACCCGTGCGGTGGCCAGCGCGCCGGAAAAGCTGCCGCGCGAGACGATCGTTCGACGGCGCATTCCCGTCCAGCCGGACAGGAAGAAGAATATCACCAGCAGCGCGAAGAACAGCTGCACCAGCGCGTGCGGCGCGGAGGTGGCGAGCAGGTCGACGAGCGAGTTGGGTGTCTCTACCCGTACGGTGCGCGCGCCTCCCGTGGAGCTTTCCGCCGCGAACTGGCCGAGCGCGTCGTCGATGAAGCGTTCCAGCGCGGCATAGATGTCGAGCAAGGGCGCGAGCGTCGCCCGCACGCGGCCGATGCGCTCGGGCAGGAGCTGGACCCACTCGGTCGCGGGCACGACGATGGCCGCCAGCGCGCCGTTGGCGAGAGTCAGGAACATGGTCACGCACAGGAGCGAAGCCAGCCCGGACGGCAGCCCGCGCCGCTCGAACCATTCGAGCAAGGGCACCAGCGCGATGGCGATCACGAAAGCGGCGGTGACCGGCAGGAAGAACTCGGCCCCGGCACGCAGCGCGAAGGGCAAGGCGACGGCCAGGCCGACGCCGGCCGTCAATGTGAGCGCCGCGAGCAGCCGGTCGCGGCGCTGCGCTTCCGCCGGCACCTCGCGCGGCATGGCGGCGAGTTCTCCTGCGCCCGATGCCTCGACGGGCGCAAAATGTCCGGAATCCGCCACCTGGGCCGTTTCCGCCTAAGCCCGCCGGAACGCAAGCACGGACGAAGCGGGCCCAGGTTAACCGCTTCTTATCCAAGTCGGATGTAGCGCGCCGAAATCACAACAGGATTGGCGAGGTCGGCGATGTCGGGCGGGAGGTGGAAACGCGGTGCGTTGCTGACGGGGTGCTCGCTGCTGGCGGCGGGAACGGACGCGGCGCGAGCGGCCGGGACCCGCGCGGGCACCGTGATCGTGAACACCGCGACCGCGACCTATGACGACCCTACTGGCGACCCGCGGACGGTGCCGTCGAACGTCGTCGAACTGCGCGTTGACGAGCTGCTGGACGTCGCCGTGTCGGGTCCGGCCGCGGACCGGACGGCGAACGCCGGGGCGCCGAACCAGGTCACGAGCTTCATCGTCACCAATGCAGGCAACGGCGCGGAAGCGGTCCGCTTGTCCGTCGAAGCGGCGCTGGGCGGTGACGACTTCAATCCGACCAACGTGCGCATCTACTTGGACAGCGATAAAGACGGGCTGTTCGATGCGAATGTGGACCAGCTGTACACCGTCGGCGCGAACGATCCGCTGCTGACTCCCGACGGTCAGCAACGCGTCTTCGTGGTGGCCGACATGCCGGCTGGAACGGACGGCGCGCGCGCGCAGATCCGCCTCACGGGGCAGGCAGCGACCGGCACGGGCGCGCCGGGTGACAGCTTCGCCGGCCGTGGCGAGGGCGGCGGCGATGCCGTCGTAGGCTCCACGGGCGCGGACGCCGACGACGACGCCTTCTACGCGCTCTCGGCCGCTGTGGTCGATTTCGAGAAAACCGCGACGGTAAAGGACCCGTTCAACGGCTCGGAAGCGGTGCCCGGCGCCGTGATCACCTACTCGCTCAAGGCGAGCGTGAGCGGCTCGGGCACCCTGCGCAACTTCCGCATTACCGACGTGATCCCGACCGACACCAAATACGAAGCCGGCAGCGTCACGCTGAACGGCGCCAAGCTGACGGACGCTGCCGGCGACGACGCCGGCACGGCGGGCGCGAGCGGCATCGCAGTGCAGGTCGGCGATGTTTCGGCGGGCGCGAGCAACACCGTCACCTTTCAAGTCGTCATCGATTGATCGCGGAGCCACCAACCATGACCAGACTCTTCTTCACTTTCCTCGCCGTCGCGTCGCCCGCCGCCGCCTGGGCCGCCGATGCCGTGTCGCTGACCAGCACCGTCCTGGTGGAGCGGCAGAAGCTCGACGCGCAAGGCCGCCCGACCGTGGCGTTGGAGGAGCCGCAGGTAGTCGTGCCGGGTGACAAGCTCGTGTTCCACTTGAACTACCGGAACGCGGGCGCGACGCCCGCGCAGGACTTCACGGTGACCAACCCGATCCCCGCGTCTGTGTCTTTCACGGCCGGCGACGGCGCGATTGTCAGCGTGGACGGCGGAACCAGCTGGGGCCGGCTCGCTGCGCTGAAGGTGAAGGGCGCGGACGGCCAGCCGCGCGCGGCGCTGCCGACCGACGTTACCCACGTGCGCTGGACGCTGGCCTCGCCCATCCCGGCCGGCGGCGGGGGCCAACTGAGCTTCCGCGGGATCGTCAAATAGGGCCGAGCGCGAACCCGCTTCGAGCGCCGGCGGGGGAGTCGGGCGCTCACCTTAACCGATGAGATGAAGATCATGATCAAGAAGAGCTTCGCGCTCGCCGCGGCGAGCGCGACGGCGATGGCGCTCGCCCTCGCGTCGCCCACCCACGCGGCGGGCACGGCGGCGGGCAGCACCATCACCAATACTGTGTCGGTCGACTACCGCGTCGGTGGCGTTCAGCAGAATCAAGTCACCGCTGCCGACAGCTTCGTCGTCGACCGCAAGATCGTGCTCACCGTGGTCGAGCGCGCGCCGATCGGGACGACCAGCGTGTCGCCGGGCCAGACCTCGGCAGTGACGGCGTTCGACGTCACGAACTCCTCCAATGAAACGCTCGACTTCGCGCTGGGCGTCACGCAGCTGAGCGGCGGCGCCGCGCCGCGCGGCACTGACACCTTCGACGTGACCGCCCCGCTTCTGTGGGTCGACAACGGCGACGGCGTGTTCAACAGCGCGACCGACACCCAGGTCAGCTTCATCGACGGCTTGGCCGCTGACGCGACCAGGACGGTGTTCGTGGTGGCCAACGTCCCATTAGGCTTGGCGACGGGGGCGATCGCCGGCGTGACGCTCACCGCCACCGCGCGCGAGGGCGGCGCGGCGGGGCTCGGCGCGACGATCACCCAGACGGCCGGCGCGAACACGGCGGGCAAGGACACGGTGTTCGCCGACGACGCGACCGGCGGCAACACGGCCAGCGACGGCGCCGGCTTCGCGCGGGACGACTATACGGTTGCCGCCGCGGCGCTCTCCGTCCGGAAGCTGAGCACGATCTTCTGGGATCCGGTGAGTCTATATGCCGAGCCCAAGATGATCCCGGGCGCGATCGTCCGCTACTGCATCGCGGTGGAGAACGCCGCCGGAAGCGCCGCCGCGACCAACGTGTCCCTATCGGACACGCTGCCTACGACCCTCGCTTTCGTGAGCAGAAACGCGGCGGACGGCCAGGCGCTGCCCATTCGCGTCAACGGCGGGCTCACCGCCCCCGGCGGAACGTGCGACCCGGCTACCGGCACGACCGGCGGCAGCAACAGCGGCCAGACGGTGAGCGCCACGCTGGAGGACATCGCGGCGAGCGGCGCCAAGACGCTGCTGTTCTACGCCAAAGTCAACTAGGCGGGGAACGGAGCGGACGACGACAGCGTGCCCGCGGTATCGCCCGTCCCTCGCGCCCGCGGACGGCGCCGCGTCTGCTCCGGCGGCGCGGCGCTGTTCGTCGCGGCGGCCCCGCTGCTCCTGTGGCAGACGCCGCTCGCGGCGGCTGCGACCGCAGGCACCCGCTACATCACCAACATCGCGCGCGCCGAATGGGACGGCGTCGGCGGGCGGACCCTAGCGAGCGTGCAGCGTTCCAACGAGGTCCGCATCGCGATGGGCTGGCGCTCGCTCGTCCCGCCGCCGGAATCGGCGGCAGACGAGGGTGCGGTCGACATCACCAAGGTCGCCGCGCGGACCGAGGCCGCGCCGGGCGACCTCGTCCGCTACCAGATCACGCTGCGCAACGCGGAAACGGATCGGACGATCGTCGCCGTACGCCTGCGCGACGCGCTGCCGGAGGTGATGCGGCTCCGGCCCGGCAGCCTGAAGGTCGTGGGCGCGACGGGCGGCCTCGCCTTCCGCGCGGACGGGCGCGGCTTCACGCTCAACCTGCCCGCGATGCCGCGCGCGGCCACCGTCACCGTCAGCTACGCGGCCGAAGTGCGGGCCGACGCGCGGCCGGGCGCGGCGGTGAACGTCGCCACCGTGGAGGGCGGTGCGCGTCAGGCGAGCGCCGACGCGGTCGTGCGCATCGCAGGCGACGAGATTGCCGAGCGCCTGACGATCATCGGCCGCGTGTCGACCGGCCCCTGCCCGCTGCGCGGCGCGCCGGGCGTGCCGAACGTGCGCGTGATGCTGGAGGACGGCAGCTACGCCGTCACCGACACCGACGGCCGCTACCATTTCGAGGGCGTCCGGCCCGGGCTGCACGTCGTGCAGGCCGACCCCACGACGCTCACTTCCGGCCAGCGGTTCATCGACTGCGAACGGAACACCCGCGCCGCCGGCCGCGGTTACTCGCGCTTCGTGGAGGGCGACGGCGGCGCGTTGAAGCGCGTCGACTTTCGGGTGGAAGGCACGCCGGGACTCGCTGCTAGCGCGACCGCGCCGGGCCACGCGCCGACGCACCCCCCCCGCCCGGCCGTCGCCGCCGACGGCGCGGCCGCGGGCGGCGAGACGGACTGGCTCGTCGACCAGCGGCCCGGTGTCGAATGGCTGTTCCCCGCGCCCGACCACAACCCGCGCGCGCCCGTGGTGCGGGTCGCGATCAAACACCTGCCCGGCCAGAAGCTGCGCTTGTTCCGCGATGGCCGCCCGGTCGACGCGAGCGCGTTCGACGGCGTCCGGACGAGCGCCGACGGCCTCGTCGCGATCAGCACGTGGCGCGGCGTGGCTTTCGACAAAGGTCGGACGCGGCTCTCCGCCGAAGTCGCGGACGCTAACGGCGCGCTCGTCCAGCGGCTGACGCGCGACGTCCATTTCTCCGCCGCGCCCTTGTTCGCGCAGCTGGTGCCCGAGCGTTCACGGCTCGTCGCCGACGGCGTGACACGGCCAGTAATCGCCGTGCGGTTCACTGACCGGCGCGGCCGCCCGGTGCATCACGGGCTGGTCGGCGCCTTCGCCGTGCCGGCACCCTATTATCCCGCGGTCGCCGCCGACGCGCAGCAGGCGCGCCAGCTGGCCGGGCTCGAGCGCACGCCGCCCGCGTGGCGCGTCCAGGGCGACGACGGCGTGGCCTACCTCGAGCTCGAGCCCACCACCGCGTCCGGCGCGCTGCCCGTCGAGTTCGATTTTCAGGACGGCGACCGCCGCCGCCGTCAGCGGCTCGACCTGTGGCTCCAGCCAGGCCGGGGCGCCTGGACCGTCGTTGGCGTAGCGGAGGGCACCGTCGCCCACCGCCGCCTTTCGCGCGGCATCGAACGACGAGCGGACGACGGCGAAGACGTCCTCACCGACGGCCGCCTGGCGCTCTACGCCAAGGGAAGAGTGCGCGGCAAGTGGTTGTTGACGCTATCGTATGACAGCGACAAGCGCGAGGACGAGACCCGCTTCCCCGGGGTGATTGATCCGGACGCCTATTACACCGTCTATGCCGATCGTTCGGAGCGTCGCTACGACGCGGCCTCCGTCCGCAAGCTGTACCTCCGGATCGAGCGGCCACAGTTCTACGCACTATTCGGTGACTATCTGACCGGACTCGATGAACCGCAGCTCACCCGCTACGCCCGCGCTTTAAACGGCGGCAAGGCGGAGTACCGCGGCCGCCGCGTCGCCGCCACCGCCTTCGCTGCCGACGTCGCGACGCGCCACCGCCGGGCCGAGCTGCAGGGCGACGGGCTGTCCGGCCCCTACCTCCTCGGGGCCGGGAGCATCCTGCCGAACTCGGAAGTCGTGCGCGTCGAGGTGCGCGACCGGCTGCGCTCCGACCGGATCGTCGAAACGCGCCCACTCGTCCGCTACGCCAACTACGACATCGACTACCGCCGCGGCACCATCCGTCTCAAGGCCCCGCTGCTAAGCCGGACGAGCGGCCTCGACCCGCAGTTCCTGGTGGTCGACTACGAGGTGGACGGGGTCGCCGGCCGCCGCTGGCACGCCGGCGGGCGCGCGACGGTGCGGGCGATGAGCGACCGGCTGCAGCTCGGTGCCACCGCCTTCCGCGACGCGGGGGAGGCGACCCTGGCCGAGGGTGGCGCGGGCGCGACGCTGGTCGGCGGCGCGGACGTCCGCTATCGACCGACGCCAGCGACCGAGCTGCGCGCGGAAGCCGCGGTGAGCCGGCGCGAGGGCGAGGACGTCGCGAGCGCGCTACTCGTCGAAGCCGAGCACCACGGACCTCGGGTCGACCTTCTCGCCTACGCGCGCCGCCAGGAGAGCGGGTTCGGCGTCGGCCAGACCAACCGTGCGGAGCAAGGGCGGCAGAAGATCGGTGCGGACGGTCGCGTCCGGCTGACGGAGCGCCTTGCAATCTTCGCGAGCGGCTGGACCGAGCGCGAGCTCGACGGCGACGCTCGCCGGCTCGCCGCCCGCGCCCGGGTCGAATACGCCGGCGAGGAGCGATCCTTGCGCGCCGGCCTAATCTTCGCCGACGACCGGCTGCGCGACGGCCGCGGCGCGCGCTCGACCTTGCTCGAGCTCGGCGGCACCCAGCGCCTGCTGAACAACCGGCTGGAGCTCGACGCCACCTCAGAACTGGCGCTGGACGGCGACGCGTCCGTCGACTTCCCGAGCCGCCATGTCTTCTCAGCCCGTTTCCGCGCGACCGACTATGCGACGCTGGTCGCCGGCTACGAAATCGCCGACGGCGACGCCGTGTCCGCCCGCACCGCGCGGCTCGGCTTCGACCTCAAGCCCTGGGCCGGAGCGCGCTTCGCCGCCTCGGCTAACCGGCAGGACATCGCCGAATACGGGCCGCGCAGCTTCGCCGCCTTCGGCCTCGCCCAGAGCCTGCAACTCGATGCCCGCTGGACGGTGGACGCCAGCGTGGACGCGAACCGGACGCTCGGCGGCGTCGGCCCAGCGCGCGTGCTCAACCCCGACCAGCCGGTCGCGACCGGCGGCTTCGTCGGCGACGGCTCGCTTTTCACTGAGGACTTCACGGCGGTGACGGCGGGCGCGACGTACCGCGCCGGCCGCTGGAGCGCGACCGGCCGCGCCGAATACCGCGCGGGCGACCTCGGCGACCGCCACGGGCTGACGCTGGGCGCCATCCGCCAGCTCGGCGAGGGCAGCGCCGCGGGCGGGCTGCTGACCTTCTTCGACGCGAGCGGCAGCGACGGCGCGGCGGCGCGCGCGGCGCACCTCCAGCTCAGCTGGGCGCACCGACCCGCGAACAACGGCTGGAGCTGGCTGGAGAAGCTGGATATTCACGAGGACCGCGTCTCCAACGCGTCGGTCGGCTCCCCCCTGCCCTCCATCGGCGGGTTGTTCGGCGTCGCCGGCGACCTTCGCTCGCGCCGACTGGTCAACAGCTTGTCGGTCCACCGAACTTCCGGCGACGCGGAGCTCGCGCTGTTCTGGGGCAGCCGCTATGCGTCCGACCGGCTGGGCGACGACGACGTGAAGGGCTGGAGCAACCTCTTCGGCGCCGACCTCCGCTTCGACCTCTCGTCCCGGGTCGACCTCGGGCTCGCCGCCACCTTCCGCCAGGGCGCGGGCGACCGCAGCCGCGCCTTCGCCGTCGGCCCGACGATCGGCCTGTCGCCGCTGGACAACGGCTGGCTGCAGCTCGGCTGGAACTTGCTCGGCTTCCGCGACCGCGACTTCGGCGACACCCGCTACACCCGCTCGGGGCCGTTCGCGACCATGCGCTTGAAGTTCGACCAGCTGAGTCTGTCGGGGCTCGGCCGCGGGGCAGCGACGCGCTGAGGGCGGCGCGGCCGGTCTAACCGGCCGCCCACGCCGCCCGCGGGTAGCCCTGCGCCCAGAGCAGCGCGGTCAGGTCGCCGATCCTTACCGCCGCGTCCGCCGCCTCCGCCGCACGCGGCTTAGCACGGTAGGCGACGCCGAACCCGGCCGCTTGGAGCATCGGTACGTCGTTCGCGCCGTCGCCGACCGCGAGCGTGGCTTCGCGCGGCAGCTCCCCGGCCAACTCGGCGAGCGCCTCCGCTTTCGCTTCCGCGCCCAGTACCGGCGGCAGCACGCGCCCGGTCAGCCGGCCGTCGGCGATCTCCAGCACGTTCGCCCGGTGCGCCTCGAAGCCGATCTCGGCTGCGACGGGCGCGGCGAAGGCGGTAAAGCCGCCGGACACCAGGCAAGTCCGTGCCCCCGCCCGCTCCCGCATCGTCCGCACCAGCGCGCGCGCGCCGGGCGTGATCCGCACCCGCTCGCGCAGGCACTGCCCCAGCACCGCCTCCGGCAGCCCCGCGAGCAGCGCGACGCGGGCACGCAGGGCGGCGACGAAGTCTAGCTCACCGCGCATCGCGCTCTCCGTGATCTCCGCTACGTCGCGGCCCACCCCGGCGTAGTCGGCGAGCTCGTCGATGCATTCGACGGTGATCATCGTCGAGTCCATGTCGGCCACGAGCAGTCGCTTGGCGCGCCCCTCCGCCGGCTGGACGAAGGCGTCGACGCGGGGCAGCGCGGCCTCCAGCACGGCGCGCGCGGCGGCGCGATCGCCCGCCACGGCCACGTCGGCGGCGCTCCCCTCCTCCACCCAGCGCGGCGCGCTCGGCGACAGGCCGGCCGGAGCAAGCGCGTCGGCCGCGGTCGACAGGTCTCCCGCCGACAGGGCGTCAGCTGCTACCAGCGTCGCGATGAGCATGCTCGAACCAATCCTTCCGCCGGTCGCGCTTATCGCGGGACCGACCGCGAGCGGCAAGAGCGCGCTCGCGCTCGCGCTCGCCGAGCGGACGGGCGGCGTGGTGGTGAACGCCGACAGCGTGCAGGTGTACCGCGACCTGCACGTCCTGTCCGCCCGGCCGAGCGCGGAGGACGAAGCGCGCGCGGAGCACCGCCTGTACGGCTACCGCGACGGGGCTACTGCCTGCTCCGCCGCGGACTGGGCGGCGGACGCGACCGCGGAGATCGACCGCGCCCGCTCAGCCGGGCGGCTCCCCATCCTCGTCGGCGGGACGGGGCTCTACCTGCGCACGCTGCTCGATGGCATCGCGCCCGTGCCGGACATCGACCCCGGCGTGCGCGCGGCGGTTCGGGCCATGCCCGTAGCGCAGGCCCACGCGAAGCTCCGCGAGGCGGACCCGGCGGGCGCGGCGCGGCTGTCGCCCAACGACGCGGCACGGGTTGCGCGCGCGCTGGAGGTGGTGCGCTCGACGGGACGGGCGCTCGGCGATTGGCAGGCAGAGCGGGCTGGCGGGATCGCGGGCCGCGTCGCGCTCCACCCCTTGCTGCTCCTCCCGCCCCGCGATCGGCTGCGCGCGCGGGCGGACGCGCGCTACGCGGCGATGGTGTGCGACGGCGGGCTGGCGGAGGCGAAAGCGCTAGCCGCTCGCGGTCTCCCGCCCGAGCTGCCCGCAATGCGCGCGATCGGTCTGCCGCCGCTGCTACGCCACCTGGCCGGCGGTGTCGGGCTGGAGGAGGCGGTGGCGCAGGGCCAGGCCGCCACCCGCCAGTACGTCAAGCGCCAGACGACCTGGTTCGCGCATCAACCGCCTGCGGACTGGCCGCGCCATCCCGAGCCGCTCGAAATAGCGGCGGACTTCGAACGCGCGCTCGGGCTGCACTTCGCCTCAGTGCTCGGCTAGGAAGGCCTCATGCGCATCCTCACCGACGCCGACGCCGATCCGGCGCTCCTCACAGACAAGCGCGTCGCGGTGGTCGGCTACGGGAGCCAAGGTCGCGCGCACGCTCTCAACCTGCGCGACTCGGGCGCGGACGTCGTCGTCGGCCTGCGCCCAGGCGCGCAGAGCGGGGATCGCGCGCGGGCGGACGGTTTCCGCCCGACGCCGGTGGCGGACGCCGCGGCCGGAGCCGACATCGTCGCGCTGCTCGCGCCCGACGAAACGCATGGCGCCATCTACCGCGACGAGCTCGCGAGCGTGCTCGAGCCGGGCGCGACGCTGCTCTTCGCGCATGGGCTGGCGATCCATTACCGGTTGATCGAGCCGCGCCCTGACCTCGACGTGGTGATGGCCGCGCCCAAGGGGCCGGGCCGCGCGGTGCGGAGCGAGTATGAGGCTCGGCGCGGGCTCCCGGCGCTGATCGCGGTGGCGCAGGACACCTCCGGCCACGCCCGCGCGACCGCGCTTTCCTACGCCTGCGCGCTCGGCGCGGGCCGCGCGGCGGTGCTGGAGACGAGCTTCGCCGAGGAATGCGAGGCCGACCTGTTCAACGAGCAAGCGGTGTTGTGGGGCGCGGTGCCGGAACTGATCACGGCGGGCTACGACACGCTGGTCCACGCGGGCTTCTCGCCGGAGATCGCCTACCTCGAATGCGTGACGGAGGTGAAGCTGCTCGCCGACCTGCTCTACGCGAAGGGCATCGCCGGGATGCGCGAGGCGATCTCCAACACCGCCGAGTTCGGGGCGTTGCTCGGGGGCCGTCGCATGGTAGGCGAGGACGCGCGCGCGGAGATGCGCCGCGTGCTGGCGGAGGTGAAGGAGGGTGCCCCCGTCCGTGCGCTCCTCGCCGATGCCGCGGCCGGCTACCCCCGCCTGCGCGCCTCGC
>CADCVW010000089.1 GCA_902806235.1 uncultured Sphingomonadaceae bacterium | reverse complement strand
CACGCTGCTGCCGTCCGCCAACCGCAGCTCGTTCGGGCCGACGATCTCCGCGCGCTGGTCGAAGATCGTCACCTTATGGTTGGTCAGCGTCTGCCGGTACAGGCCGTTCAGCCGCTCAACCTCCGCCAAGACGTTGTCGCGCAGGCACGGCCAGTCGAACGATGCCTCGTTCGCCCCCCGCCAGCCGAAGCGTGCGGCGTCGGCCAAGTCCTCGGCAAAATGCGCGCCGTAAATCAGCAGCTTCTTGGGCACGCAGCCGCGGATGACGCAAGTGCCGCCGACCTGGTGCTCTTCGGCGACCGCGACCTTCGCGCCGTAGCCCGCGGCCACGCGCGACGCGCGCACGCCGCCGGAGCCAGCACCGATGACGAACAGGTCAAAGTCGTAAGGCATGGGGGTCCTTGCAGGAACGGGATCGGACGGGAGATTGGGTGCGGGCGGGCGGGGGGCAAGCCAAAGACCGGCCAGCCGCTCTTAGCCCGGTCAGCCCTGAGCTTGTCGAAAGGCGGGCCGCACGCACGACGGTCGGCGAGTGTCGCCCGCCCTTCGACAAGCTCAGGGCTGACGGCGAGAAGGAGCGAGCGAGCTCCCTCTGTGCCTCCGCTATTCCCCCAGCGCCCGCTGCATCAGCGCCGCCGTGCCCGGATCGAAGTCGCCCCCCTCCCCGCCTGACAGCGCGTTGGCCATCTCCTTTCCGAGTTCCACGCCAAACTGGTCGAACGGGTTGATGCCGAGCAGCGCGGCGGAGACGAATGTCCGGTGCTCGTAGAAGGCGAGCAGCGCGCCCAGCGTCGCCGGGTCGAGCCGGTCGAGCAGGATTGTCGTCGACGGCCGGTCGCCGGGGTAGCTCCGCTGAGGGTCCTCGGCGGCCCGCCCTGTCATCAGCGCCGCCCCCTGCGCGAAGGCGTTGAGGAGGAGCTGGCGGTGGTGCTCCGGATCCTGCGCGTCGCCGCCCTCGGCGACCGCGACGAACTCGACGGGCACGAGGCGGGTGCCCTGGTGGAGCAGCTGGAATACCGCGTGCTGCGCTTCCGTGCCGACCCCACCCCAGGTGATCGGCGCGCTCGGCCGGCCGAGCGCGCGGCCGTCCGCGGTCACGCTCTTGCCGATCGATTCCATCTCGAGCTGCTGGAGGTAGGAAGGAAGCAGCCGGAGTCGCTCATCGTAGGCGAACGTAGCGCGCGTTTCGCAGCGCCGCACTTGGGCATAGTAGAGATCGGCGAAGGCGGCGAGCACGGGTACGTTACGCTCCGGCGGGGCCAGCCGGAAGTGGCGGTCCATCGCCGCCGCGCCCTCCAGCAACTGCTCCCAGGCTTCCCAGCCCATCGCCAGCGCGGCGGGAAAGCCGATCGTGGACCAAAGTGAATAGCGTCCGCCGACGCTCTCCGCGAAGGGCAACACGCGCGTCTCGTCCACGCCGAACTCGACCGCCGCCGCCGGCTTGGCGGTGAGCGCGATCACCCGGCCGTAGGGGTCGGGAACATCGTTCGCCGCCAGCCAGTCGAGCGCGGAGCGCGCGTTTAGCATCGTCTCCGCGGTGGTGAAGGTCTTGGAAGCAATCGCCACCAAGGTGGTCTGGGGGTCGAGGCCGTCGGTAGCCTCCTCCAGCGCCGCGCCGTCGACGTTGGCGACCACCGCCACGTCCCAGCGCGCCTGGTCGCGGGCGAGCGCGTCGACGACCAGCTTCGGCCCGAGCGCCGAGCCGCCGATGCCGATGTGGAGCACGCCAGCCATCGGCCCCAGCGCGTCGGCGTCGATCGCGTCGATCAGCGCGCGCATCCGCGCCTTGGCGGCATTGGCCCGCGCCACCGCGTCGGGATGCCCCTGCCCGCGCTCGGCGGTGTGCTCGGCGGCGCGGTTCTCGCTCGGGTTGACAACCTCGCCGCCGAACAGCCGCTCGCGCGCGCCGTGCAGGTCCATCGCCTCCGCGAGCCGGACGAAACCGTCCACCAACGCGCCATCCAGGTGCGTCTTGGTGAAGTCGAACAGGATGCCGCCTTCCTCCACCCGCAGCCGGTCGAGGCGGCCGTCCTCCGCCATCAGTTCGGTCAGGGCGCGGCGCGGCGCCCCTTCGATCGGCGCCCAGGCGTCGCTCATGCGGTGATCTCCCGTTGTCCGCCCCGCTCTAGGCAGCGCCCGCCGCGAAGGGCAAGCGCCCGCCTTGACGGTCCGGACTGGCCGCGCGATGGGCCGGAGCGAATGCCGAACCTCGTCCCCGCGGACAGCCGCCGCGCGCTCGCCGTCCGGCGCCCCCGCCCTGCCTCCACGCCGAAGGCTGAGGCGGGGCGGCTCACGCGCTTCCTGCTGATCCTGGCGACCCTTGCGCTGCTGCTGCGCTCCTTCGTCGTCGCGCCATTCAACATCCCGTCGGGATCGATGCTGCCCAATATGCTGATCGGCGATTACCTGTTCGTGGCGAAGTGGCCGTTCGGCTTTTCGCGCTACAGCCTGCCCTTCCCTACGCCCGACGTGGCCGGGCGTCTGTTCGGACGGATGCCCGAGCGCGGCGAGGTGGTCGTGTTCCGCAGCCCGGCGAACCCCGACCAGGACTTCGTCAAGCGCGTGATCGGCCTGCCCGGCGACCGGGTGCGCGTCGCGGGCGGCGCGCTGTTCCTCAACGGTGAGGAAGTGCCGCGAACGCGCATCGCCGACTTCCCGTCCGTCGTGTCGCCCAACAGCCCGTGCCGCCGCACGATTGGCGGCGCCAGCGCAATCCGCGACCGCGAGCCGGGCCTGTGCCGCTTCGCGCGCTTCCGCGAGACGCTGCCGGACGGGCGGAGCTACGAGGTGCTCGATCAAGGCGCTGGCCCCGGCGACGAGATGCGCGAGTTCCAGGTGCCGGAAGGCGCATTGTTTCTGATGGGCGACAACCGCGACGACAGTGCCGACAGCCGCTTCGCCCCTGGCGAGGGCGGGCAAGGTTTCGTGCCGGTCGACAACCTCGTGGGGCGCGCGCTGGTGGTGTTCTTCTCGACGGACGGTTCGGCCGAATGGCTGAAGCCCCGCAGCTGGATCGACGCCGCGCGCTGGGAGCGGCTTGGGATGCGCTTCGCATGAGCGCCGTCGACGCATGGGTTGCCGACGCGCTCGGCCACAGCCCGCAGGATCCCGAGCTGTTCCGCCGCGCGCTGACGCACAGTTCGCGGGGCGGCGATAGTTATGAGCGGCTGGAATTCCTCGGCGACCGCGTGCTCGGCCTCACCGTCGCGCGCTGGCTGTACGAGCTGTTCCCCGACGAGCCCGAAGGCAAGCTGTCGCGCCGCCTGAACGCGCTCGTCGCGGGCGAGACCTGCGCGGGGGTGGCGCGGAGCCTAGGGGTCGGCGACCGCGTGATCCTGGGCCGCCAGGCGCGCGACGACGGCGCGGCCGACAGCGACAACGTGCTCGGCGACGTCATGGAGGCGCTGATCGGTGCGCTTTACCTGGAAGCGGGAATGGACGAAGCGCAGGCCTTAGTCCGCCGCGCCTGGGCGCCGCTGGTCGACGCGCACGACCGCGCGCCCAAGCACCCGAAATCGGCGCTGCAGGAATGGGCGGCGGCGAACAACCGCCGCCCGCCGGTGTACACGCTCGCCGACCGTTCGGGACCGCACCACGCGCCGCGCTTCGCGGTGGAGGTGTCCATCCCGAATGTCGGCTCCGCGCGGGCCGACGGTCATTCGAAGCAGGAAGCGGAAACCGCGGCGGCGAAGGCCCTGCTCGACAAGGTGTGCGGACGATGAGCGAAGAACGTTGCGGGTTGGTGGCGGTGGTGGGCGCGCCGAACGCGGGCAAGTCCACGCTGGTGAACGCGCTGGTCGGGCAGAAGGTGGCGATCGTCTCCCCCAAGGCGCAGACCACGCGGACGCGGCTGATGGGCGTGGCGATCGCGGGCACTGCGCAGCTGCTGTTGGTCGACACGCCGGGCATCTTCGCCCCGCGCCGCCGGCTCGACCGGGCGATGGTCGCCGCCGCCTGGGGCGGGGCGGAGGGCGCGGATTTAGTCATGCTGGTGGTCGACGCAGAAGCGCCGGGCGGCCAGCGGCTCGACGCCATCGTCGAGCGGCTGGCGGAGCGGCGCGAGCCCAAGCTCCTCGTGCTGAACAAGGTCGATGTTGCGGCTAAGGGCAGGTTGCTCGACCTGACGGCGAAGCTTGATGCGCGGCTCGCGCCGCAAGCGGTGTTCATGGTCTCCGCCACCACCGGCGATGGCGTGGCAGACCTCAAGGCCGCGCTCGCCGAGCGGATGCCGGCCAGCCCATGGCACTTCCCCGAAGACCAGGTGTCGGACGCCACCGATCGGATGCTCGCCGCGGAGATCACGCGCGAGCAGCTCTACCTCCAGCTCCACGCGGAACTTCCCTACGCGAGCGCGGTGGAGACGGAGAAGTATGAGGAGCGCCGCGATGGCTCCGTCACTATCCATCAACAAGTGCTGGTGAGCCGTCCGACGCAGAAGGCGATCGTGCTGGGCAAGGGCGGCGCGCGCGTCAAGGCGCTGGGCGCGGCGGCGCGGGCGGCAATCGCGGAGGCGCTGGGGCGGCCGGTCCACCTGTTCCTCCACGTCAAGGTCCGGCCCGAATGGGAGGAGGACCGCGGGCTGTACCGCGACATCGGTCTCGAATGGGTCGATTGAGACCGCGTTAACCATCGGTCGCTACACCGTCCCCATGCGCTCCTTGCTGCTCCTCGCCGTCCTTTGCTCCCTCGCCGCCGCGGCGGAGGCGGCGCCCGACCTCCGGTTGACGAACGCATCGTTCGTCGCCGAACGGACGGGTGACGACGAGGAGGTGATCGCGACGGCGACTACGCATCTCCCCTACGATCCCGACCGCAGCTGCTACCGCCGGACACTGCGCTTCGCTCCCGGCGAAGGCGAGGTGCGGGTGCGCGAGCTGTTCGAGTTGCCCGGCCGCACCGCGTACTGGGCGGAGGAGCCCGGACGCGGCCACGCGGTCAGCCCCGATCGTGCAGCGGCGATTACCGACCTGCTGCTCGGTCGCTCGACGGGCGAGCTGACGAACCTGTGGTGCGTCGCCACCGGCGACCGGCGGGGCGAGTACCGGATCAGCGTCGTCCCGGGGAAACGGCTGCTCCACCGCTTCGTGTTCACCGTGGGCGAGGTGCCCCGGAGCTAGGCCAGCAGCTCGTCGACCCAGGCGGGCACCAGCTCTCCCGCCCGCCCCATCCGGCACTCGTCGAACATGTAGGAGCCCGCCGACGGCTCCAGGTTCAGTTCCAAGGTCCGCGCGCCCGCCCAGCGCGCGGTCTGGACCAAGCCCGCCGCCGGGTACACCGCACCGGAGGTGCCGATCGAAATGAACAGGTCGGCCGGTCGCATGGCGTCCTCGATCCGCTCCATCCCGTAAGGCATCTCGCCGAACCACACGATGTCCGGCCGTAAACGGCCGGCGACGCCGCACGCTGGGCACGGCGGCCCGTCGCGGAGCGGCCCGTCCCAGCGCACCCGCGCGTTGCAACGCAAGCACCAGGCCGAGCGCAGCTCGCCGTGCATGTGGAGCAGCCGCCGCGCCCCGCCGCGCTCGTGCAGGTCGTCCACGTTCTGGGTGACGATGAGCAACTCGCCCGGCCAGTCCGCGTCGAGCCGGGCGAGCGCGCGGTGCGCCGCGTTGGGCTCGACGCGAGCAAGCGCCGCGCGGCGTTCGTCGTAGAAACGCTGCACCAGCGCCGGATTGCGGGCGAAAGCCTCCGGAGTCGCGACGTCCTCGACGCGGTGCCCTTCCCACAACCCGTCGGGTCCGCGGAATGTCGCCACCCCGCTCTCGGCGGAGATGCCCGCTCCCGTGAGCACGACGATATTGCGGACACCAGCCATCGCCCGCGCTTAGCCGCGCCGGCGCGCTACGGCCACCACGGCAAGGTTCACCCCAGCTAATTTCGTCCCAACTTGAAACAGGTCGGGATCGGCGGTGGCTCACCCGGCGCGAACGGCGCTCTATGCCTCCCGCGCCGCGCGCCGCGGCGATGGGACAGGAGAGGCCTGCCATGGGCCGCATCGCGCATTGCCCGGAAGACCGGCGGCGGAGCATCTGGTACGCCCGGCCCGCGCCGCATCTCGCGCGCTACCTGACCGCCTACGACGCTTACGACGTTCGCCTGCCGCCCGACGAGACGGTCGAAGACCTTGTCCCGCCGGCTTGGGCGGCGATCCGTTTCACGCTGACGCCCGAGCCGTGGAGCGCGCGGATCGGCGCGCGCTTGTTCAACCCGCTGCCGCCCGACGCGCTGTGGGGGCCGACCAGTCACGCCGCCTACACCCGGTTTGGCCGCGGGCACGTCGTGTGCGCGGGCCTGACGCCGCTCGGCTGGGCGCGCTTCGTCGGGCGCGACGCGTCGTGCCACGCCGATCGCGTCAGTCCGCTCGGGGTCGTGTGGCCGGCGACGGCGGGTGCGCTGCGCGCCGCGGTGAAGGAGGCGGAGGACCCCACCGCGACGTTCGACGCCTTCTTCACCGACCTGCTCGATCGCACGGCGCCGGAGGACGAGGCGATCGCCGCGCTGCTCCCGCTGCTGCTCGATCCCGCGGTGCTGACTGTGGCGCAAGTCGCCGATCGCCTCGCCATGACGCCGCGCGCGCTGGGCGCGCTGTCGACCCGCCACTTCGGCTTCACGCCGAAGCTGCTGCTCCGCCGCGCGCGCTTCATGCGCGCGCTGATCAACCTGCTGCGCACGGAGCGGGGAGGCTGGGCGCCGCTGGTCGCCGAGGCGGGCTACCACGACCAGTCGCACTTCGTCCGCGACTGCCAATTGTTCCTCGGCATGTCGATGAGCGCCTTCGCGCGCCGGCCGAAGCCCTTGTTCGAAGCGTCCATCCGCCTCCGCGCGGCCGTGCTCGGCGCGCCGGCGCAGGCGCTTCACCCGCTCGCGCCGGCAGTGCTCGACGCGCGTGCCTGACCCGCGGAAGGTCGCCGCGGCGCACCTCGACGCGACGCGCCGCCGTCTTCCGCAGTCGAAACAGGTGCGCAACGTTCCGCCTCAGGGACCTAAGGCGCGTTCTCCTCGTTAACCACCTTGCGGGCTGGCCCTAGCGGGCATGGGGCTGCGCGGCCCCGGCACCTCTGCCGGCGCCGTCGAGGATCGAGGAGAAGAAGATGAAAACGTTCATTCTGGTCGCCGCGTTAATGACCGGCGGCGCGGCAATTGCCCAGACCACGGGCGGCTCGACCACCACCGACCAAGGAACCACGGCGCCCACCGACACTCAGGGCACGACGTCCACCACGCCTACCGACAGTCAAGGCACCATGTCCGGTCAGGGCAACATGGGGACGCAGGGGACGCAGGGGACCATGGGCACCCAGGGCACCCAAGGCACCATGGGGACGCAAGGCACCATGGGGACTCAGGGCACCATGGGGACTCAGGGCAACATGGGGACCCAGGGCAACATGGGGACCCAGGGCAACATGGGGACCCAAGGCACCATGGGGACTCAGGGCACCATGGGGACCCAGGGCAACATGGGGACCCAGGGCAACATGGGGACCCAGGGCAACATGGGCGGTATGTCCGGCGGCATGGGCGGGACGTTTAACAACGGTTCCTACGTTCCGCAGGCGAGCGGCACCGCCAACTACCCGACCTGCTCGGCGACAGTTACCGACCGCTGCGTCCAAGCCGGCCGCAGCTCGACGCGCCGCGCGACGCGCCGCCGCTAGGCGGAACCGGCCCGGCCCACGCGATCGCGCGGGCCGGGCCTTGCTTCCCCGCCCCGGCTCCGACAAGGGCCGGGGCATGGAGCGGCCCCGCCTCGGCATCTTCGGCGCGAACGGCCGCATGGGCCGCGCCATCGCCGCCGTCGCGCGCGAGGCGACGGCTCCGACGCGCGGCTGCGACCGGACCGGCGCGGACTTCGCCGACCCCGAAGCGCTCGCCCGTACGAGCGACGTGCTGGTCGATTTCTCCGTCCCTAATGCCCTGCCCGCCAGCCTCCGCGCGGCGCGCTGTGCCGGCGTTCCCATCCTGGTCGGCACCACCGGGCTCGCCCCCGAACACTACCGCATGATCGACGACGCCGCGCGGGATATCCCCGTGCTGCAGGCGGCGAACACCTCGCTCGGTGTGACGCTGCTCGCCCATCTCGCGCGGGAAGCCGCGGCGCGGCTGGGTCCCGATTGGGACGCGGAGATCATGGAGATGCACCATCGCCGCAAGGTCGACGCGCCGTCGGGCACCGCGCTGCTGCTCGGCGAGGCCGTCGCCGCCGGGCGCGGGACGACGCTGGCCGAGGCTCGCTCTCCGGTCGACCGAGCCGGCCCCCGCGCGCCCGGCGCGATCGGCTTCGCCGCGCTCCGCGGCGGCTCGGTTGCAGGCGACCACCGGCTGATCTTCGCTGGCGAAGGCGAGCGGCTGGAGTTTAGCCACGTCGCCGAGAGCCGCGAAGTTTTCGCCCGCGGCGCGCTCCGCGGTGCGCTATGGCTCGTCGGGAAGCCCGCGGGCCGCTACCGCATGGCTGACGTGCTGGGGCTGGTATGACGCCGGAGGACGCGCAGGAGCTCTACCGCCGGCTGGCGGAAGCGACGCCCGCGCCGCGGACGGAACTCGAGTACGAGAGCCCGTTCACCCTGCTGGTCGCCGTGGTCCTGTCGGCGCAGGCGACAGACGTGAGCGTCAACGCGGCTACCCCTGCCCTGTTCGCCGTCGCGCCGACGCCCGCGGCGATGATCGAGCTCGGCGAAGAAGGCGTGCGCGAGCGCATCCGCACCATCGGCCTGTTCAACACCAAGGCGAAGAACGTCATCCTGCTCAGCGAAGCGTTGCTGCGCGATCACGGCGGCGAGGTGCCTGCCGACCGGGACGCGCTGCAAAAGCTCGCAGGCGTCGGCCGCAAGACGGCTAATGTGGTCATGAACGTCGCCTTCGAGGCCGACGCGATCGCAGTGGACACCCACATCTTCCGCGTCGGAAACCGCACGGCCCTCGCCCCCGGCCGCGACCCGCTCGCCGTCGAGCTGGCGCTGATGAAGTTGACGCCGCCCGCCTACCTCCGCGACGCGCACAACCTGCTGTTGCTTCACGGCCGCTACGTCTGCAAGGCGCGGGCGCCCGAATGCTGGCGCTGCCCGATCGTGGACCTGTGCGCTTACCCCGACAAAAGGCTCGACCCCCCCCGTGCAGCGACCGGCCGCGCCGCGCGTTGAGGCGGGCAGGAGATCGTCATGCGCCCCATCGCCCCCGCCCTGCTCGTCCTGCTCGCCGCCTGCTCGACTGGCGCAGGCGACGAAGTCGCCGATCCCGCCTTGGGCGCCTCGCGCGGGGATGCGCGCCAACTCGCCGAGTACCGCCCCGTCGGCGAGTCGCAGCAGTGCGTCCAGACCACCCGCATCCGCAGCACGCGCGTGCTGAGCGACCGGGTGATCGATTTCGAACTCGCCGGCGGGCGGCGGCTGCGCAACACGCTCCCCGTGCGCTGCCCCAGCCTCGGCTTCGAGGAACGCTTCAGTTATTCCACTTACGGCAGCCAGCTCTGCTCGAGCGAGATCATTACTGTGCTGCGCTCGCCGAGCGCACTGCCCGGCCCGAGCTGCGGCCTTGGCCGCTTTCAGCCGGTCGAGCGCGCGCCGGCCGCGAACTGACGCGCGGAGGCTGGCAAGCTGCGTTTGGCTCTGCTAGAACGCGGCTCACGCACCCGTAGCTCAGCTGGATAGAGTACTGCCCTCCGAAGGCAGGGGTCAGAGGTTCGAATCCTCTCGGGTGCGCCACTCTACTTGCTAGCTCCGCTTCAGCCGCACCAGCGCCGCGTCCAGCGCTTGGAGGAAGCGTGCGCGGTCAGCCTTGTCGAACGGCTTCGGGCCGCCGATCCGGTCGCCGGTCATCCCGGCGCGCAGGTCCGCCATGATCGCGCGGGTGGCGACCGCCGCGCCGATCGACGAAGCAGTGAATGGCCGCCCGTCGTGCGCGAGCACCGTCGCCCCCGCCTTAACACAGCGCTCGGCGAGGAGAATGTCGCCGGTCACCACTACGACGCCGGCCGTCGCCCGCTCGGCGATCCAGTCGTCGGCGGCGTCGAAGGCTTCGCCGACCGTCACCCGCGCGATCAACGGGTGCTGCGGCACGCGCACTCCTCCGTTGCTCACCACGGTGACCGGCACGCCGTGGCGCAGCGCCACCTTGTACACTTCCTCCTTCACCGGGCAGGCGTCGGCGTCGATGTGGACGGCCAGCGCCGGCACTAGAGTGTCTGCCCGGCGGCCCAGCCGCTCGCCCAGGCCCACTGGAAATTGTACCCGCCGAGCCAGCCGGTGACGTCCACCGCTTCACCGATCGCGTACAGCCCGGGCACTCGCCGCGCCTCCATCGTCTTCTGCGAAAGCCCGTCGGTGGCGATGCCGCCGACCGTCACCTCGGCCTTGGCGAAGCCCTCCGTCCCGCTCGGCGCGAAGCGCCACGCGCCGAGCCGCTCCGCCGCGGCATCGAGCGCGCGGTCAGATGCGCGGCCGAGCTCGCCGTGCAATTCGACGCGGTCGGCAAGCGCGCCAGCGAGCCGATCGGGCAGGCTCTGCGCCAAGGTGGAGCGCAACGTCGCGCGCGGGCGTGCGCGCTTCGCCCCGCGCAGCCAGTTCGGCGGGCGATCAGGCAGGAAGTCGATCGCGACCTCCTCGCCGTGCCGCCAGTAGGAGGAGACTTGGAGTATTGAAGGACCGGACAGCCCGCGGTGCGTGAACAGCGCGGCCTCCCGAAAAGATGCCGTCCCACAGCGCGCGACCACCTCCGTGGCCACGCCCGACAGCTCGCGGAACAGCGCCGCGTCCGGCCCTAACGTCAACGGCACCAGCGCCGGGCGCGGCTCGACGAGCTTGAGGCCGAACCGCTTGGCCAGGCTGTAGGCGAAGCCGGTCGCGCCGAGCTTGGGGATGGACGGGCCGCCGGTGGCAATCACCAGCGAAGGCGCGGTCGCCGCCATGCCGCCGTAGGTTACGCGGTAAACGCCGTCGGCGTGCTCGACGTCGCTGATCGGGTGCCCCAGCGCCAGTTCGACCTCCGGCGGGCACTCGGCGAGCAGCAGGGAGACGATCTGGCGGGCGGAGCCGTCGCAGAACAACTGTCCGAGCGTCTTCTCGTGCCAAGCGACGCCGTGCCGCGTCACCAGCGCCAGGAAATCCTCGGCCGTGTAGCGGCTCAGCGCCGACTTGGCGAAATGCGGATTGGCCGACAGATATCGGTCGGGCGCGGCGTGAATGTTGGTGAAATTGCACCGGCCCCCGCCGGAGATCAGGATCTTCTTGCCCGGCTGGTCCGCGTGGTCGACCACCAGCACGCGCCGGCCGCGCTGCCCGGCGGCGGCCGCGCACATCAGCCCCGCCCCGCCCGCGCCGAGGACGATCGCGTCGTATGCGCGCGGCTGGGAACGGGAAAGCATTGGACGGCGGGCTCGGCTGGGAGGAAGTTGCGGGCAGATATGGGAACGGGCCCGCTCCCGTCGAGGGGACATAAGGATGAACGACGCGCCCGAAGGCTTCGCGCTCCACCGCCGCCGCTCCCCGCTGACCGCGCCGTGGGAGCCGATCTACGCGCGGGAAACGGATAACGCGTTCATCCTCGGCCTGCGGCTGGCCGAACCGCACACCAATTCGCGTGGGCTCGCTCACGGCGGGCTTGTCGCCGCGCTCGCCGACAACGCGATGGGCCTGTCCTGCGCGCGCCGCTACCCCGAGCCGCCCGCGCTGGTGACGGTGACGCTGAACGTCGATTATCTCGGCGCCGCGCGGCTCGGCCAGTGGCTCGAATGGGCCACGACCTTCGTCCACGCGGGCCGGAGCACTGCTTTTGCCAGCCTGCTTGTCATCGCCGACGGCGCGCCCTGCGCAAAGGCGAGCGCGACGTTCGCCGTGCGCTGAAACGGCAACGGCCGGACCGACACGACGTCGGCCCGGCCATTTCGCGGCGGACGGCCGGGGGCGCGAGCCCCCGGCCGAACTCGCCTCAGTAGCGGTCGCGGTCGGTGCGCGCGCCGCTGGTCCCGGTCGTGCCGGTCGTGCCGGTGGTGCCTGTCGTGCTGTTGATCTGCTCGACGTCGACGTCCGTGCGACGCACGGTGTCGGACACGTCCTCCGTACGCTCCTCGGACGTCTTGCCGACGACCACTTCTTCGACCACGCGGGCTTCCTTGCCGACCACGGCCTCCTCGGCGGTCTCCGTGAGCGTAATGTCGCGCTCCTGGAACATCGCGCCGTCGGCATCAACGCGCCCGCCGTCGACCGGGCGGCGCTCGACGTGGACGTGCTCCTCGCGCAGGCGGACCTGCTCGTGGACCGGCCGCTCGGTGACGTAGGAGCGGACGCGCACGCCGCCGCGGTTCACCTCGCGCTTTCCGACGACTAGGCGCTCCTCGATCACCGGGATCGACTGCTCGCCGCTGACGTCCGTGCTCGCCGCGGCGTAGCCGGATGTGCCCGTGCCGCGGGTCGTGCCAAGCGAGGTCTTGCTGCTGTCGTCGTCGCCCGTCAGCTTGTCGGCCATACGGCCGACCGCCCCGCCGATGCCGCCCGCGGCCGCCTGGTTGGTCGACAAACTGCCGAAGCGGGCGTCGTCGCCGTAGCTGTTGCGATCGTAGTTGAAGCCGCTCTCGCGGTAGCTGTTGAAGCGGTCGTCGATGTCGACGCCGCCGTCGGCGTTCTCCAGCGCGCGCACCGCCTCATCAACCTCGTGCTCGCCGACGTCGGCGGTCAGCACGAAGGAACCGCGACGAATGCCCTCCTCGTAATGGTGGCGGTCCTCGTCGGGGAGGAAGGCGTTCTTGACCGAGCCCCAGATGCCGCGGCTTTGGGTGGTAGCGCCCGAGTAGCTGTTGACGTCGTTGCCGGCGCTGAAGCCCTGGCTCGACTGGTCGAGGATGTTGACATTGGTGGCATCGATGCCGGCGGCCAGCAGACGCTCGCGGCCCGCTTCGGCGTCGCGACGGCTGTCGAACATGGCGGTTACGGTACGGGACATAGTTTTTCCTCCTAGAAGATCGCTGAAAGTTACTTGGAAAGGACCACGAGGTCGGTGCGGCGGTTCTCCGCCTGCCCCGGCCCGGTAGCGTTGCTGTCGATCGGGTTCTTCTCACCACCCGTCGCCGTCTCGATCCGACCCTGGTCGATGCCGGCCGCGGTCAACGCGGTCGCCACGGCCTGGGCGCGCTGCGCGCCGAGTTGCGCGTTCGTACCCTCGCCGCCCCGCGCATCGGCGTAACCCTCAACGCGCACCCGGGCGTTCGGATGCTGCTGCAAGGCGGCAGCTATCGCGCTCACCGTCCCGCTCGCCGCAGCCGGCAACGCCGCCGAGCCCGTCGCGAAGTTGATGCCGTCGAACGAGAAGCGGCGCCCGGCCGCTTCCTGCGAAGCGAGATAGGTCCGCATCTGGCCGAGAGCGTCGCCCGTCGCCGCGGCCCCCGCCGCCGCCACGCCGGCCGGCGCGACCTCGCCGCTCACCGCCGCGCCGCTAGTCACCGGCTCGGTGACGACATTGGTGTCCATGGCGACTTCGTTGACCGTGTTGTCGACGGGGACGACGCGCTCCTCACGATTGTTGCAGCGGCTCAGCGTGAAGAGCAGCAGCAAGAGGCCGAGCGCGGCGAGTAGCCACGGCAGCCAATTGAATTTCTTGTCCTCGGCGCCTTCGATGTGGACGTGGCGCGGCGGCGCGCCTTCTCCCCTGTTGTCCGGATCGACCATCAGCGATTCACTCCCTCTGTTGCGATGTCTTGACCGTCGCGCTCGACCACTGCGCGCATCACGCGGCGGCTGGCGGGCACTTCGACCTCCTCGGTGGCGGTGGCACGCCGAACCCGCATCTCTTCGACCAGAAACAGCCGCTTCTCCACGACCAGACGTTCCTCCACGATGGGAATGACGAGCACCCCGTCCTCCTCCCGCGGCTCCGGCACGCTGCCCACCTCGCGGCCGATCGGCACGCGCTCGACGTCTAGGCTGGTGCGGGTCAGCGTTTCGCGGAACAGCGCGGGCTGCTCCTCAACCACCGTGCGCACGCGTACTCGGCCAGTGGCGACCTCCTTCTTGCCGACGCTCAGGACCTCCTCCGCGAGCGGAATGCGCTGCTCCTGCTCATGCTGCTCGGTCATCAGGGCTCCTGAGCGCGGGATCGATAATGCTTGTTAACCGACGCACGTCATTGTGCATTCGACCGTGCATAACTCCAGTGGGGACGTTACGTTCCCGAGAGTCACCATGCCGAACGCGTCCGGCGACGCGCCGGGCCCGAATACCTTTTCGCGCGTTGGTGCGCGCAGGGACGACTTCGACGGGAACATGGATCAGCGCCGAAACGACATCTGGCCCAGCGGCAACAACCTGCTCTCCCGCGTCCCGCCGGAGGAGCGCCGCATCCTTGACGCGCATCTCGAACCGGTGACGCTGGAGCGCGGCCAAGTGCTCTACGAGCCCGGCGCGCCGCTCACCCACGTGTACCTGCCTGTGTCGGGGATGATCTCGCTAGTCGCCGTCATGGGGGACGGCCGCACCGCGGAGGTCGCCACCATCGGCCGCGAGGGCGCGGCGGCGATGAGCGCCAGCGGCTACACCGACGCCGCCTTCACCCGTTACGCCGTGCACATCCCCGGCCAGGCGTTCCGCCTGCCCGCCCAGGCGTTCGAAGACCTGATCGACGCGAGCGTGATGTTTTGCTCGGCGGTCACCCGCTGGCGCGAGGTGCTGGTGCGCGCCACGCTCCAGGTGGTCGCCTGCAACCTTCTGCACCACTTGCGGCAGCGCTGCGCGCGCTGGATCCTGACCACCCACGACCGGACAGAAAGCGAGCTCCTGCCGCTCACCCAGGAGTTCCTGGCGGAGATGCTGGGAGTCAAGCGCAACGCGGTGAACATCGTCGCGCGCGAGCTGCAAGCGGGCGGGCTGATCGAATACAAGCGCGGCCGCATCACCGTGCTGGACCGCGAAGGGCTGAAGGGCGCGGCGTGCGAATGCTACGGCATTATCCACGCCGAGGTCGGCAAGATGTTCACGGACGCGCCGAGCCCGGAGTGCTGGGACTGAGCCTTACCCGTACTTCGCTTCCTCCCACCACGGGAAGTAGTCCGGCATGTCGCTCGACACCTTGTCCGGGAACGCCGGCACGCGCTTCTCCAAGAACGAGCTGACGCCTTCCGCCACGTCCCGGCTCCGTCCGCGCGACAGGATGCCGCGGCTGTCCACACGGTGCGCGTCCATCGGGTCCGCCATCCCCAGACCGCGCCACATCATCTGCCGGATCAGCGCCTGGGACACCGGCGCCGTGCCCTCCATCCAGCTCGCCGCCAGCGCGCGGGCGGCGGGCAGCAGCTCGTCCGCGGGGAGCACCCGGCCGACCAGCCCGCCCGCCAGCGCCTCCGCCGCATCTAACACGCGGCCCGAATAGCACCAGTCGAGCGCGCGGGGGACGCCCACGAGCCGCGGCAGGAACCATGACGACGCCGCTTCCGGCACGATGCCGCGGCGCGCGAAGACGAAGCCGATCCGCGCGGCCTCGCTCGCCAGCCGCGCGTCCATCGGCAGCGTCATGGTCGCGCCAATGCCGACCGCCGGCCCGTTGATCGCCGCGATCACGGGCTTGAGCGAGCGGAAGATGCGCAAAGTCACCATGCCGCCCCCGTCCCGCGCGCTCTCCTTGCCGTAGTCGGGAGTGCCGTCTGGGTAGAACGGCGCGTCCTCTCGCCGCCCCCGGTCGAAGGCTCCCGCCCCCGCACCCAGATCCGCGCCCGCGCAGAAGGCCCGGCCCTCCCCCGTCACGATCACGGCCCGCACCGCGTCGTCCGCGTCCGTGCGGTCGAAGGCGGCGATCAACTCCGCCTGCATCTCGGGCGTGAAGGCGTTGAGCCGCTCAGGACGGTGCAGGGTGACGGTGGCGACGCCGTCAGCCACGTCGAGGCGGATGGTGTTGAAGGTCATGGATCGATCCTGATCGCGAAGCTGCAAGGAACAAGCATTCGGCGTCTTCTCGACAGTTCGGGCTGAGCTTGTCGAAGCCTTTCCCTTGTTCTTCGGCCGGAGGGAAAAAGAAGCCCTTCGACAAGCTTAGCGGGAACAGAGGTGTTCGCCACCACGCCGTCCTCAGTTCACCGCCCGCTCGCGCCCGGCCCAGAAAGGCTCGCGCAGCTCGCGCCGCAGAACCTTGCCGCTCGGGTTGCGGGGGAGCGCTTGCGCCAAGTGCACCGCCTTGGGCACCTTGTACCCCGCCAGCCGCTCGCGCGCCCACGCCAGCAGCGCCGGCACGTCCACGTCGGCACCGCCCTTGGGCACCACCACCGCGTTCACCGCCTCGCCCCAGCGCGCGTCGGGCACGCCGATCACCGCCACGTCGGCCACTGCCGGATGGCCGAATAGCACGCTCTCCACCTCCGCCGGATAGACATTCTCGCCGCCGGTGATGATCGTGTCCTTCAGCCGGTCCTGGATGAAGACGTAGCCTTCCTCGTCCAAATAGCCCGCGTCCCCCGTCCGCATCCAGCCGTCGCGCAGCGCCTCCTGCGTCGCCTCCTGGCGGCCGTGGTAGCCGAGCATGTTCGACGGCGAGCGCACCAGGATCTCGCCCGTCGTCCCCGGCGGCAGCGGCGCGTCGTCCGGCCCTACCACCTTGACCTCGCACCCGGGCAGCGCGCGCCCGGCCGAGCGCATGCGGGGGTTGCCTTCCAGGCTATGGTCTTCCGGGGCCAGCGCCACCACCGTGCCCGTCGTTTCCGTCATCCCGTAGCACTGGACGAAGCCGCAACCGAACACGCCCACCGCCTCCCGCAGCAGGTCGAGCGGGATCGGCGACGCGCCGTAGAGCAGGTGGCGCAGGCGGGAGAAGTCTGCTGTGCCCACGGCAGGGTGGCGCAGCACCATGTTGAGTGCGGCGGGCACCAGGAACAGCTTGGCCACCGGCTCGGTGGAGACGACGCGGATCACCTCCGCCGGGTCGAACTCGGGCAGGATGATCGACTTGGCCCCGTTCTGCAGCCCCACCAGCCCCCAGCCGGTGCCCGCGATGTGCGCCACCGGCATGGTGACGAGCGAAGCGTCGCCCTCGTCCCAGCGGTTCCAGTCGGTTTGCTGGCTTGCCGCGTTCAGCGCGAAGATGTTCGCGTGGCTCAGCATCGCGCCCTTCGGCCGGCCGGTCGTGCCGGAGGTGTAGAGCTGCAGCGCCGGCGCGCCCGGGTCGACCGCGGGCAGCTCGCCCGCGAACTCCGCCCCCCGCGCCCTCCAGTCCTGGTAGCCTGGAGCGCCTTCCAGCGGCTCGCCCATCGACACCAGCCGGAGCGGCCGTCCTTCGATCAGCCGCCGGGCGAGCGCCGCGAAGCCAGGCTCGACGAACAGCACCGCCGCGCCGCAGTCCTCCAGCAGGAAGGCGATCTCCGGCTCTGTCAGCCGCCAGCCGATCGGCACCGTCACCATTCCCGCCTTCGCCGCGGCGAACAGCAATTCGAAGTAACGGTCGCTGTTCTTGCCGAGAAAGGCGACGCGGTCGCCGGGCTTCAGCCCGTCGGCCAGCAGCGCGCGTGCCGCGAGGTCGCTTTTCCGGTCGAGCGCGGCAAAGCTCGTCTCCCGCCCACCGCAGACCAGCGCGAGCTCCCCGCCCTTCTCCCGCGCCTTGCGGCGGAGCATGTCGCCCAGCGGTTCGGCCATGGCCCTCTCCTTTCCGCCGGAGGTTAGCGCTGCCGTCGGAGGAAGGGCAAGTAGCCCCTCCCCTTCAGGAGCAACAGGTCGGTCATCCCCCGGCATGACCAGAACCGTGCGGGGCACGGTTCACCTGCTGCTGGCTCGGGGTGGGAGCCCATCGCAGCAGTCAACCGCTCGAGGGAATAGGATGTCGGACAGCCCCACCCCAACCGCTCTCCTGAAGGGGAGGGGCTTAGGTCAGCGCTTTTCACCCGAAGCCGTACCGCCCCGCCCGGTAATCCACGTCCTCCCAGCCGATCGCCCCCAGTTCCGCCTTGTGCGGTCCCATGTAGCCGAACAGGAACGCCGCCACTTTCCGCATCTGGATCTCCTCCGATCCTTCGGTAATCCGGTAGCGGCGGTGGTGGCGGTAGATGTGTTCGAATGGCTTGTGCCGCGAATAGCCGATGCCGCCGTGGACCTGCATCGCCCGGTCGGCCGCCTCGCACGCCAGCCGGTTCGCGCGGTAGTTGCACATGGACACCTTGTCAGACAGCCGGCGCTCGACCTCCTTGGGCGGCAGCCGGTCCATTTCCCACGCCGTGCGCCGGATTAGCAGCCGCAGCATCTCGATCTCCGCCGCCAGCTCCACCAGCGGGAACTGGATCGCCTGGTTGCGCGCCAGCTCCTCGCCGAACGGTTTACGCACCCGGGCGTAGCGGACGCTCTCCTCCACACAGTAGGTGGCCGCGCCGAGCGAGCTCGCCGCCTGCCGCACGCGGTTCTCGTGGACGAAGCTCTGCGCGAGCGCGAGCCCGCCGCCGTCCGGCCCGAACATCGCGTCCTCCGGCACCCACACGTCGACGAGGGTGAGCCGCGGATGATCCGTCGGCATGTTGAAGGTCCACAGATATTCGTCGACCGTCAGCCCCGGCGCGTCCGCGGGCACGAGCAGGCAGCTGATCCCCCGCGCGTCGCCGTCCGCGCCGCCCGTCCGCACGAACAGGGCGACGTGCGTCGCCCGATGCATCCCGGTGATCCACATCTTCTCGCCGTCAATTCGCCAGCCGGGAACGCCGTCCCGCGCCTCGCGCACGGCGCGCGTCCCCATGTGCGTCGCGTCCGACCCGTGGTGCGGCTCGGTGAGCCCGAAGGTGACGATCCTGCTGTTGTCGAGCAGCCCGGGGATGAATTCCGCCCGCTGCGCGTCCGACCCGTAATCGCGGAACAGCAGCACCAGCGGCTGGTTGCCGACAATCGAATGCTCGTTTTGCAGGTCGTTGTGAAGGCCCAGCCCCTTTGCAGCCAGATGCTCGCGGATTACAGCCATCCACAGGTTGGAGCCGTCCCGCCCGCCGAACTCGCGCGGCAGCGCGAAACGGTAGTGCCCCGCCCGGTCGGCTCGCCGCCGCGCCTCGCCCAGCAGCTCCTCCCACTCCGCCCGAGGCAGCCCGCCATTGTCCCAGTCGGTGCGCGCGTGCTCGCGCCGGTGGTCGAAGAAGCGCCGGTTGTCGTCCGCCTCCTCCAGCGGCCTGATCTCCGCGTCAATGAAGGCGTCGAGCTCGTGGAGGTAGGCGGTCAACTTCGCCGGCAGCTCGAAATTCATCAGTTCCCCTCCCGCAGCCGCTTGGCCCGCGCCAGCCCCGCGTAGCCGGGCTGGTCGACGGCGAGCTTCCCCTCCGTCGTCGCCCAGAGATGCGCCGCGAGGCCCGGGCTGTCGAGCGTCAGCTCGCCCGACCCGAGCCGCCGCGCCAGCTCCGCCGTCAGCTCCTCGGCCGAACCGTCTCGCCCGAGCAGCGCCGCCAGCCGCGCCCGCTCTTCCTCCGCTCCGCCCGCCAGCAGCTCGCGCCGCGCGAGCTCGAGCGCGCCGATCGCGACGCGCAGCTGAAATGCGGTCGCCCCATCCAAGGCGGGCAGCACGTCCGCGCGAAGAAAGGCGGCGACCGCTTCGAGGATCTCGGGCGGGGTAGGCTGGTCCTGCATCTCAATCCCCCAGCGTCAGCATCCGCAGCAGGTCCGCCTCGTTCTCCGACGCCCGCCGCGCGATCACCGCGCGCTCCGGCGAGCGGTCACGCCCGTCCTGGAACACGCGGACCATCCCCGCGCACATCGTCCCCCAGCGCAAGGTCCCCGCCACCTCCCACCAGCGCGCCCGTGCGGGGTCCACCGCTCCGCCCCCGCCTGCTTCGTAGCCCGCCCACAGTGCTTGTCGCGGCCCCAGCCCCGCCACTGGCAACTCCACCGCGCCGAACCGCCAAGCGGTGACGCAGGCCCAGCCGAGGTCCTCCGCCGGATCGCCCAGGTGCGCCAGCTCCCAATCGAGCACCGCGCGCACCCCCTCCGGCCCGATCATCAGGTTGCCGAGCCGGAAGTCGCCGTGGACGAGCCGCGGCGGCACTTCCGCCGGGCAATGCTCGCTGAGCCAGCGCAGCGCCAGCGCGAACACCGGACGGGGCGTGCCGTCTTCGGCCACGGCGCGCGCGAGGTCGTCGAGGCTCGCCGCAACTCCCGCCTCGCGCAGCGGCGGCAGCTCGGCGGGCGGGATCGCGTGGACGCGCGCCAGGATGCGTCCGAACTCGCCCGGCAGCCGCGGCCGCGCGTCGGCCAGCGCTGCGCTCCGCAGCACCCGCCCGCCGATCGTTTCCCCGTCGATGAAGCGAGTGACAAATCCCTCGCCCAGCCCGTCCTCCGGGTGGAGCACGCAGACCAGCGGCGGCACGGGGACGTCTTGCCGCCCCGCCGCCTCGATCAGCGCCGCCTCCGCCGCCAGCCCCGCCTGGAGCTCGCTCACCCGCCCACCCGGCGGCGCGCGGCGCAGCACAAAACGTTCCCCGCCCACTGCAAGCGCCCAGCTCTCCTGGCTCGCCCCGCCCGACAGACGGCGCGCGTCGCGCGCCTCGCCCCCGCCCAGCCGGGCCGCGAGCCGCGTCAACGCCGCGAGGTCAAGCGGCGCCACCTCAGTCGCGGAACGACGCCGCGCGCTTCTCCAGCCCGGCGCGCACTGCCTCAACCTGGTTCGGGCTCCCGATCAGCACGCCCTGCTCGTCCGACTCGGCCTGCAGCACGCGCCGGGCGAAGCCCTCGTCGGCGTGGGAAAGCAGCCGCTTGGCCGCGCGGATCGCGTCCGGGCTCTTCGCCGCGACCTCCCGCGCGAAGGCCAGCGCCTCCGCCCGGGGATCGTCGCAGATGCGCGTCGCCAGCCCCAGCCGCGCTGCCTCCGCCCCGTCGAACACGCGGCCCGTGTAGGTCAGCTCCGCCAGCACGTCGGGGCGGACCAGCTCGCGCATGAGCAGCGCGCCGCCCATGTCGGGCACCAGCCCCCACTTGATCTCCATGACGCTGAGCTTCGCGTCCACCGCCACGAACCGGACGTCCGCCCCTAACGCGAGCTGGAAGCCGCCGCCGAACGCGACCCCGTGCACCGCCGCGATCACCGGCACCGGCAGCGCCCGCCATTGCAGCACCACGTGCTGCGGCCGGTTGGCCGGGCCGTGGGTGCGCGGGCCGAGGTCCGTCCGCCCCGCCCCGTCCGCCATCCCCGCGAAGTTGGCGAGGTCGAGCCCCGCGCAGAATGCCCGCCCCTCGCCGGACAGCACCACCGCGCGCAGGCCCGCCATGCCGCGCAGCCGATCGCCGGCCTCTTCCAGCGCGTCAAACATCGCCGGGTCGAGCGCGTTCATCTTGTCCGGCCGCGTAAGCCGCACGTCGGCGACGCCGCCCTCGATCGTCATCCTGATCCGGTCGTCCATCCGCGCCTCCGTTGCCGCCCGCCCCGTGTCCCACTAACCTCCCGCCCAAGTCCACCGGAGATCACACCCCATGCGCGCCGCCTTCCTCACCCTGCTCCTCCTCGCCGCGCCCGCTGCCGCGCAGCTCAGCCCCGCTGAACAGCGTATGGTGCGCACGGTCGACGCCGGGCGCGAACGCGACGTCCAGCTGCTCGAGCGGTTGGTGAACCAGAACAGCGGCACCATGAACCTGCCCGGCGTGGCGGCGGTCGGCCGGGTGATGCGCGCCGAACTCGACGCGCTCGGCTTCACCACGCGGTTGGTCGACCAGTCCGCGGTCGGCCGCGCCGGGCACCTCGTCGCGGTCCACCGCGGGAACGGCCGCGGCAAGCGGCTGCTGCTCATCGGCCACCTGGACACGGTGTTCGAGCCTTCCTCCCCCTTCCAGCGCTTCGTCCGTGACGGCGACATCGCCACCGGCCCCGGCGTTAACGATATGAAGGGGGGCCTCGTCGTCATGCTCGCCGCGCTCCGCGCGATGCGCGATGCCGGCACGCTCCGCACCGCGGACATCGAGATAGTACTGACCGGCGACGAGGAGCGGCCCGGTCGTCCCTTGGATACCGCCCGCGCCGACCTGCTCGCCGCCGGCCGCCGCGCCGACGCTGCGCTCGAGTTCGAGACCCTGTCGCGCGAGAACGGGGCGGACATCGGCAGCATCGCCCGGCGCAGCAGCTCGTCATGGGAGCTGCGGGTCACGGGCAAGCCCGGCCACAGCTCGGGCATCTTCGGCGCGTCGGCGGGGAACGGCGCGGCCTACGAGGCGGCCCGCATCCTCGACGCCTTCCGTAGCGAGCTGCCCGAGCCCAACCTCACCTTCAACGTCGGCCTGCTGCTCGGCGGCGACGCGGTGGCGCTGAACGAAGACCGGACGGGTGGTTCGGCCACTGGCAAGACCAACATTATCCCGCGCAGCACGATAGCGCTCGGCGACATGCGCACCCTGTCCGAAGAGCAGACCGTCCGCGTCCGGACCAAGATGCGCGCCATCGTCGCCCGCAACCTGCCCGGTGCGAACGCGGAGATCGCCTTTACCGACAGTTACCCCCCGATGCCGCCGACCGCCGGCGGCCGCGCGCTTCTCGCCAAACTCAACGAGGTGAACCGCGACTTGAGGATGCCGGAAATGGCCGAGCTCGACCCTGCCAAACGCGGCGCGGGCGACATCGCTTTCGTGGCGAAGGACGTCGACGGCCTCGTCGGCACCGGCATCGCCGGCTCCGGCGCGCACGCAGAAGGCGAGACCGCCGACCTGGCGAGCCTGCCCCGCCAGGCCCAACGCGCCGCCATCCTGATGACGCGGCTGAGCAGGGAACGGCGTTAGTCCCCTCTCCCGCCTGCGGGAGAGGGAGGGGCCCGAGCTGCGCGGCAGCGTGGGAGGGTGAGGGCGACCCGCTCGCAAGCGGCAAACCCAACCGCCGCCGGCCTACCCTCGCCTCAACCCTCTCCCGCAAGCGGGAGAGGAAGCCAAACTAGAACTCCGGCGTCCGCTTCGCCTTGGTCTTGTCCGCCTTGGCGTCCAGGATCGCCTCGCCCGACCGGCCCTTGGCATTCTCGTGATCCTTCAGCGTCGGATCATGGTTGTTGTTCTTGGCCTTGCCGGCTCCGCTGTTCGTCCTCACGCGCTGCTCCTCCGATCGTGTCCGACAAAGACGCAGGCGGCGGCGGATTGTTTCTCGCGCGCGGGAGCATCCGCCCCGCTCGCGCGATTAACCGCGGACGCAGCGGCGGGACGCACATGAAACCGATGAACGAGAAGCAGCTGGGCACGCTGCGCCGCCACATGGTCGAGGTGGTCAATATCCACCTCGAGCAGATGGCCGACGAGCTCGGCCGCGACCGGCTCGACCCGCGGCTGGAGGCGGCGATGCTCCGCGTCCCCCGCCACCTGTTCGTGCCGTCGCAGCTCGGCTCCGTCGCCTACCACGACGGCCCGCTCCCCATCGGTTTCGACAAAACGCTGTCGCAGCCCTTCATTGGCGCGCTGATGATCGAGCTGCTGGACGTCGAGCCCGGCCAGCGCGTGCTGGAGGTCGGCACGGGGCTGGGTTACCAGGCCGCACTTCTGTCCGAACTCGGCGTCGATCTGTACACCGTCGAGATCGTGGAGGAGTTCGCCGCCGCCGCCGAGCAGCAGCTTCGCCAGCTCGGCTTCCTCCAGGCCGAAGTGCGCGTCGGCGACGGCTCGCGCGGCTGGCCGGAGTACGCGCCCTACGACCGCATCCTCGTCACCGCCGCCGCCGCCTCCCCGCCCCAGCCGTTGCTCGCCCAGCTCCGCACCGGCGGGCGCATGGTGATCCCCTTGGGCGGCAAGGAGGTCCAGCAGCTCAGCGTGGCGGCCAGGGTCGCCGACGATGCGGTGGAGATCGAGGAACTCCTCCCCGTGCGCTTCACTCGCCTCGAAACGGGTGGTTGAGCAGCGCCCGTGCGCTCGCAAATCGGTGCCGAATTCCTATATGCCTCCTATACTTAGGAGGCTTTTCTCATGATCCAGCTCTACCACGTGGTGAAGCGCGGTGCCCGTGCAGGCGCCGTCCTGCGCCCCCATCGCGGCCGCGATGGCGCCATCGTTCTGCGCGGCCCCGCGGGCCTGCCCGACGTGCGCGTGCGGCGCGAGGGCGACACGGTACCGTACCTGCTGCAAGGTTATAAGCTGCGGATGAGCGAGCCGGGCGCTCGCGGCGCCAGCCTGATCTCGTTCAAGCGCGCGGCTTGACGCGCGGCGCGTCAGGCCGGCACCGCCTCGCGCACCTGGTCGACGGTCAGCCCGAAGTCCTCCAGCCGATAGCGGTGGCCGCGGTACCCCGAGCGCTCCGCCCGCCGCAGGTAGCGCGCCATGTGCTCCTCCACCTCCGGCGTGAGCGGCATTCCCAGCCAGTCATAGGTGCGCCGCATCGCCTCCCGCCAGTCGCGCGACACCTCGTCGAAGCGCAGGTCGAGTTTGGTAACATCTGGTCTGCGCGCCCGCGCGTCGCGCATCGCCCGCTCGCGCGCGGCGACCTTGGCGAGCCACTCGCGCCCGATCGTGCGAGGGTCCGCCCGGTCCGACTGCAGCCGCGTCGCGTTCAGCACCAGCGAGCAGGAGGAGGCGACCACCGCCGCCGGGTCGCGATGCAGGAATAATAGCCGCGCGTCGGGGAAGACGCGCAGCAGCGGCTCGATGTCCTCCGTGAACTGCGGCACCTTGAGCAGCCAGGGCTCGGCGGGGTCGTCGCCCCGCCCCCAGCCGATCAAGCGCAGCAGGTCGGCGAAGCGGTGGTAGACGGGCGTCCGGTCGCGCCCCGCCCACCAGCGCGCGAAGCTCGGCACGCGCCATTGCGCCTCGAGCGCCGCGCCGTAAAAGCCGTGGTTCAGGAGCCCGAACTCCTCCTCGGGTGCGCCCGCGCTCATGGGATGAATCACGAACTGCTCGGGGTTGAGCGAACGCAACGTGGCAAGCATCGCCCGCGCCTTCCACCGCCGAAAGTCCGGGCGGCGCGGCACGGGATCGAGCGTCTCGAACCCGCGCGTGTGGACCAGTCGCGGGTCGCAGGCGAGCAGCCGCTGCGCCCGCGTCGTGCCCGATCGCATATGGCCGATCACTATGATCGGCGCGGCGATGGGCCGTTGCCGGATTTCGGGGTGCCGGTCGAACAAGGCTTGGGCCAGTAGCCGTTGCTGGAGTAGCCCGACCACCTGCCCGTTCGCCATCGTGCGGCCAATCGGGTTCAGCTCGGCCTCGCCCGTGAGCGCGCGGAGCAGCACGCCGAGCTGCGGCCGCCACTCCATCTCCGGCCCGAAGTCGTTGAGACCTGTTCGTTTCCTGGCCCAGGCGAGCAGCGCTTCCTCGTCCAGCGTGGGCACGGGCATCGCTCCGCGCGCCCAAGCCTTGCAGAGCGACCGGTTCAGCGCCTCGGCCGCGCGGCTCCGCTTGCCGGCAACCGCCGGGGAGCCGGCGGCGACTTGGGATGTTGAGAAAGCCACGTTCATCTCAGCGCGCGAGGCTCTTGCACATGTCCGACCAGCCCCTCAACCCCGGCGACCAAGCCGCCCCCGGCACGCCGAGCACCGGCGAAAACCTGTGCCCGCGCTGCGGCGGCTCCGGGCGGGTCGACGCGGGCGAGTGCCCGACCTGCCAAGGGGCGGGCAAGGTGGTGGAAGGGATCGGCGGCGCCTGAGCGCCCGTCCGGGCCGCGCGTCAGCAGCCCTTCGCCGACTCGCCGGACGGCAACGGGCCGGTCGCCTCTGCCCCGTCGTCGCCAAAGCCCTTTTCGCGCTCCAGCGTTTCCGGCACTTCGCCGCGCCGCGCTTCCTCGCTCGCGGGCAGCGGATGGTGCGGTCGGCCGCCCGGCTCCGGGGGGGGCGGCGGATCCTCGTCGCTGCGCGTTTCGCTCACGATGCTCTCCTAAGGGAAGCGCCGCTCAGCCGAAGAAGCCGAGCAGCGCGAGGATCACCAGCGTGCCCAGCGCCGACACGGCCAGGGAGCCGAGGCAGCCAAGCCGGTTGGTGAAGAACAGGAACAATCGCCCGCCTTACTGGCCGCTGCTGCCGCCCGAGTTGCCGCCGCCCGACGGGCTGCCCGACCGGCCGCCGCTGGCCTTGCCGCCCGTCTTGCTGCCGTCCGTGCCGCCCGGGGCGCTGCCGCCCTTCTCCGTCACCGCGCCCTGCTCGCCGCCCGCACCTTTTTGCGCCATCGTTCGAACTCCTTTGCTTGACCAAGCGCCAACGAGCGCGGGCGGCCGGACGTTCCTGCCTGCGGCGGCGCGCGGCGGCGGCGGGCGGCTACTTGCCGCCGTCCTCGCCCTTGCCGCCCGAACGCCCAGCGTCTTCGGGCGTCGCACCCGCCTTATCGTCCGTGCGTTTGCCGGGCTCGCCGCCCTTGCTCGTCACCGCTCTCGCGCGGTCGTTCCGGCGGTTCTGCGCCTCTGCCGCGACGGGCAGGATCATGGCGACGATCGCGGCGGCGGCGAGCAGACGACGCTTCACATTGGCGCTCCCTTGTTGCTGGCCCGCCGAGCGCGGACGGGCCGCCATTGGTTGCGGGAGATGAACGACTTTCGTCTACGCAGGTTGGAGTGGCCTTGATCGGTACGCTCCTCAATTTGCTGCTCCAGTCGGCACCCGCCCCGTGCGCCGAGCCGACCATCGGCTTCCACGCGCGCGTGCGCGCCGAACGGCTAGAGGTGCGTTCCGTCGGCGAGGCGCGCGTCCAGCAGCGCGCAAATCCGGGCGTCACCGTCGACCGTAGCAGCCGCGGCGACCTGCCCTGCCCGCTCGCCCCGGACGTGTACGAAAACGTCGACGTCTCGCTCGACCTCCGCGCCACCATCACCGACGTAGCGGACGCGCCGCCCCCGCCCGAGTTCTAGTCGACGGGCGGCGCGTAACCAAGCGCGGGGTCGACGAGGTTCGCCAGCCGCTCGCCCGCCCTGAACCGCCGCAGGTTCTCGGCGAACAAGGCCCCGATCCGATCGGGCATCCTTGTCTGCGACCGGCCGGACAGGTGGGAGGTGATCGTCACTCCCGACGTGCGCCACAGCGGATGCTCGGGCGGCAGCGGCTCAGGCTCTACCGTGTCGAGGAACGCCGTCACCCGCCCCGCCGCCGCCGCTTCCATCAGCGCGTCCTGGTCGACCAGCGACCCGCGTCCGACGTTCACCAGTCCGGCGCCCGGCTTGCACGCCGCGAGCTCCGCCCGGCCGATCATCCCGCGGGTCTCCGGTGTCGCGGGCGCGGCGAGCACCACGAAGTCGAACTCAGGGAGCCGCGCCCGCCAGTCGTTCGGCCCGAGCTCGCCTTTGGCCGGGTCCGCGCGCCGCCGCACCATCGAGACCCGCGCCCCCGCGCCGGACAGCTGGCGGTTCACCTCGCGCCCGATCGGCCCCGCCCCGACGACGAGCACGGCGGAGCCGGCCACCTCCGTCGTCCCGAACGGCCGCTCGCTCCAGAGCCCCCGGCCTTGCGCGCCGATAATGCCGTGCAGCCCCTTGGCGAGCGCGTACACGCCCAACACCGCGAACTCGGCCACCGGCACCGCGTTCACCCCCGCGCCGTTGGTGAACAGGATGCCGCGCTCGGCGTAGAGATCAACCGGGTGTCCCTCGATGCCCGACAGGATCGACTGGACCCAGCGCAGCTCCACGCCGCCCGCCTCCACCATGCGCCGCACGCCCGGCGGGTCGAAGAACAGGTCGATCATCGCCGCGGGCGCGCCGCGCACGGCGGTGACGCCGGTGTCGGCGTCGTGGTACCACGCCACCTCGACGTCGGCCGGCAGGTGAGGGCGCAGCCCCGCCTCGAAGTAGCGATGGGCGGCGATTTTCACGGGCGCAGCGCCGCTCAGCCCGCTGGCCGTCCCTGCGCCGTGGTGGTCCCGGCCTGCACGGCGCGCGCGCGCGCCAAGTGCCCCTCGATCTCGGGTACCATCGCCGCCGCGTGCGCCTTCAGCGCCGGGTCCGCGCCCGTCCGCGCGTAGTTGCCCATCGCCTGCTGGGTACGCTCGTGTACGATGATATGGTCCTGGATGAAGCGCGATTCGAACCGGTCGCCGTCGCGTTGCGCCAGGAATGCCATTTTGGCCTGATACTCGGGCGTGAGTTGCCCGTTGGGCGTCACGGGCGTCGCCGCCCCGGCCGCCGCCGTCCGCAGCATCGCCGCCGAGCGGCCGTGAGCGCTGATCATCTGCTCCGCGTAACCGCGCATCCCCGACGAGACCTGCTTCTGCATCGCCAATCGCGAGCTTTCCACGATGAACGCTCCCGCGCCCGCCGCCGCGTTGACGAACTCCTGCGGCACCGCGCCCTGCACCGCGCTCGCCGCCGCGCTGCTGCTGCCCACGGTGGTGTTGACGTCTGAAGCCACCGCTTCCGCGACCGCCGCGTTGCCGATCTCGCCGCGTCCGCTGATGCTGCCCGCCTCGACCGCGCCGTCGCCGCCTTCACCGCCCTCGCCCCGGCCGCAGCCCGCCAGCGCCAATGACATGGCGAGCGCCGCCATTCCGATCTTGCTCTGCAATGCCGCTCTCCCGCTCGCGTGTGTTCCCACCCTCGAACGTCCGCTGCGGGAACGGTGTTCCGCGAAGCGATTAGCCCCGTTCGCCACAACTCGCTCAGGCGGCACTGATCGCGCGACAGGCGATGGCGGACAGCACCAAGTTGCGTTCGCGGTAGTAGGCAAGCGCCATCAGCCCGAAAGACAGCGCCCAATTGCGGCCGCGCGCCAAGCTTGCCGCATCGGCCGGCGCGGCCTCGCGGAAGCGCGCGCGAGCCTCGTTGCCGAATATGGCCCAGCCGGCCATTAAGTCGCAGGCATGGTCGCCAAGGCCCATCAGCCCCCAATCATCACGCCGCTCGCTCGACGGGCGTCCCGCAGAAAGTTGCCGCCGTACAGGTCACCGTGGAGCCATGACGGCGGCCCCGCGTAGCACGGCGCGGCCAGCGCCTCGTTCCAGGCAGCGCATGTCGCGCCGGGATCGATCTCGTCCGCGAGCGCCTCGATTGCCGCCCGGACCGGGGCGTCGCGGCTCGTCAGCGGCAGGCCGCGACCGCCGTTGTAACTTCCCGAAACGGGCCCACTCGCCGCGTCGCAGCTTCGGAGCGCGCGCACGGAGCTGCCCAGCGCCTCAGCGACACCCGCCCGCTCTTCACTCGGAGCGATGGAAGTATCCGCGCCGGGAAGCCAGCGGCAAACCGTCCAGCGCCAAGGAATGCCCTCCCCGGGCTCGCCCAGCGCGAGCGGCAGCGGAACGGGCAGCGGCAGCGCGGGCGCGAGCCGCGGCAGCCAGCGCGCTTCCTTCTCCGCCTGCCCGGGGCCGCGCAGGGCGACCGTGGCACGCGCACCGCCATGCCGTCACTGTGGCGGAATACCGCGTTGTCCGTCCCGGCGAGGGAGACCGGCTCAATCGGCAGGTCCGCCCATCGCGGGAACTGGGCGGCGAGGTGCGACCGGACGAGCGCCGGCCGCTCCTCGGTCACCGCTCCGTCAAGCGACCGCCTGCGCCGCCGCGCCCGCTGATGCGCCTTTCAGCCCGACCAGCCGGCGGAAGGTGGACAGCGCCTGCCCCACTACCTGGTCCATGTTGTAGTAGCGGTAGGTCGCCAGCCGCCCGACGAAGGTGACGTCAACCTGCTCGTTTGCCAACGCTTCGTAGCGCTTGAACAGCGCCTGGTTCTCCGGCCGCGGAATCGGGTAGTAAGGATCGCCCTCCGCGCTCGGATATTCGTAGGTCACCGTGGTCTTCGGGTGGCTCTGCCCGGTCAGGTACTTATACTCGCTGATCCGAGTGTAGGGCGTTGCCGGATCCGGGTAGTTCACGGTGCCGGTCGGCTGGAACCACTCCCGGTCGTGCGTCTGGTGGTCGAAGCGGAGGCTCCGGTACGGCAACTTGCCGAACCGCCAGTCGAAATATTCGTCGATCGGCCCCGTGTAGATCGTGTGGGGCGCGTCAATGCCGTCCTTTACGTCGCGGAAGTCGACGCCCAGCGACAGGTCGATCATCGGGTGATCGAGCATCCGGCGGAACATCGCGGTGTAGCCGTCGAGCGGCATCGCCTGGTGCTTGTCGGTGAAGTAGCGGTCGTCGACGTTGGTCCGCGTCGGCACGCGGGCGGTGACGCTCTTGTCGAGCTCGCTCGGATCGAGCCCCCATTGCTTGCGCGTGTAGCCTTGGAAGAACAGCTCGTAGAGCTCGCGGCCGACTGCGGAGACCACCACGTCCTCACTCGTCCGCACCGTCTCCACCGGCTCCGCGCGCGAGGCCAGATAGGCCGCGGCCTCGTCGTCCGTCTTCAGGTCGAGCCCGAACAGCTTGTTCAGCGTCGTCCGGTTGATCGGGATCGGCACTTCCTGCCCCCGCACCCGGGCGAGCACGCGATGCTCGTAGGGCCGCCACGCGGTGAACTTGGACAGGTAGGCGAAGATCTCGTCGCTGTTGGTGTGGAAGATGTGCGGGCCGTAGCGGTGGATCAGCAGCCCCGCGTCGTCCAGATGGTCGTAAGCGTTGCCCGCGATGTGCGGCCGCTTGTCGATCACCAGCACCCGCGCGCCTGTCTGGCTCGCCAGCCGCTCGGCGAGCGTCGCGCCCGCGAAGCCCGCGCCCACGACGAGATAGTCGTACTTCTTGGGCTTGTTCGACGCCGCGACGAAAGGCGCGACGGACGCGCCACTCGATGCCGACGAAGGCTTCCGCGCCGCCGCGATTAGCGCGTTCATCCGCGCGAAGGTGACGTCCCACGACTGGCTGGCGAGCATCTCGTCGACTTCAGGCAGCCACGCTTCCGGCCGGCGCGACAGCTCCAGCATCCGGTCGCACGCCGCGATGAACGCTTCCGGCCCGTCGGCGATCGCCACACCCGCGTTCTTCCCGTAGTGGCGCACCACGTCCTTGATCGGCGTGGACACCACCGGCCGCCCCGCCGCGAGATATTCGGGGGTCTTGGTCGGCGAGATGAAGCGGGTCGCCTCGTTGATCGCGAAAGGCATCAGAGCGACGTCCCAGCCCGACAGGTAGGCGGGCAGCTCGGCGTAGCTCTTGCCGCCCAGGTAGTGGAGGTTCGGCCGGCGCGGCAGGTCGGCCTCGTCAATCTTCACCACCGGGCCGATCACCGCCAACGACCACTCGGGCCGCGCGTCAGCAACCGCCGCGAGGAGGTTTAAGTCGATCCGCTCGTCCACCACGCCGTAGAAGCCGAAGCGGGGGCGCGGCAAGCTCGCCTGGTCCGCGGGGTCAGCCTGGGCGACGCGCGCTTGGGCAAACAGCGCCCGGTCGACCGACGACGGGAAAGGATGGATGTTAGCGTGCCGGTCGCGCTTGGCTTCGTAAATCGAATAGCCGCCGGTGAACACCACGTCCGCGGCCTTGAGCAGCTCCGCCTCCAGCGCGAGCAGCGCGGGCGGCGCGTTCTTGAACGCGCTCAGCTCGTCCATGCAATCATACACGGTGACTTCCGCCGGCACGTCGCGCGCGATGCCGTACATCATCGGCGTGTAGAACCAGCGAATCACCGGCCCCGCGATCTCGGCGCGCAGTTCCCGCAGCAACGCGCGGAGCGCGTCGTCGCGCGCCTCCTCCGTGCCGTCCGTCATGGCCCAGGGAAGCAAGGGCGTGGCAACCTCGACCCCCGTCGCCTCGTCGCGCGTCCGGCGGACTCCCGGCGCGGCGACGTCCACCGTGTATTCGGGCTCTTCCCAGAAGATCACGCGCCGTTCGCGGGCGAAACGCTGCATGAGGTGCTGCGGCCGCTGAAAGACGAAATCCCAGCGCAGGTGCGACAAGCACAGCAGCGTTTCGCCGGAGCGGCCGCCGCCGTGCTCGGATCCCGAGCCAGCGCGCTGTCCGCCGCGAACGATATCTTTGATCAAGATCAACCCCTCCTATGGCCGGTTCTTTTCGCAAACGCAGCATCTACAGGGTTTGTTCCGGTTTTCCTACGGAACACTTGGCTCCGCGGGCGGTTGCCGCTCCCGCACAGTTGTGACGGGAGCGAACAATGCCGGAATTCCAGGGACAAAGCGCGACGGTCGACGCCGGCTTCGGCGCCGGCACGGCGGGCGCGCGGCCGACCACCACCGTCATCGACGACGGCTCCGCCGGGCGCGGCCGGGGCTTGTTCGACTTCGGTCGCGGCCAGGACACGGGCGGCGCGGTCCCGACCGGCATGCTCCTCGGCGCGGCCGCCGTCGGCATCGGCATCGGCTTGCTCGCCAACATGGGCCGCAAGGCGGCGGTGCAGGGCGCCAGCCTCATGCAGGGCGACTGGTTCGATGCGCTGCGCGCGGAGCACCGCGCCGCGCTCGCCATCTTCGACCAGATCGAGAAGACTACCCCGGCCGACACGGGCAAGCGCTCGACGCTTCTAGCGGCGCTGAAGAACGCGCTGCAGAAGCATGCTTTCCAAGAAGAAAATGTAATCTACCCGTCTATCCGCGAAGCGGGCGAGCGCGGCGACGCCGACCAGCTCGACCACGAGCACGCCTATGTGAAGACCTACCTTCTCGAGCTCGAGATGATGGGCAAGAGCGACCCGCGCTGGCTCACCCGCGTGCGCGAGTTCCGCGATCTGATCGAGAAGCACGTCCACGAGGAGGAGGACGAGATCTACCCCGCGCTGCGAGCGAAGCTCTCCGACGCGGAGAACAAAAAGCTGACCGCGTTGATGAACAAGGAAGGGCTCAAGCTCGCCTGAGCCCGACCCGCACGAAGGATGACATTATGACCAGCAGCGACTTTCCCGCCGACACCGTCGGCGGGACTGGCAAGGCGAAGCAGGACGCCGGCCACAAGCTGGACCCGACCGTCGCGAATATGGTCGGCGAGAGCGGCGGTGGCTCTTACCCCAATCCGCACAGCGGCACCAACGCCGACACCCCAGACGGCGGCCCCGCCTACAAGCCGTCCGGCGCCGGCGAAACCGCGGGCGCGACCACCAAGGTCGGCTACCACGGCAGCGGCAAGGCGGGCGACCAGGACTACAGCGGGCAGGACAAAGCGACCGACTGAGCAACCGTCTCCGACGCTTTCGACGCTCCCCGACCCGTCCGGGCTGAGCTTGTCGAAGCTCTTCTTTTCTCCCGCAGGGTGAGGAAGGAGAGTGCTTCGACAGGTCCAGCGCGAACGGGATTTTTTTCACCTCCGATCTGCTGCAAGTGGTCGTACCCTGCCCGGAGCCCCGCGTGACCCCCGACCCGTCCTTCTTCTCCTTCCACCGCCACGGCTTCGTCCGCGGCGCCGCCTGCACCCCCCGGGCCACCGCCGGCGACCCGGCCGCCAATCTCCAGGCCCACCTCGAGCTCGCGCGCGCGGCCCACGAACGTGGCGCGGACCTCGCGCTGTTCCCCGAACTGGGCCTGTCCTCCTACGCGATCGACGACCTCCACCTGCAGGACGCGCTCCTCGACGACGTGGAAGCGGCGATCGCCAAGCTGCTGCAGGAGAGCCGGAACCTCGCCCCCGTGCTCCTCGTAGGCGCGCCGCTCCGCCGCGCTGGCCGGCTGTACAATTGCGCCGTCGCGATCCACCGCGGCGCGATCCTCGGCGTGGTGCCCAAGAGCTTCCTACCCAACTATCGCGAATATTACGAAAAGCGCTGGTTCGCTCCCGGCGTCGGCCTGACCGGGCTGACTATCGACGTCGCGGGCTCAGCCAGCGTCCCCTTCGGCGTCGACCTCGTCTTCGCGGCGACCGACCTCGCCGACTTCGTCTTTCACATGGAGTTGTGCGAGGATTATTGGGCGCCCGTCCCGCCCTCCGTCGCCGGCGCGATGGCGGGCGCGCTGATCCTGTGCAACCTATCCGCCTCCAATATCATTGTCGGCAAGGCGCGCGAGCGCGGCGTGCTGTGTGAGGCGCACAGCGTCCGCACCTGGTCCGCCTACCTTTATTCCGCCGCCGGCCCCGGCGAGAGCACCACCGATCTCGCCTGGGACGGCCAGGCAATGATCTACGAGCTGGGCGAGCTGCTCGCGGAAAGCAACCGCTTCCAGCGCGAGCCCGAGCTGATCGTCGCCGACGTCGACGTCCAGCGGCTCCGCCTGGAGCGGATGCGCACGCCCACCTTTAACGACGCCTGTGCGGCCGCGCGGCATCCCGAGCAGCGCTTTCGCCGCGTGTCGTTCGAACACCGGCCGGCGATGGCCGACAAGGGTTTAGAGCGGCCGCTTCGTCGCTACCCTTTCGTGCCGAACAACCCCGAGAGACTCGACCAGGACTGCTACGAAGCCTTTAACATCCAGGTTCAGGGCCTCGCAAAGCGGTTCGAGACGACCAGCGGTAGCCATCTCGTCATCGGCGTCTCCGGCGGGCTCGACTCCACCCATGCGATGATTGTCGCCGCCAAAGCGTGCGATTATCTCGGCCTCCCCCGCTCCACCATCCTCGGCTTCACTCTCCCCGGCTTCGCCACCGGCGAGCGCACCAAGGCGAACGCCTGGGCGCTGATGCGCGCCTTGGGCGTGCAGGCGGAGGAAATCGATATCCGCCCCGCCGCCCGGCAGATGCTCGCCGACATGGGGCACCCGTTCGCTTCCGGGGAGCCCGTCTACGACGTCACGTTCGAGAACGTGCAGGCGGGGCTCCGGACCGACTACCTGTTCCGCCTCGCCAACCAGCGCCGCGGCTTCGTGGTCGGCACCGGCGACCTGTCGGAACTCGCACTCGGCTGGTGCACCTACGGCGTCGGCGACCATATGAGCCATTATTCGGTCAACGCAGCGGTTCCCAAGACGCTGATCCAGTACCTCATTCGCTGGTGCGTCCAGTCCGACCAGTTCGACGCGGAGACCGACCGCGTGCTCACCGACATTCTTGGTACGGAGATCAGCCCAGAACTCGTCCCCGCCGACGAGCACGGACGGATGCAGAGCACGGAGGATCGGGTCGGCCCCTACGCGCTGCACGACTTCTTCGTGCACTACACAGTGCGCTACGGCCTGCCCCCGTCCAAGATCCTGTTCATGGCTTGGCACGCCTGGCGCGACGCCTCCGCCGGCCGCTGGCCCATCGGCGTGCCGGAGGACGCGCGCCCGCAATATGATTTGCCGACGGTCGCCCGTTGGCTGGAGGAGTTCCTGCGCCGCTTCTTTGGGACCAGCCAGTTCAAGCGCTCGGCGCTCCCCAACGCGCCCAAGGTCTCGCCGGGCGGCTCGCTATCTCCGCGCGGCGACTGGCGCGCCCCGTCCGACGGCGTGGCCGCGCCGTGGCTGGCGGAGCTCAGAAGCGCCTTGGAAAATGACCGGGCCTGATACTCGTCGTCTCCCTGCGCAGGCGGGGGGTCCCTAAGCCGCAACGTCCGTGCGCGCGATCGCCGATGTCGAGGGTTGTGGATCCCAGCCTGCGCGAGGACGACGGACCTTCTGAGCGGACGACCTTCACACCGCCATCTCCGTCCGCACCCCCGTCGCGACGTAGCCGCTCCAGATGTGGCTGTAATCCCGCGCGAACGCGTCAAACCCCCGCGCCGGCTTGCCCAGCAGCTGCGGCAAGGTCGGGTCGACCTCCGCCGCCAGCCCGAACCGCGCAATCAGCGCGATGCTGGTCATGATCAGCGCCAAGGGCAGCGGGTTGCCCAGCGCGCGCACTTCTCGGACGAACCCCGGCACGGACGCGGGCTCGTAGCGCACCGGCTTCTCCAGCACCCGGCCCAGCCGCGCGGCCACTTGCGCCAGATCCAGCGCCTCCGGCCCGGTAAGCGTGTAGGTGCAGCCGTCGTGCCCGTCCTCCGTCAGCACCTTGACCGCGGCGTCTCCAATGTCGCGCACGTCGATGTAGCTCGTCCGCCCTACGCCCGCCGGCGTGCTCATAACGCCGCGCCGCGCGATGCCGTCGCGGAAGACGGGCACGGTGGCGAAGTTCTGCATGAAGTCGTTGGGCCGCAGCAGCGTCCACGGCACCCCGCCCGCCTGCACGACGCGCTCGATCTTGCGGTGGGGCAGCGGCAACCGCCCCGCCCCGCGCACGGAGTGGAACACGACGCGCTCCACCCCGGCCGCCCGCGCCGCGTCCATCAGCTCGGCGAAGCGGTCGGCCGCGCGCGGCAACGACGGCGGGAACAGCAGGAACAAGCTCCGCGCGCCGGCCAGCGCCGCCTGGTAAGTCGCGGGCTCGGCGAAGTCGAACCGGACCGCCTCAACCCCCGACGGCCCGCGCTCCGGTCGCCGCATCGCGACGCGCAAGGGCGCGCCGTGCGCGAGCAGCGCACGGACCACTTGCCCCCCGACGGTCCCGGTCGCGCCCGTAACGAGGGCGGGACCGGCGGCCATCAGGCGCTGAGGTTGCCGAACATGAGCACCTTGCGCTCGGTATCGAACATGGTGTGAGGACTCTTGCGCAACAGCTTGAACACGGCCGAAACGTCGCTGGACGCGAGGTTCAGGATATACTCCTCCACCCCGTTGTCGAGGATCAGCTGCACCGTGAACGCGCCCGGCTGACCACGGTCGCGCTCCGTCCAGGAGAACTGGTAGTCGGTGACCTGGCGGACGAGGTAGCGCCGCTCGAGCCTTTGTTCTTGCGCGTCGTTCTGGTCGGGCATGGGATAGCTCCGCGGAGGAGGGGGGTGGCGCGGGCATTCTCCGCCCGCGCCCGGGTCGTTTACTGGCTGCCGCCGCTCGCAGCGCCGCTCGACCGGCTATCCTGCTGGAGCCGCGACGCGAGCAGCTGCTTGGCGCGGTCAGCGCGCTGCTGCTCCTCCTCCTGCACCTGGGTGAAGAACTGCTGGAGCTCCTGGTCATCGTCGGCGTCCGCCGCGTACATCTCGTAGGTCTCCGCGCCCTGCAGACTGTGGTACAGGATGGAGATCAGGTTGTAGGTTGCGTCCTGCGTGCCGGTGGCTTGGCTGTCGTCGGCCATGGCTTCTCTTCTCCAACTTTCTAGGTGATCCGGTCCATCGCCGGGCGTCGGGGCAACGAGGACGGTTGACGGAGGTTCCGGCCGTTCCGGCAGTAGACAGCCGGCCCCATCTGCGCTTCGGTGCCGCGCTCGCCAGCAGGAGCCGCGCCATGCTCGATCCGCCCCGCCGCATCGTCACCGGCCACGACGAGCAGGGCCGCGCCGTGCTGCGGGAGGACGGCCCGCCCGCGCGCAGCGTCGCGATCGGCAGCGATGCCGGAGCCGTCTTCCACGAGATCTGGAACACCCGCGAGATGCCCGCGCCTATCGACCGCGCGTCTGGCGAGCCGCCGGAACCCGGCATCGTCCTCGCCCCACCCGCCGGCGGCACCCGCATCCGCATCGTCGATTTCCCGCCGGAGGACGCGAGCGTCGCCGGCGTGGACGCGGCGGAGGCCCGCGCCCGCTTCGCGGAGATGGGCGCGGCCGACGCCTCGACCCACGACGGCTCGGCGGATCCGCGCCACCCCTACATGCACCGCACGGAGTCGATCGATTACGGAATCGTGCTATCCGGCGAGATCACCTTGATCCTCGACGTCGGCGAAACGTCCGTCCGCGCCGGCGACGTGGTCATCCAGCGCGGCACCAACCACGGCTGGGCCAATCGCTCGGGCGCGCCGTGCCGGGTCGCCTTCGTGCTGATCGACGGCCGCTTCGTCGACGGCCTGCGGTAGCGGCGCAACGCTCCGCCTTCCGCGGCGTTGGCGCGGGGAAGGAGATCGAACATGGACCAGCAGCAGGATCGCGTCCCTGAAGGCGGCAAGGCCGAGGATTCGACGGAGGGCGGCCACGGCCACCCCAAACCGTCCCACTCGCGCGCGCTCGACGAGGGCAACCCGGTGTCGGGCACCAGCGACGCCACCGTCGGCCGCGAAGAGAAGATGCAAGCGGAGCAGGACGGCGCCCGCAAGGCGCACGGCCGCGGCTACCGCAAGGACGACTGACGCCATGCGGCCGGGGGCGGAACGCACCCCGGCCGTCATTCAGTGCTGAGGAGGAATGGTGGGCGTGGCAAGGATTGAACTTGCGACCCCTGCGATGTCAACACAGTGCTCTACCACTGAGCTACACGCCCACTGCGAGCCGCCTTAACCGCCGCGCCGGGGCGGTGCAAGGCCGCGCGGATCAGAGCCGCCCGTGCGCGTCCTCGCTCTGGAAGAGCCGATCGACCTCGGCTACCAAGTCGCGCAGGTGGAACGGCTTGCTCAGCACCCGCGCCTGCGGCGGAGCCGCGTTGGAGCGCAGCGCGACGGCGGCGAAGCCTGTGATGAACATCACCTTCATGTCGGGCGCGATGCCGCTCGCCTTTTGCGCCAGTTCGATGCCGTCCATCTCCGGCATCACGATGTCGGTGAGCAGCAGGTCGAAGCGCCGGTCGACGAGCAGCTTCAGCGCTTCCGTGCCCCGGTCCACCGCGCTCACCGCGTAGCCGACGCGCTCCAGCGCGCGAGCGAGATACTCACGCATCGAGTCGTCGTCCTCGGCGAGGAGAATGCGTAACATGGGCAGCCCACCGCTCCGGGACGTGATCGGATGACCCCGACGTATGAGGGGAAGGTTAACAAATTGGAAGCATGGCCGCGCCCGGCGTTCGCCGCCGCGCGTTGCCCGGGGGTGGTTGCGCGTGTGCGCCCCGCCCGCGAAATAGGACGACGATGGACTGCGCGCCCGCTCCCCTTCCCGCCTTCGTCCCGCTCGGCCCGGCCGAGCCGACCCTGCCCGTGCTCTTGTCCGTGCCCCACGCCGGGCGCGCCTATCTGCCCGAGCTCCTCGCCGCCGCGCGCGCACCGGGGGCGCTCCGTACGCTTGAAGACCCGCTCGTCGATCAGCTCGTGGCGGACGCGGCCGCGCGCGGCGCGGGCGGGATTGCCGCTACGGTGCCCCGCGCGGCGATCGACCTCAACCGCGCGCTCGCCGAGCTAGACCCGGCAGGTATCGACCCGGCCCCGCCGCGCGCCGGACTGCTGTTGACGGCGCGGGTGCGCGGCGGACTGGGGCTGTTCCCGCGCTCGACGAACGGCGAAGCACTGTGGCGCGGCCTGCTGCCCGCGGCGGAGGCGGCACGGCGGGTGCGCGAGATCCACGTCCCCTACCACGCCGAGCTCGCGCGGCGGCTGCGCGCGCTCCGCGACAGGTTCGGCGCGGCCGTGCTGCTCGACTGTCACTCGATGCCCCCGCTGGCCGCCTCCGCTAGTCCCGGCCGGGTCGACGCGGTAATCGGAGACCGCCACGGCGCGACGGCGGACCGCGACCTGGTGCGCGCGCTGCGGCGCTCGCTGGAGGCGTCCGGCCTCGTCGTCGCGCTCGACCAGCGCGACGCCGGCGGCCACGTCGTCGAGCGCCACGGGTGCCCCGCGTGGGGGCTGCACGCGATCCAGCTGGAGATCGACCGCGCGCTCTACCTCGGCCCCGACGGCGCGAGCCCCGGCCCCGGCTTCGCCCGCACCGCGGCGGCGATCGCCGCGACGGTCGACGCGCTCGCCGCGGCGCTCCCGGTCCCCCGCCAGATCGCCGCCGAATAGACCCCAAAAATAAAAGACCACCTCGCGAGGATCGCGAGGTGGCCAAGGTTCAGGGAGGAACGCATCCGGGGATGCGTAATGCTCGCCGCCAAGGGGTGAAGCGGCGGAGCATCCTACTCAAACTAGGGCGCTCCCGGCGGGTTTCAAGCCCGCCGCGACGTCCGCGACGTACGGTGCCGCGTCAGGGCTGAACCGTCGCCTGCAGCGGTACGGGGGCGCCCGGCGCGGGCATCAGCCCGAGGCTAATCTGCCGGGCGAAGATCTCGCGCACGATGGAGAGCGAGAACAGGTGGGCGAAGATCAGCGGCAGCATGCCGTTCTGGTTCATACGACGCAGCGCGTCGCCGCGCAGGTCACGCAGCTTCTCCTCCGACACCATCTGGAAGCCGCGGTACACCGCGGGCGGCTCCTCGGTCCCCGCCTGGATGCTCACCTCGCCGTCGATCAACAGCTCCGCCTTCTTGAGCTCCTCGACGAACTGGCCGGTGCGTCCGGCGGACATCTCGAACTCCTCGCAGAATTTCAGAATGGCCTGGGTCGCCTCGCTTGGCTTGCCGTCCTCGAACAGGGCGTCGCCCTCGCTGAACGCTCCGACGTTGTCACTGGTAGGGTCGAAACACAGCGACAGTTCCTGCGCGTTCGGGTTCAGCCGCGCGAGCATGAACGTGTAGCGCCGGACGTAGGCGGGCACGTACACCTCGCCCCGCAGGCCGCCGTCCGGCTCCACGAACACGTTCATCCCCTCGTTCAGCCCCATTAGCGCCAGCGGCACGGGGTTGTCGCCGACGGAGAAGACGATCGGGTAATAACGCTGAGCGAGCACGAACTCGTCCACTGTCACCGGCACGGCGTGAGTGGCGTGGAGGAACGGCGCCTTTTCCGCCGGCCGCGCGCGGTAGTTCGCGTGGTTGTTGGTCGAAAGCGGCTCCAGCTGCTTGTAGAACAACGGCAGGTTCTCAGGGGCGGGCGCGCTCGCCATTTCTACACTCCAGTTCGTCGGGGGTCGTTGACGGCGCGCTCTATTGCCCCGTCCCCTCCTCCGCAAGCGGGACGAGCTTGCCCGGGTTCATGATGTTCAGCGGGTCGAGCGCCCCCTTGATCGCGCGCAGCACGCCGAGCCGCGCAGGATCGCTTAACCGCAGCAGCTCGTCGCGCTTGAGCTGGCCGATGCCATGCTCGGCGGAGATGGAGCCGCCGCGCGCCGCGACCAGGTCGTTGACGAAGCGAGTGATCGCCGGCGCGTCCTCGGCCAACCAGCGCGCCGGGTCCGCGCCGGCCGTGGACGGCGCGCCAACGTTGAAGTGAATGTTGCCGTCGCCCAGATGGCCGAAAGCGATCACCCGCGTGTCGGGAAACGCGCCGCCCACCGCCGCCGCGCCCTCCTCCAGGAAGGCCGGCATCGCCGCCACGGGCAGTGAAACGTCGTGCTTGGCCCCCGGGCCTTCCGCCCGCTCGCCTTCCGCGATGCTCTCGCGCAGCCGCCAGAACTCTCCCGCGTCGCGCTCGCTCGCGGCCAGAACCGCGTCGCCGACCAGCCCCGCCGCTAGCGCCTCGCCCAGCGCCGTCGCGAGCGCCTCGCCCGGGTCGGGCGCGCCCTCCGCCACCGCCTCCACCAGCGCGTGCCACGGCCACGCCCCGCCCAAAGGCGCGCGCGTCCCCGGCACGTGACGCAGCACCAGCTCCAGCGCGATCGCCGGGATCAGCTCGAAACCTTCCACCGCGTCGCCCAGCGCCCGCTCCAGTCGCCGCAGTAGGCGAAGCGCGTCGGCCGGCGCGCGCAGCCCGACCCAAGCCACCGCTCGCGCGCCTACCGCGGGCGAGAGCCGCAACGTCGCCGCCGTGACCACGCCCAGCGTCCCTTCCGCGCCGATCAGCAGCTGGGTGACGTTGTAGCCGCGGTTGTCCTTTGGCAACGCGGCCAAGTCATCGAAGCGCGCGCCGTCAGCGAGCACCGCCTCCACCCCCAACGTCAGCGCGCGCATGGTGCCATGGCGCAGCACCTGCGTGCCGCCCGCATTGGTGCTCACCAGCCCGCCGATCGTCGCGCTCCCCTTCGCTCCCAAGGACAAGGGGAAGCGCCGCCCGACCGCCGCGGCCGCGTCGTGCAGGTCCGCCAGCACCACTCCCGCCTCGACGACCGCCAGATTTTCCTCCGTGTCGATGCGGCGGACCCGGTTCAGCCGGCGCAGCGACAGCAGTAGCGCGTCATCTGCCTCGCCGGGCACCGCGCCCGCCACCATGGACGTATTGCCCCCCTGCGGCACGAGCGGGACGCCCGCCGCCGCGCACAGCCGCACGATCGCCGCCACCTGTTCCGCGGTGTCCGGCCGCAGCATGGCCGCCGCCCGCCCCGTCACCCGCCCCCGCCAGTCTGTAAGCCACGGCGCGAGTTCCGCGGGATCGTCGGCGTAGCCCTTGGGGCCGAGAAGGTCGCGCAGCGCGGCGACGAGGGCGGGCAGCATGGGCATCGCCGCACTCTTTAGCACCGTGCGAACAGAGTTCATGCCGCATTCAAGCGCCCGGCGCGACGCTGGCGCCAATCCCGAACCCGAGGTAGAACGTCCTTCATGATCGGCGCTTCGTTCGCGCTCCTACTCGCTGCCGCGCCGCCGGCTCCGGCCGTGATGATGCGGCAGTACGTCATCGTCCGCGTGCCCGTGCGGATGCAGCCGGTGGTCGCCCGGCCGCGCGCCTTTACCACCTGGAACGAGAGCCGCGGCCCGCGCTGCCTGCCCGTCCAGTCGATCGTCGGCGCGACGATCACCCGGCCTGCCAGCGTGGACCTGGTGATGCGCGACCGCTCACGCGTCCGCGCGCGGCTGGGCCGCCGCTGCCCGCCGCTCGACTTCCGCTACGGCTTCTACCTCCGCCCATCCGCCGACGGCCGGATCTGCCAGGACCGAGACAGCCTCCATTCGCGCGCGGGCGGGGAGTGCGGGATCGACACCTTCCGCGGGCTCGTCCCCGTCCGCACCCCCGCGCCTCGCCCGACCGTCGCCGCGAGCAGGCCCAGGCCGAAACGCTAGCCGCGCGCTTGACTTAACTGGGCCGCGCCAGCAGGGCTGAAACGGCCGGCGTTCGCGCCCTCCGATCCGGAACCTGCATGAGCTTCGCCGACCTCGGCTTATCCGACGAACTCCTTCGCGCGGTGACGGAGGCGGGCTACGACGAGCCCACCCCCATCCAGCGACAGGCGATCCCCTCCGTGCTGATGATGCGCGACCTTGTCGGCATCGCGCAGACGGGCACGGGCAAGACGGCCAGCTTCGTGCTGCCGATGATCGACATCCTGACGCAAGGCCGCAGTCGCGCCCGGATGCCCCGCTCGTTGATCCTCGAACCCACCCGCGAGCTCGCCGCGCAGGTCGCCGAGAACTTCGAGAAATACGGCAAGTACCACAAGCTCTCCATGGCACTGCTGATCGGCGGCGTCAGCATGGGCGACCAGCTGGCGGCGCTGGAGAAGGGCGTCGATGTGCTGATCGCCACGCCCGGCCGGCTGATGGACCTGTTCGGCCGCGGCAAGATCTTGCTCAACGGCTGCTCGCTCCTCGTCATCGACGAAGCGGACCGGATGCTCGACATGGGGTTCATCCCCGACATTGAGGAGATCTGCACCAAGCTGCCCAAGCAGCGGCAGACCCTGCTTTTCTCGGCCACCATGCCGCCGCCGATCAAGAAACTGTCGGACAAGTTCCTCGACAACCCCAAGCGGATCGAGGTCTCCCGTCCGGCGACCGCCAACGCGTCGATCGACCAGCGCGTGGTGATGGTGGAAGCAAAGAAGAAGGCGGACGCGCTCCGCTCCCTGCTCCGCGCGGACGACGTGACTAGCGCCATCGTCTTCTCCAACCGCAAGACCACCGTCCGCGACCTCGCCGGCACGCTCAAGCGCCACGGCTTCCGCGCCGGCCAGATCCACGGTGATATGGAGCAGGCCGAACGCATCGCCGAGCTCGACAAGTTCAAGGCGGACGAGATCAACATCCTCGTCGCCTCCGACGTCGCCGCCCGCGGCCTCGACATCAAAGGCGTGAGCCACGTCTTCAATTTCGACGTGCCCTGGCAGCCCGACGACTACATTCACCGCATCGGCCGCACCGGCCGCGCGGGCAAGACGGGCACGGCAATTACGCTCGCCGCGCCCGACGACGCCGAGCGGCTGGGAATGATCGAGAAGCTCGCCGGCCACCCGATTCCGCGCATGGCGCTGTCCGGCCTGTCCCCACTCGGCGAACCGCCGGTGCCGGCGGCGGACGCGGCGCCCCGCGAAGAGCGGGCCGAGCCCCGCTGCGAGGAACGTCGCCCGCGCCGCGAGCGCGAGCCGCGCGCCGAACTGCCGG
>CADCVW010000088.1 GCA_902806235.1 uncultured Sphingomonadaceae bacterium | reverse complement strand
GCGCATGGCGGCGCGCGCCGCTGCGGGGGGGGCTCGTGGAAGGCCGTGCCGGCCAGGTCGACGAGTTTGACGGGACCTGTGGAGTACGAGCAAGCTCATTCCTCCCCGGCACGGGGAGGGGGACCGCCGCGCAGCGGCGGTGGAGGGGGCCACGCTCGATGCAGCGCGCGACGATGCCGGTGACGACGCCTTCTAAATTGCGCAGGACTTCCACGGCCGGCACGCGCTGGGTCGCATGATTGCGCTCCGCCATCAGTGCGCCGCGCCTCACGTTGAACTCAGGCTGGTTTCCCCGGTTATGTACCTCGCTGTCGACCTCGACCAGCAGACGGCTGCTCAGGCAGCAAAAGTCGCAGGCGAAGGCGTCTTCCGGATACTGGCGACGAAACTTGTAGCCAAGGGGTCGTTTGCGGAGCTTCTGCCAGAGGAGTACCTCGGGGAGCGACAGCTTGCGGCGCAGGCGGCGGGCGCGCTTGATCGTCCTGATCGGTGCCCGGAGCGGGCGTGGGCCCCTCCACTGCGCGGCTCCGCCGCGCGGTCCTCCTCCCCGTGCCGGGGAGGAACCAGCGGAGCGCCCGCTCCGATCACATCCGGAACAGGCCGAAGCTCGGCCGTTCGGGGATGGGCGCGTTCAGCGTCGCTGCGAGCGCGAGCCCCAGCACGTCGCGGGTCTGCGCCGGGTCGACCACGCCGTCGTCCCACAGGCGCGCGGTGGCGTAATAGGGGTTGCCTTCGTCCTCGTACTTCTGGCGGACGGGAACCTTGAAGGCTTCGGCCTCCTCCGGGCTCCAGCGCTCGGCGTCGCGATGGACGGTGGCCAACACGCTCGCGGCTTGCTCGCCGCCCATCACGCTGATGCGGCTGTTGGGCCAGGTGAAGAGGAAGCGGGGAGAGTAGGCCCTGCCCGCCATGCCGTAGTTGCCCGCGCCGAAGCTGCCGCCGATCAGCAGGGTGATCTTCGGCACGGAGGCGGTGGCGACCGCGGTGACGAGCTTGGCGCCGTCCTTGGCGATGCCGCCCGCCTCGTAGCGGCCGCCGACCATGAAGCCCGAGATGTTCTGGAGGAAGAGCAGGGGCACGCGGCGCTGGCAGGCAAGCTCGATGAAGTGGGCGCCCTTGAGCGCGCTTTCGCTGAACAGGACGCCATTGTTGGCGAGGATCGCGACCGGCTGGCCCCAGATGTGGGCGAAGCCGCAGACGAGGCTGGTGCCGTAGAGCGCCTTGAACTCGTGGAGTTCCGAGCCGTCGACGACGCGGGCGATCACCTCGCGCACGTCGTAGGGCGCGCGGACGTCCTGGGGAACGATGCCGTACAGGTCGTCGGCGTCGAACTTCGGCGGGCGGGGATCGGCGAGATTGATACCCGGTGCTCCGCCCGACGCCGGCGGCGGGAGGGTGGAGACGATGTCGCGGACGATGGTGAGCGCGTGCTCGTCGTTCTCCGCGACGTGGTCGACCACGCCCGAGCGGCGGCCGTGGGTGTCGGCGCCGCCGAGCTCTTCCGCCGAGATCACCTCGCCGGTGGCGGCCTTCACCAAGGGCGGGCCGGCGAGGAAGATGGTGCCTTGGTTGCGGACAATCACCGTCTCGTCCGACATGGCAGGGACGTAGGCGCCGCCGGCGGTGCATGAGCCCATCACGCAGGCGATCTGCGGGATGCCCCGCGCGCTCATGTTAGCCTGGTTGAAGAAGATGCGGCCGAAATGGTCGCGGTCGGGGAAGACCTCGGCCTGGTGGGGGAGGTTCGCACCGCCCGAGTCGACGAGATAGATGCAGGGCAGGCGGTTCTGTTCGGCGATCTCCTGCGCGCGCAGGTGCTTCTTGACGGTGAGGGGGTAGTAGGTGCCGCCCTTCACCGTCGCGTCGTTGCAGGCGATCATGACGAGCCTGCCCGACACGCGGCCGACGCCAGCGATGAGGCCGGCCCCGGGCACCTCGTCGCCGTAGAGGCCCGTGGCGGCGAGCTGGCCGACCTCGAGGAAGGGGGAGCCGGGGTCGAGTAGGCGCTCGACGCGCTCGCGGGGGAGGAGCTTGCCGCGGGCGGCATGGCGTTCCCTCGACTTCTCCGGGCCGCCGGCGGCTGCCCTCGCGACGCGGGCGCGTAGGTCGGCGGCGAGCGCGCGGTTGTGGGCGGCGTTGGCCTGGAAGGTCGGGTCGCCGGCCGAGAGTTTGGTGTCGAGGACGGGTGCGGTCATCGCGTGGACCTCTCCCCTGAAGGGGAGGGGCTTAGGTCGCCCGCTGCCGTAGCGTAGCCCCTCACGCCCCGATCAGCTCGCGCCCGATCAGGTAGCGCCTGATCTCATTGGTGCCCGCGCCGATGTCGTAGAGCTTGGCGTCGCGCAGGTGGCGCTCGACCGGCCATTCCTTGGTGTAGCCCGCGCCGCCGAGGGCCTGGATCGCTTCCAGTGACACCTTCACGGCATTCTCCGACGCGAGCAGTATCGCGCCGGCGGCGTCGTATCGGGTGGTGAGCCCCGCGTCGCAGGCGCGCGCCACGCTGTAGACGTAGGCGCGCGCGCTGTTCAGCGCGACGTACATGTCAGCGATCTTGGCCTGCATGAGCTGGAAGGTGCCGATCGGCTTGCCGAACTGCTTGCGGTCGCGGACGTAGGGGAGAACGTCGTCCAGGCATGCCTGCATGATGCCGAGCGGGCCGGCGGCGAGCACCGCGCGCTCGTAGTCGAGGCCGGACATGAGGATCTTCGCGCCCTCGCCCTCGCGGCCCATGAGCGCTTCGGCCGAGACCTCGCAATCCTCGAACACCAGCTCGGCGGTGTCCGAGCCGCGCATGCCCATCTTGTCGAGCTTGGGGGAGACGGAGAAGCCGGGCGTGCCGCGCTCGATCAGGAAGGCGCTGATGCCGCGGTGGCCCGCGTCGCGGTCGGTCTTGGCGTAGACCACGAGCGTGTCGGCGTGCGGCGCGTTGGTGATCCAGAACTTGTGGCCGTTGAGCACGTAGCGGTCGTTGCCGCGCTTGTCGGCGCGCAAGGCCATCGACGTCACGTCGGAGCCGGAGCCGGACTCGCTCATCGCCAGGCTGCCGACGTGCTCGCCGGAGATGAGCTTAGGAAGGTAGCGCCGGCGCTGCTCGTCATTGCCCCAGCGGCGGATCTGGTTGACGCACAGGTTGGAATGCGCGCCGTAGGACAGGCCGACGCTGGCGGACGCGCGGGACACCTCCTCCATGGCTACGACGTGCTGGAGGTAGCCGAGGCCCAAGCCCCCCCATTCCTCCTCCACGGTGATGCCGTGGAGGCCGAGCTCGCCCATCTCCGGCCACAGCTCGCGCGGGAAGGCGTTGTCGCGGTCGATCGCCGCGGCCAACGGCGCGATGCGGTCCTTGGCAAAGCGTTCGGTGGTGTCGCGGATCATGTCGGCGGTCTCGCCGAGGCCGAAGTCCATCGTTTGCAACATGTGCATGCGTTTACCCCAGCATCCGGACGGGTTGTTCGAGCAGACCGCGCACCGCCTGGATGAAGCTCGCCGCGTCCCAACCGTCGACCACGCGGTGGTCGAAGGACGAGGACAGGTTCATCATCTTGCGGACAACGACCTGCCCGCCGACCACCACGGGGCGCTCCATCACCTTGTTGACGGCGATGATGGCGACCTCCGGCCGGTTGATCACGGGGGTGGATACCACGCCGCCCATCACGCCGAGCGAGGAGATTGTGATGGAGCCGCCGCTCAGCTCCTCGCGCGCCGCCTTGCCCGCGCGGGTGGCGGCGGCGAGCCGGGCGATCTCGGCGGACAGGTCCCAAAGGCCGCGGCCGTCGGCGTTCCGCACGACGGGGACGGAAAGGCCGGCGTCGGTCTGGGTGGCGATGCCGAGGTGCACCGCTCCCGAGCGGGTGACCACGCCGCCCTCGTCGTCGTAGCGCGCGTTGATCTGGGGAAAGGCGGGGAGGGCGCGGCACACCGCCATAGCGATGAAGGGCAGGATGGTGAGCCGCGGCCGGTCGCCGCGGTCGCCGTTGAGGAGGTGGCGCGCGGCCTCAAGGTCGGTGACGTCGACCTCTTCCGCGTACATGAAGTGCGGGATGCGGCGCTTCGCCTCCGCCATGTTCTCGGCGATGCGGCGGCGCAGGCCGACGACGCGCACGTCCTCGTCGGGGCGGCTCGGCGCTACGGCGCCGCCGCTGCGTACGGAGCTTCCCTGATAAGCGAGGAAGGCGTCGAGGTCGCCATGGCGGACGCGGTCGCCGCTCGCAGTCTTCACCCCGGACAGGTCGACGCCGAGGTCCTTGGCGCGCTGGCGCACGGCGGGGGAGGCGAGGACGCGGGAGGCGGGCTCCGCCTTCGCAGGCTGCGGCAGGGGGGCCGGCGCGGGCAAGGGCGCGGCCTCGTCGGTCTCCGCCGAAGGCAGCTCGGCTTCGATCTCCGGCGTGAGGGCCGTCATGCCGTCGCCCATCGGCGCGGCTTCTTCCTCATTGGCGGCGGAGCGGCCCGCTTCCGTGGTCTCCTGCTCGCGATGCTCCGCGCCCGTCGCGGGCGCGGCGTCGCCGCCCGCGGCGGCCGTCTCGATCACGGCGAGGACGGAGCCGATCGGTACCTGGTCGCCCACCGCGCCCGCGAGCTGCACGACGGTGCCGGCGACCGGACTCTCGATCTCAACGGTCGCCTTGTCCGTCATCATGTCGGCGAGCGGCTGGTCCTCGGCGATCTGGGCGCCGACCGCCACGTGCCAGGCGACGACCTCGGCCTCGGCGATGCCTTCGCCGATATCGGGGAGCCGGAATTCGAAGCGCGCCATGCCCTCAGGCCTCCAATATTTTCTTGAACGCGAGCCCGAGCCGGACGGGCCCGGGGAAGTAGGCCCATTCGAGGCTGTGCGGGTAGGGCGTGTCCCAGCCCGTCACGCGCTCGACGGGCGCTTCGAGATGGTAGAAGCAGCGCTCCTGCACGAGCGCGGCGAGCTCTGCGCCAAAGCCGGCCGTGCGCGTCGCTTCGTGGAGCACGAGGCAGCGCCCCGTCTTCTTCACCGACTCCTCGATCGTCTCGATGTCCACCGGTACGATGGTCCGCAGGTCGATCACCTCCGCGTCGACGCCCAAGTGCTCTGCGGTGGCGCGGGCGACGTGGACCATGGTGCCGTAGGCGAGCACGGTTACCGCCTCGCCGGGCCGCACCACGGCGGCCTTGCCGAGCGGGATGGCGTAGTAGCCTTCCGGCACGTCGGACGCCGGGTGCTTCGACCAGGGCGAGGCGGGGCGATCGTAGAAGCCCTCGAACGGGCCGTTGTAGATGCGCTTGGGCTCGAAGAAGACGACGGGGTCGTTGTCCTCGATCGCGGCGATGAGCAGCCCCTTGGCGTCGTAGGGGGTGGACGGGATCACCGTCTTCAAGCCGGCCACGTGGGCGAACAGCGCTTCCGGAGACTGGCTGTGCGTCTGCCCGCCGAAGATGCCGCCGCCGTAGGGGCTGCGGATCGTGATAGGCATCGGCCAGTCGCCCGACGAGCGGTAGCGTAAGCGAGCCGCCTCCGACACGATCTGGTCGATCGCGGGGTAGATATAGTCGGCGAACTGGATCTCGGCGACCGGACGTAGGCCATAGGCGGCCATGCCAACGCAGGCGCCGACGATGCCGGACTCCGCGATGGGCGTGTCGAAGGCGCGGTGCTTGCCGAAGCGCTTCTGCAACCCGGCGGTGACGCGGAACACGCCACCGAAGTAGCCGACGTCCTCGCCCAGAGTGACGACGTTGTCGTCGCGCTCCATCACGATTTGGTGGGCGCTGTTGAGCGCCTCGATCATGTTCATGGTGCTCACGAGCGCGCGGCCTCCACCTCGGCCGCGCTCTGCGCGCGTTGTTCCGCCAAGTGCCAGGGCATCTGCTCGTACACGTCCTCGAACATGGTGCCGATGTCGTGGAAGGTCTGGTCGCCGAGCGTGCCGAGCTTCTCCGCCTCGCGCTGCACGGCGCGCACGGCGTCGATTGTCTCGGCTTGGAGCGCGGCGTGGCGCTCCTCGTCCCACGCGCCCAGACGGATCAGGTGCCGCTTGAGGCGTTCGATGGGATCGCCGAGCGGCCAGGCTTCGCCTTCCTTGGCCGGGCGGTAGGCGCCCGGATCGTCGGAGGTGGAGTGCGATTCCGCGCGGTAGGTGAAGTGCTCGATGATCGTCGGGCCGAGATTCGCGCGGGCGCGGTCGGCGGCCCAGGCGGTCGCAGCATGGACCGCCAGGATGTCGTTGCCGTCGATGCGCAGCCCGGCGATGCCGTAGCCGAGCGCGCGGGCGGCGAAGGTGGTCTGCTCGCCGCCGGCGATCCCCTGGAAGGAGGAGATCGCCCACTGGTTGTTGACCACATTGAGGATTACGGGCGCGCGGTACACGGAGGCGAAGGTGCAGGCGTGGTGGAAGTCGCCTTCGGCGGTCGCCCCCTCGCCGGTCCAGGTCGCGGCGATCCGGCTGTCGTTCTTGATCGCGGAGGCCATCGCCCAGCCAACCGCCTGCGGCACCTGGGTGCCGAGGTTGCCGGAGATGGAGAACCAGTGGAACTCCTTGGACGAATACATGATCGGCAGCTGCCGGCCGTGGAGCGGGTCGCCGCGATTGGAGTAGACCTGGTTCATCATCAGCCGCAGCGGGTAGCCGCGCGCGATGAGCAGCCCCTGCTGGCGGTAGATCGGGAAGCACATGTCGTCGGGCTGCATCGCGAAGGCCGCGCCGACCGCGACCGCCTCCTCGCCCGTGGACTTGATGTAGAAACTCGTCTTGCCCTGCCGCTGCGCGCGGAACATCCGATCGTCGTAGACGCGGGTGGTGACCATGACGCGAAGCATCGCGAGCAGCGTCTCGGGGCTCAGCCGTGGGTTCCAGGGGCCGACGGCGTCGCCGGCGTCGTTGAGCACCCGCACCAAGCCATAGACCATGTCCGCCATCGCGCGCGCGGGCGTCGCGCTGTCCGGGCGAGGCGTCGCGCCGGCGGGGAGGACCTGGACGTGGCTGAAGTCGGGAGCGTCGCCGGGGCGGCCGGGCGGTTCGGGGACGTGGAGGGAGAGCGCGGGCCGGTTGGCGCGCTCGGGGGCGTCGGGCATCCGTCTTCCTAATGATCTGCTGCGGGGCGCTTAGACGGGCGGCGGCGGGATGAGCAAGGGCGGGGTAGCTTACCCGCTGCTCATGCGCCGTTCGCGCTGAACTCGTCGAAGCGCCTTCCTGGACGGTTTGCCGGCGAAGAGGAAGAAGGAGCTTCGACAGTTTCAGCCAGAACGGGAGGTGAGGGTAGTGCGGCGGTGCTCGGCCCGAACGGCGTGAAGGCAGGGGCGGCGTCGCTCAGCCCTTGAACGCGTCCTTCGCCGCCCGTACCCGAGCGAAGGCCTCCGCTTCGTCCGCCGCGCTCGCGGCGATCGCGAGGCGCGGCGCGCGGAGGAAGGGGTTGGTGGCCAGCTCCTCGCCGATGGTGGTCGGGACCGTCGCCTCGCCCGCGTCGAGCAGCGGGCGGAGCCGCTCGGCCCGCGCGCGGAGCTCGGGGGCGTTGTCGACCGACAGCGCGAAGCGGAGGTTGGACGCGGTATATTCATGTGCGCCGTAGGCCCTGGTCTCGGGCGGGAGCGCCGCGAGCGCGCCAAGGCTAGCCCAATATTGGCCGGGCGTTCCTTCGAACATTCGGCCGCAGCCGAGCGTGAACAGGCAGTCGCCGGTGAAGGCCACCCCGGCCGCCCGCGAATGGAAGCTGACGTGGCCGAGGGTGTGGCCGCCCGTCTCGAGGACGTCCCAGGCGGTCTCGCCCAAGTGGAACACGTCGCCGCCGCGCAGCTCGCCGTCGAGTGGGGCGACGCGGCGGACCTCGGCGGGGCCGACCACGTGCGCGCCGAAGCGCTCCTTGAGCGCCGCGTTCCCCTGCGTGTGGTCGGGGTGCCAGTGGGTGTTCATGACGTAGGTGACCTGCAGCCCGCGCCGTTCGGCTTCGGCGATCGCCGCCGTCCCGTCCGGCACGTCTACCGCCGCGGTCAGGCCGGTCGCCTCGTCCGTGACGAGGAAGCCGTAGTTGTCGGACAAGGCGCGGAAGAGGTGGACGGCGACGGGCATGGCGCGGTCATGCGCCCGCCGCGCATCGGTGGCAACGGCGAAGCCGCGCCCTATCTAGGGGCGAACAGCTGAGGAGTATTTTCATGGCGAGCGAGCAGGCGACGCTGGCGGGCGGGTGCTTCTGGTGCACGGAAGCGGTGTTCGACGACGTAATCGGCGTGTCGGACGTGGTGTCCGGCTACATCGGCGGGCAGGTCAACAACCCCACGTACAAGCAGGTCTGCGCGGGCAACACCGGCCACGCGGAAGCGGTGCGGGTCACGTTCGACCCGGACGTGATCAGCTACAGCGAGATCCTCGACATCTTCTTCGCCACCCACGATCCGACGCAGCTCAACCGGCAGGGCAACGACGTCGGCACTCAGTACCGGTCGGCGGTCTTCCCGCACTCGCCAAGCCAAGAGGCCGAGGCGCGCGCGGGCATCGAACGGACGCAGGCGGAGCTCGGCCAGCGGGTCGCGACGACGATCGAGCCGCTGGCGGAATGGTATCCGGCGGAGGACTACCACCAAGAGTACTTCGCGCGCGAAGGCTCGCGGAACCCTTATTGCATGGCGGTGATCGCGCCCAAGCTGCGCAAGTTCCGCAAGAGCTTCGCGGCCCGCGCGAAGGCGATGGAAGACGCCGGCTAGGCGGCCGCCCGTCGCAGCCGGTCGTTGATCGCCGCGCCGACCCCCTCGTCCGGCACAGGCGCGACTGCGATCCGCTCGGCCACGCTCGCCTCCGCGCGGTGGAGCGCGGCGAAGAGGTTGGCGGCGGCTTCCAGCGGGTCGCCCGCCGCGCTCAGGCCGTCGTCGCCGACGACCGGGCCGAAGCCGATCAGCCACTCGCCCGCGCGGCGCTCGGTCGCGTTCAGCCGCACGGGCTTGCCCGGCGCGTAATGGCTGAGCAGCTGGCCGGGAGCTTCGACCTTTCCCGACCCGCTCGCGACCACGGGCAGGCCCGCGACCTCCACCAGTTCCGCCACGCCGATCGGCCCGGGGCGCAACAAGCGCAGGCCGCCCGGCCCCGGCGCGGCGATCGTTGACTCCAGCCCCCGCGCGGTCGGGCCGTCGTCGAGGATCAGCGCCACGCGCTCACCCAGGCTCGCCGCGACGTGAGCCGCGGTAGTCGGGCTGATGTGCCCGCTCCTGTTTGCGGACGGTGCGGCGAGCGGCGCGCCCGTTTCGCTCAGCAGCGCCCGCATTGCGCGGTGCGCGGGGACGCGCAGCGCGACGGTGGGCAGGCCGGCGGTGGCGAGCGGGGCGATGCGCGCGTCCTCCCGCAGCGACAGAACGAGCGTGAGCGGGCCGGGCCAGAAGCTATCGGCCAGGCGGCGAGCGGTCGAGTCTAAGCGCCCGATCCGCGAGGCTGCGGCGACGTCGAGGACGTGGACGATTAACGGGTTGAAGCTCGGCCTTCCCTTGATCTCGTAGATGCGCGCCACGGCCGCGCCCGACCTGGCGTCTGCGGCGAGGCCGTAGACCGTCTCCGTGGCCACGGCGACCGGCTCGCCCGCGGCGAGCAGCGCGGCGGCTGCGGTTACGCCGGAAGCGCTGAACGGGCGGATGCGGTCGTTTGAAGCCATGGTGGGCCGCCGCTATATGCGCTGCGACCCCGGACAAGGAAGCATTGCTGATGACGTTCCGCGCGCCCGCCGCCGATCAGAAGTTCGTGCTCCGGCACATCGTCGGCATTGAGGAGCTGGCGCGCACTAAGCGCTTCGCCGAGCTCACCCCCGACCTCGTCGACGCAATCGTCGACGGGGCGGCGGCATTCGCCGAGGGCGAGTTCGCGCCGTTGAACAAGATCGGCGACCGCGAGCACGCGCGCTGGAGCCCGGACGGCGTGCGGATGCCCGACGGATTCCGCGAGGCTTATCAGGCTTATGTCGAAGGCGGCTGGGGCACCATCGCAGGCTCGGCCGAGCACGGCGGGCAGGGACTGCCCTTCACGCTGGCGACCGTCGTGATGGAGGACTTGGGGGCGGCGAACATGGGGTTCAGCCTGATAATGATGCTCACGCCCGGCGCCGTGGAGTCGCTGACCGCGCATGGGTCCGACGAGCAGAAGGCCAAGTACCTGCCCAAGCTGATCAGCGGCGAATGGTCCGGCACCATGAATTTGACGGAGCCGCAGGCGGGATCGGACGTGGGCGCGCTCCGCACCCGCGCGCAGCGGCTGCCCGACGGCCGGTACAAGATCTCGGGCACCAAGATCTTCATCACCTTCGGCGAGCACGACCTCGCCGACAACATCGTCCACCTGGTGCTCGCGCGCACTCCGGACGCGCCGGCGGGGACGCGCGGCATTTCCTTGTTCCTGGTGCCGAAATTCCGCCTCGACGCCGAGGGGAACCTGGCGGAGCCGAACGACGTGCGCGCCGTGTCTATCGAGCACAAGCTTGGCATCCACGCCTCGCCCACCTGCGTGATGAGCTTCGGTGAGGGAGGCGACTGCTTGGGCGAGATCATCGGCGAGGAGGGCGGGGGGATGCGCGCCATGTTCACCATGATGAACAACGCGCGGCTCAACGTCGGCCTGCAGGGGGTCTCCATCGCTGAGCGGGCGACACAGGCGGCGGTCGACTACGCCTCCCAGCGCGTCCAATCGGCGCGGGTCGGTGCGGCGTCGCGCGACGCAGTGCGGATCATCGAGCACCCGGACGTGCGGCGAATGCTGTTGCGGATGAAGGCGCTGACGCAAGGCGCGCGCCCCC
>CADCVW010000087.1 GCA_902806235.1 uncultured Sphingomonadaceae bacterium | reverse complement strand
GTCGGGCGGTGTCGCCATCCCGCCCGCACCATCGGAGCAGCTTCGCATCCGGAGCGGGTGCTCGCAATGAATTCTGAAAAACACCGGGCAGTCGTTGTCCGAGCGTCCGCTTTCCTACTCACCAGCCTTGAGCCAGACGGTCCGCATACGTCAACCTGAGCCGAGCGGCGGAGATGAACCAACGTCCGGTTTCGGGGGAGCGACAGAGGGCTCCCGATGTCCAGGTCTGGGTCGCTTCCGCGGCGAAGCGGATGTTCGGCTGAGACTCTTAGCTGGGCAGCTGGGCGCCCCTAACTGCCGTTCAACGTAGCGGCCCTCGTTCCCAGAAGCGGCCGTATGGGTCATGATGTCCGCCTCAAAGTGAACGTCCGGTCGGCTCGAGCTTCGGTCAGCGCTAAATAGGTTGGGCGGGAGCCGCTTCCTGCACCGGATGAAACGCGCCAACGCGCAGGTGATGCTGGTCGGCCCGGTTGGGCACGACGAGCCCATGGTGTCTGAGCCGGCGCAGCTCGACACTGTGCCCGCAAGCTTTCCCGGACTGATCGCGACCGACCACGTCGAACGTATAGGGTGGGAGGTGCGTCGACGCTGGTCAGTACGATAGTTTCGGGCGATCGAACGCGTATCGTGGGCAGTTTGATTAGTGCGCGGGTGAGTGCCGACATACCCAGCGGCCTGCTCTTGCAGAGTGAACGATCAAGCGGTTGAGAACCCGCAATCCTTTGAACCTGACCACCGCTGCTCCCCACTTGGTCGGATTACGCGCTCAGATCGTCAATCGGCCACAAATCAGTCATCGCGAGCTAGAGTGGTTACGGCCATTTGGCGCCTAGTGGTTTTGCGAGACGCGGCGCAGGGCGGCGAATGGCCCCTTCTCGCGTAAGAAGGGGCCATCAGGGTTAGTTCAACCCTACCAGATGCGCACGCGCTCTTCGGGCGGAACATAGAGCGGGTCACTGGGCTGGATGTTGAACGCCTCATACCAGGCGTCGAGGTTCCGGAGCGGCGCGTAGGCACGGATCATGCCCGGCGAGTGCGGCCCGACTGCGAGCTGCTGCCGCAGCGCATCGTCACGGAACATGGTGCGCCAGACCTGCGCCCAGCCGAGGAAGAAGCGCTGATCGCCGGTGAACCCATCGATGACGGGCGCTTCGCGACCGTTGAGAGAATTGTGATACGCCTCGTAGGCGATGGTGAGGCCGCCGAGATCGCCGATGTTCTCTCCCATGGCGACCCGGCCGTTGATGCGCTGGCCGGGCAGGTTCGGAAACTCGAAGGTCTCGTACTGAGCGCCGAGTTTGGCCGCCTGCGCTTCAAACGCGGCCGCGTCGGCGGGAGTCCACCAGTCACGCAGCACGCCGCGACCGTCGGACTTCCTGCCCTGATCGTCGAAGCCATGGATGATCTCATGACCGATGACGCCGCCGATGGCGCCGTAGTTGATCGCCGGGTCCGCCTTCGGATCGAAGAATGGCGGCTGCAGGATGGCGGCGGGGAACACGATCTCGTTCCGAGGCGGGTTGTAGTAAGCGTTGACCGTTTGCGGGAACATGCCCCACTCGCCGCGCTCCACCGGCCGACCGACGCGTTGGCGGTCGCGGTCCCAGTCGAACTGCCGAGCGCGCATCGCGTTGCCGAAGAGGTCGTTTGGCCGGACCTGCAGCGCCGAGTAGTCCCGCCACTCGTCCGGGTGACCGATCCGGACGGTGAAGGTCTCCAGCTTCGCGAGTGCTTCCCGCTTCGTCTCGGAACTCATCCACGTAAGGCCCTGGAGGCGGCTGCGCATGGCGGTGCGCAGGTTCGCCACTAGCTCGGTCATCTGCCGCTGAGCCTCGGGCGTATAGTACAACTTCACATAATCGCGCCCGATCGCCTCGCCCATCGCACCTTCGGTGAAACCGACGCCTCTCTTCCAGCGCTCGCGTTGCTGCGGCTGGCCCTGCAAGAACTTGGAGCGGAACTCAAACTGAGCATCGACGAAAGGCCGCGACAGCAGCGGCGCCGCCCGCTCGGCGGTATGGAAGGCCTGCCAAGCCTTCAGAGTGTCGAGCTCAGCTCCCGCGAAAATCTGTGCAATCTTCGGGAAGGCCGTGTTTTGCGCCACGATTGCGCGCCGTGGGTTCTGGATGCCAGCCGCATCCAGAAAGGGGCCCCAGGGGAAGCCCGGTGCCTGCGCCTGCAGCTCCGCGAGCGTCATCGGGTTGTAGGTGCGGTCGCGATTGCGACTTTCGGCGCGGGTCCAGTGCGCGCGCGCGATCTCGGTTTCGAGCGCGACGACGGCGCTCGCCGCCTGCTCCGGCTGCTGCCAACCCGCCAAGCCGAGCATCTGAGCCACGTAGAGCTGATAGCGCGCCTTCTGGGGAGCGAAGCGCTCCTCGAGATAATAATCGCGATCTGGCAGGCCTAGGCCCGACTGCCTCAAGTAAAGGGCGTATTCCTCAGGGTTGCGCGAGTCGTCATTCACGCCAACACCGAAGAAGGTGCCGCTCATGCCCCCCATCGCGCGGCCCATCAGCTGCGCGATCTGCTCCTTGTTCTGAGCTTGGCGCACCTGCTGGATTGAGGGCTGGAGCGGCCGCGCGCCTAACGCGTTGACGCGCTGCTCGTCCATGAAGCTGCGATAAAGCTGGGCGACCTTGGCACCTTCCAGGTTGGCCGCGTCATTGACATTGTAACCTTCCACGAGCTGACGCACGCGCGCTTCCGACAGGTCGCCGAGGACGTTGAACGCGCCGAAGCTCGAGCGGTCGGCAGGGATTTGCGTGGTGCGCGCCCAGTTGCCGCTCGCAAATCGGAAGAAGTCCTCACCAGGACGCGCGTTGCGATCCATGCCGGTGACGTCGAAACCCCACGCGCCCATGCGCTGGCTGGGGATCGGTGCGGTCGACCCACGGTTAGGCGTTGCAGCGCGTGCGCTCGCGGCACGGACGCCTCGCTCGTAAAGTTGGATGCAACGATCATCGCCCGCGCCGCGCTTGCAAGGCGGATAGTCAATCGTAGGGCTCGCCGGCTGCGCCCCAGCGACAGCGGCGAAAGCGAGCGGAAGCAGCGAGACGGGGCCAACAAATTTCAGTTTCAACTGTGATCTCCAGCATCTGATTTTAGGGACCAAGCGCGCCGGTCAAACGCTGTGAGATGCCTTATGCTAGAAGCTGCCGATATGCGACATGAACCGGCCTCATCGCGCGACAGCAACGTCGCGTACGGTTCCGCCGTCACCGTCAGCCAGCAGCAACGGTAAGCCGGCTGGGACCGGCTCACCTGAATATCTTAGACTTCCGTCGCTTCGGCCAGAGTCGACAAGCGCGGCATGTTCGCCAGCGCCGGCGCCGTGCCAGACGCCAATGCGGTCACGATCGAGGATCACGGCCGGAGTACCCACGCGCCCGCCGACCACCGCGGACTTGGTCAGCGCGACACTCACGAGCCGACAATAAATGGATCCGGCCGTGACGGCTTCGGCAAGGCGGTGTGATCCAGAAAATCCGTGGCCGCCGCGACGCTCTGTTGCTGACGAGCGGCGTGGGTCGGGAGAAGGGCGACCGCAACGGAGCCCAGCTCGACACACACGATCGTAGCGATAAAGGTGCACAGGACGCAACGAACCGGCTCGGATCGCGGTTCAAATACCGCAGCGTCGAACATTTGATCGACGTCGCAGGTATGCCGCTGCTCCCCCGGATTCGAGAAGTTACGAATGCTGTTACCTGGCTCGTTACCTACCAGCTTTGCCCGGCTTCTACTGTCACCGCTAAACCACTGTTAGTATGGTGGACGCACTAGGGCTCGAACCTAGGACCCGCTGATTAAGAGTCAGCTGCTCTACCAACTGAGCTATGCGTCCATTCGCCCGCCGGGCGAGCCGCGCGAGGGCGCGGCGGAAGCGGCCCGCTACCAGCGCGCCGCGCCGCTGTAAATAGGCGTCACCAGCGCAAGCTCAAGCTGCTCGCCCGGTCGATGGACATCAGGATGCCGAGGCAGAACATCACCGTCATCATCGCCGACCCGCCGAAGGAGAAGAGCGGCAGCGGGATGCCCACTACCGGGGCGAGGCCCATCACCATCAGCAGGTTGATCGAGAAATAGAGGAAGATGGTGTTGGTCAGCCCCGCGGCGGTCAGCCGGCCGAAGCGGGTTTCCGCGCGCATCGCCACGCCCATGCCCCAGCGGAGCAGCAATACAAAGCCGAGAATCAGGGGCAGGCCACCAAGCAGCCCCCATTCCTCCGCCATGGTGGCGAAGACGAAGTCGGTATGGCCCTCCGGCAGGTAGTCGAGGTGGCTCTGCGTGCCCTGGAGGAAGCCCTTGCCGAACACGCCGCCCGAACCGATCGCGATCTTGGACTGGGTGATGTGGTAGCCCGCGCCGAGCGGGTCGGCTTCGGGTTCGAGAAAGATGGTGACGCGCTTGCGCTGATACTCGTGAAGCAGGAAAAAGTAGGCGAAGGGGATCGCCGCCGCGCCCGCCAGAGCACTGCCGACGAACAAGCGTAGCGGCAGCCCGGCGAGGAACATAACGATCACGCCGCCGCCCATGATCATCAGGGAAGTGCCGAGGTCGGGCTGGAGCATCACCAGCACCACTGGTACGCTGATCAGCAGCCCAGCGGGCCATATCGCGGTCCAGCGGCGGATCTCGCCGGCGGGCAGCAGATCGTAGAAGCGGGCCACGGCGAGCACCACGCCGATCTTCATGAACTCGGACGGCTGGAGCCGGATGAAGCCGAGGTCGATCCAGCGCTGCGCGCCCTTGCCGACGAAGCCCACCGCTTCGACCACGAACAGCAGCAGCAGGAACAGCGCATAGGCCGGGAAAGCCGCGTCGCGGAACCAGCGCTCGGGGACGCGGCTGAGCGCCACCGCCACCGCGAAGAAGAAGCCGAAGCGGACGCCCTGGTTGAGCGCCCAGGGTGTGACTGAACCGCCCGCCGCCGAATAGAGCACGACGAGGCCGAAGCCGGCGATGGCCATGACAAGGAACAGCATCCGCCACGGCAACTGCGCGACGGGCGCGGGGAGGAACTGCGCGGGCTTCACGCGACGGGCGCCGCCGGCGGGACGGGCGCGGGCGGGGTGTCGCGCGCCGCACGCCAGCGGGCCGCTTGTTGCGCGGCACGGTCGGCGATGCCACCGCCCCAGCCGCGCTCGAAGTCGTCGAGCGTCTCCAAGGCCTTCTCGCGGTCGAAAAGATAGGTGAGCACGTCGCGCGCGACCGGCGCGGCGGCGCGGGAGCCGCCCATGCCGTGCTCAATCACCACCGAGCAGGCGTAGCGCGGGTTGTCGGTGGGCGCGAAGCAGACGAACAGTCCGTGGTCGCGATATTTCCATGCGCCGCCCTGGCCGCGTTGCCCGCCTGCGATGCGGCGCACCTGCGCCGTGCCGGTCTTGCCGCCCATGTCCACTCCGTTGAGCGGCAGCTTGCTGCGCCCGGCCGTGCCGTTGCCGTTCACCACCTCCCACATGCCGCCGCGCACCACCTGGAAGTGCTCCGGGCGGAAAGGGAGCAGGTCGGCGAGCGCGCCGCGGCCGATCAACCGCGGCTGCACGTTCCGGCCCGACGCCAGGCGCGCGGACATGACGGCGAGCTGGAGCGGGTTGGTCAGCACGTAGCCTTGGCCGATCACCGCGTTGAGCGAGTCCGACTGCGACCATAACTGGTCGTATTTCCGCTGCTTCCAAGCGCTGTCCGGGATGGTGCCGTAACTCTGCGACGAGACGGGTAGATCGTACTTCGCGCCGAGCCCGAGCGCGCGCGCGACGGGGGCGATCGCGTCGTATCCGACGCGGCGGGCCATCGAATAGAAGTAGGTGTTGCAGCTCTTGGCGATGGCGCGGTGCATGTTCATCGGCCCGTGCCGGCCGAGACAGCGGAAGGTGCGGTTGCCGAGCCGGTAGCCGCCGCCGCAGCCCACCGTCTCGTCCGGGTCGATCCCGTGGTGGAGCAGCGCAAGGCTGGCCATCGGCTTGAGCGTCGAGCCCGGCGGGTAGAGCGCGTTCAGCGTCTTGTTGACCAGCGGGCGGCGCTCGTTCTCGCTTAGCATCCGCCACTCGTCCGAGCCGATCCCGTCCGAGAAGCTGTTAGGGTCGTAGGCAGGCATGGAGGCGATGGCGAGGATGTCGCCCGTCAGGCAGTCGAGCACGACGCAGCTGCCCGACTCCGGGCCGAGCCGGCGCGCGGCGTAGGCCTGCAGCCCGGCGTCGATGGTGAGCGGCAGCGGGCTCCCGGACACCTCCGGCTTGGCCTGGAGCTCCCGCACCAACTTGCCGCCCGCGGTGACCTCGATCCGCTTGCCGCCCGGCATCCCGCGCAGGCGTTGTTCCTGCGTCTTTTCTAGACCTTCCTTGCCGATCTTGAAGCCGGGCGTGATGAGCAGCGGGTTCTTTTCCGCTTCATATTCCTTGGCGTTGGCGATGCCGACATAGCCGATGAGGTGGCCCACCGCCGCGCCGTCCGGGTAGAAGCGCGCGAAGCCGCGCTGGGGGGCGACGCCCGGCAGCTCGGGCAGGCGCACGGTCACGGCGGCGTATTGCTCGTAGGACAGGTTCGATGCGACCTCGACCGGCTGATAGCCGGCGGCCGCTTCCAAGTCGTCGCGGATGCGCCGGATCTCGTCCGGCGGGAGCGAGAGAAGGTGCGCCAGCCGCATTACCGTGCGCTCGCCGTCGCGCATCTGGTCGGGGATCAGGTCGACGCGGAAGTCCGAGCGGTTGATCGCGACGGGCTTGCCGTGGCGGTCGACAATCCAGCCGCGCGGCGGGGGCACGAGGATCAGCTGGACGCGGTTACTCTCGGAGAGCAGCTTGTAATGCTCGTTCTCGTGGATCGACAGAAAAGCCATGCGGGTGGCGATCACGCCGCCCACCGCGGCATGCGCGCCCCCGAGTACGAAGGCGCGCCGCGTGAAGGTGAAGGCCTGCGCGGCTTCGGTGATCAGCTTTTTGGAGGACTTCAAGGTCGAAGCTTCTTCAAAGGTTAAGTCGCCAGCGATCCAGCGCCGCGCACAGCCGCACGGCCAAGGGAAACAGCATGATAGCCGTGACGAGCTGCGGAAGGTAGAGGGCCAGCGACGCGCCGCTGCCCCCGGCGAGGGCGAACAGCCAGCCGCCCAAGACGGCGAGCGCGAACAGCGGCAGCGCGACCGCCCACTCGATCCAGTAGCTGCGCCAGTCGAGCCGGCGGTCGGCGAGGTCGCAGAGCAGGAACAGCACGGTCCAGATCGCCGCCGACTGGCCGAGCGGCAGCCCGACGATCAGGTCGTTGGCGAGCCCGAGGCCGAGCGCGGCGCGCGCTGGCCAGAGTTCGGGCCGCAGCAGCCGCCAGCCTAGCGCCATCAGCAGCCCCGTGTCGGGGAACAGCGGGAATTCGGCGATGAACGGCAGGAGCGAGCACGCGGAACCGAGGAGGGTGGTCGCGACCGGCGTCGCGGCCGCCCGCAGCGGGCTGACCGCGAAGCCGCGCGGGGTGGAAGACAGGCGGGGCACCCGCTACTCGGCCGCGTTCGCGACGACGTTCGCCGCGGCATCGGCGGGCGGAGCCGGCGCGGGCAGGGGCGCGGCGACGGCCGGGGCCGGCGTCGGCGCGGTGGAGGGCGCGGCGACCACCGGGGCGAGCGGTGGGGGGCTGTAGGCGCGCTGGACGAGGACGTAGTTGACGGTGCCCGGGTCGGCGATCGGCCGGGCGATCGTCAGGTCGCGCGTCGCGCGCACCACGCGGGCGACCGGCACGTGCGGCGGGAACACGCCGCCGGTGCCGGAGGTGAGCACCACGTCGCCGACGCGGAACGGGTTCTGGCCGGCGGACAAGGGCCGGAGCTCCACCGTTCCGTCGCCGCGCCCAGCGGCGAGCGCGGGAGAAGCGTCGCGCAGGCCGCGCACGGGGACGGCGGACGCACCGTCCGTGATCAGCATCACCCGCGCGGCGAGCCGGCCGGTCTCCAGCACGCGGCCGATCAGCCCTTCGGGCGCGCGCACCGGCTGGTTGGGCCGCACCCCGTCGCGCGAGCCGGCGAAGATGGTGGCGAAGCTGCGCTGCGCGGCGAGACTCGAGCCGACGATGCGCGTGGTCGCGACCGCATCGGCGCTGCGGTCGCGCAGGCCGAGCAGGGCCTTGAGCCGCGAGTTCTCGTAGAGAATCGCGCGAGCTTCCATCTCCCGGCTGCGCGCCCACCTGAGCTCGCGTTCGAGCCGCGCGTTCTTGTCGCCCGCCCGGACGTAGCCGCGGAGGTAGGCAACGGCGTCGCCGACCGAGCGCACCCCGCCGCGCCCCGTCGCGCTGACGGGCGCGGTGGCGTCGAGCGCGACGCCTTTCAGCGCGCCGTAGCCGGTCGGGTCGAGCGCGGACAGCAGGGCGAGCAGGCCGGCGAGGACCAAGCCGACGACGGCGACGACGTAGCCGACGAAGCGGGATAAGTGCGCGCGGCGCGAATAGCCGGGACGGAGGCTGGAAGAGGGCATCGCGCCGCGCGTTCCCGCGTCACGTCAGCGGAGAACGGGCGAGGCGGACGGCGTCACGCGGTCTGCAGCACGCCGCGGTAGATCTCGTCCTCCAGCGCGCGGCCGGTGCCGAGCGCGACGCAGGTGAGGGGATCTTCGGCCACGGTCACGGGCAGGCCAGTGGCTTCCCGCAGTACCTTGTCGATGCCCTTCAGCAGCGCGCCGCCGCCGGTGAGCACGATGCCCTGGTCGACGATGTCGGCCGCGAGCTCGGGCGCGGTATTCTCTAGCGCCAGCCGCACGCCCTGGACGATGGTATTCACCGGTTCGGTCAAGGCCTCGGCGATCTGCGCCTGGGTGATCTCGATCTCTTTGGGCACGCCGTTGACGAGGTCGCGACCCTTGACGTGGACGGTGATGCCGACGCCGTCCTCCGGCGGGTGCGCCATCCCGGCCTGGTGCTTGATGCGCTCGGCGGTGGCTTCGCCGATCAGCAGGTTGTGGTTACGGCGGATGTAGTTGGAGATCGACTCGTCCATCTTGTCGCCGCCGACGCGGACGGAGGTGGTGTAGGCGAGCCCGCGCAGGGACAGCACCGCGACCTCCGTGGTGCCGCCACCGATGTCGACCACCATCGAGCCGACGGGCTCGGTGACGGGCATGTCGGCGCCGATCGCGGCGGCCATCGGCTCCTCGATCAGGAAGACCTGGGAAGCGCCCGCGTTAGACGCGGCGTCGCGGATCGCGCGGCGCTCCACGGTGGTGGAGCCGGACGGCACGCAGATCACGATCTCCGGCCAGCGGGGGAAGCGGCGCTGGCCGTGCACCTTCTGGATGAAGTGCTTGATCATCTGTTCGGCGACGTCGATGTCGGCGATCACGCCGTCGCGCAGCGGCCGGATCGCCTGGATCTGGTCGGGCGTCTTGCCCATCATAAGCTTGGCGTCGTCGCCGACCGCCTTGACTTTTTTTACGCCGTTGATCGTTTCAATGGCAACCACGGACGGCTCGTTCAGCACGATGCCCCGCCCGCGGACGTAGACCACAGTGTTGGCCGTGCCGAGGTCGATTGCCATGTCGTGGGACATGAACTTGAAGAAACGCATCCAAGACATTGAAAAGGTGGTCCTACTTGTCTCGAAACGAGGCAGGCGACGAATCTTCGGCGACTGTGGCCGGAAGGTCGCAATGGCATGGCGGATGGGGTAGATGGAGGCGTGATGTCAATACGCCGCCTCCCCACCTACCTCGTCAACCGCATCGCGGCGGGCGAAGTGGTGGAAAGACCGGCCAGCGCGATGAAGGAACTGGTCGAGAATGCGCTGGACGCGGGCGCCCGCCAGGTGTCGGTGCGGCTGGGCGGCGGCGGGATCGAGCTGATCGAGGTGGTTGACGACGGCTGCGGCATGCCGCGCGCGGAGCTCGCGCTGGCGCTGGAACGCCACGCAACCTCCAAGCTGCCGGGCGAGGACATCGAGCGGGTCGCCACCCTGGGCTTCCGCGGCGAGGCGCTGCCGTCCATCGCCAGCGTTTCCACCATCACGCTTGAGTCGCGCCCGCGCGGGCAGGACGGCTGGATGCTGCGCGTCGACCACGGGGCGACCGCCGCCGAGGGGCCCGCCGCGCTGCCGCCCGGTACGCGGGTGCGGGTGGAAGGGCTGTTCGCCCACGTGCCGGCGCGGCGCAAGTTCCTGCGCTCGGCCAAGGCGGAGTACGCGGCGTGCGTGGACAATCTGCGCCGGCTGGCGATGGCGCGGCCGGACGTAGGCTTCGCGCTGGAGCACGACGGGCGGCGGACGATCCAGCTCAGCCCCGGCGACGAGTGCCCGGCCCGGGTGGCGCGGCTGCTCGACCCGGGGCTGGCCGAAAATGCGGTGGCGGTCGAATACGAGCGCGACAACGTGACGCTCGGCGGGATCGCCGGGCTGCCCACTTTCCACCGAGGGGTCGCCGACCACCAATATCTGTTCGTCAACGGCCGCCCGGTGAAGGACCGGCTGCTCGTCGGCGCGCTGCGCGCCGCTTATCAGGACCTGCTCGCCCGCGACCGGCACCCCGTCGCCGCCCTGTTCCTTGAGCTGCCGGCCGACGAGGTCGACGTGAACGTCCATCCAGCCAAGACGGAGGTCCGCTTTCGCGACGCCGCCGCCGTGCGCGGCTTGATCGTCGGCGGGCTCCGGCGCGCGCTGGACGAGGCGGGGTTCCGCGTGACGCGCCAGCCCTCGGCCGCCGCGCTCGGCGCGTGGACGCAAGGCGGGGGAGGGCCGGCACCCGCCGCGCCCGACAAGGCAGGGCCGAGCTACGCCGCGCCGCCGCCCGCGCA
>CADCVW010000086.1 GCA_902806235.1 uncultured Sphingomonadaceae bacterium | reverse complement strand
AATCGAGCCACGAGCCGCGGTACGGGATGACGCGGGCGGCGAAGAGATACTTGCCCGAAGCGTGGGTCTTGCCGCGGTCATGGTCGAACAGCACGCCCGGCGAGCGGTGCATCTGGCTGACGATCACGCGCTCGGTGCCGTTGACGATGAACGTGCCGTTCTTCGTCATCAGCGGCATGTCGCCCATGTAAACGTCCTGCTCCTTGATATCGAGCACGGAGCGGGTCTCGGTGTCGGGATCCACCTCGAACACTATGAGGCGCAGCGTCACGCGCATCTGCGCCGCGTAGGTCATGCCGCGCTGGCGGCACTCCTCCACGTCGTACTTGGGATCCTCCAGCTCGTAATGAACGAAGTCGAGCTCGGCCGTGCCCGCGAAGTCGCGGATGGGGAACACGGAGCGCAGCGTCTTCTCCAGCCCGGAGACGTAACCGTCCTGCGGGCGCGAACGGAGGAACTGCTCGTAGCTTTCGCGCTGCACCTCGATCAGGTTCGGCATCCTGGAAACTTCGTGAATGTTGCCGAAGATCTTGCGGATGCGCTTAACGCCGGAGCCGCGGGCCTGGGCCTTGGCGTCGTGGGCGAGGATGTCGGGCTGGGTGGCCATGGGGAGCGTGCTGCCTCGTGATCAGTGGGAGCGCCGATACGCGAAAGGCCGCGCGCCCCCGGGAGAGCCGCAGCCTTCAGCGTCCGATAAATCCTCAGCCCGCCCATCCGTTGGGCGCGCTGCGCGACGGCGCGCCCTATCCCGACGATGCTGTGGTATGCGGCGCATATAGGGGAGGGGCGGGCGGAGGGGAAGAGCTTTGTTAAGTTCTTCCCCGCTTCGCCCAGTCGACGGCGGGAACGCTCCCAGGCCCGGACGGTTGGCGCGGGCAGCATCCTCAATCTCCCCGGAGCACTCCACCCATGGCCACCGCCCGCCCCCTCGCCCTCGTCACCGGGGCATCGTCCGGCATCGGGCTCGAGCTCGCCCGCCTCGCCGCCCGCGACGGGCACGACCTCCTGCTCGCCGCTGACCGCTCCCTCGACGAGGCCGCGTCCGAGCTGCGCGGCGCGGGCGTGTCCGTTGAAACGGTGGAAGCCGACCTCGCCCGCTCCGAAGGCGTCGACCGGCTGGTCACCGCGGTCGGCGGCCGCCCGGTGGCGCTGCTCTTCGCCAACGCCGGCCACGGGCTCGGCGGCGCCTTCCTCGACCAGGAATGGGAAGCGGCGCGCCACGTCGTCGACACCAACGTCACCGGCACGCTGCACCTCGTCCACGCGGTCGCCCGCGGGATGCGCGACCGGGGCGCGGGCCGAATCCTGTTCACCGGCTCCATTGCCGGCTACATCTCCGGCGCGTTCCAGGCGGTGTACAACGGCACCAAGGCGTTCATCGACAGCTTCGCCGAGGCGCTGCGCGAGGAGCTGAAGGACTCGGGCGTCACCGTCACCAACCTGATGCCGGGCGCGACGGAAACCGAGTTCTTCCACCGCGCGGGGCTCGACGACACGCAGGTCGGCCAGGGCAAGAAGGACCCCGCGGCCGACGTCGCCGCGACCGGCTACCAGGCGATGATGCAGGGCCAGGACCAGGTGGTCCACGGGCTCAAGAACAAGGTGATGACCTCCGTCGCCGCCGTCACCCCGGCGATCCTTACCGCCAAGCAGCACCGAAGCATGGCCGAGCCGGGCTATCAGGAACGGCAAGCGCAGAAGTCGTCCGTCGCCAAGCCATTGCTCGTCGGCGCGGGGCTCGCGGGGCTAGCGCTGCTCGCGCGCTCAACGTGGCGGTCGCGCGACTGAATTGTAATGAAAAAGCCCTAAACACCCGTTAGCTGCTCCTCGCGTCCGGCCGTGACTCGGCCGACGGGGGGAGCGGCCCGGCGGGCGGCCCACCAAGGTCAAGGCGCGACGGCGGAGCGGGGGCGGAGCGCCGTGCCCCGCGCCGCCGCGCGAACGGAATGGGGACGGGCATGAGCAGCGTTTACTTCAACCTTTCGTCGGGCGACTTCTTCCAAGATTGGTCGAACACCGGGCTGATCGCGGCGGACGACAACTGGAACAATGTACCGAGCATCGTCGGCTACCGTGGCGATGACGTCACGGCGGGGACGGGAACGAATCCGACCACGCTGACGGCGGCCGCGACCGGCGAGGTGGTCGACGTCAACGCTAACCAGGCCAACCCCAACACGTTCAACACCGGTGGCGTGGCCGAGTTCGAGATCGCCAACCCGACCGTCGCGCTGACCGGGTCCGGCACGGCCGACGCGCCCTTCATTGTGCTGTTCCTGAACGCCAGCGGGCGGCAGAACCTCGTCTTCTCCGTCAATCTGCGCGATCTGGATGGTTCGGCCGACAACGCCCAGCAGCAGGTCGCCGTGCAGTATCGTATCGGCGCTTCGGGTGCGTGGACCAACCTCGACGGCGGCTACGTCGCCGACGCCACCACCGGGCCGAGCCTGGCGACGCAGGTCACGCCGCTGTCGATCGCTCTGCCGGCCGCCGTCGACAACCAGCCGCAGGTGCAGGTCCGGATCATGACCACCAACGCCGTCGGCAATGACGAGTACGTCGGCATTGACGACATTCGCGTCGCCAGCCAGCCGCTGCCCACCTCCGGCCCTGGCAGCCTGTCGATCGCCGACGCGAGCGTGGTCGAAGGCGACGAGGGTGGCGCGGCCGCGCTCGCCTTCACCGTCACGCGCGCGGGCGGCTTGTCCGGCGCGGTGACCGCCGACTATTCCGTCACCTTCGACACGGCGAACGCGGACGACCTCGCCCCCGGCGCCCCGCTCGCTGGCACCGTCAGCTTCGCCGACGGCGAGACGAGCAAGACCATCACCCTCGCCGTCCGCGGCGACGTCGTAACGGAGGCTAACGAAACGCTTGGCGTCACCCTGTCCGCACCGACGGGCGGCGCGGGGCTCACCGACGCGGCGGCGGTAGGTACGATCACCAACGACGACGTGTCGGACACCCCCATCTTCGCCATTCAGGGCGCGGGCCACCGTTCCGCCTTCGCGGGCCAGACGGTCACCACCACCGGCGTCGTCACCGCCGTCGACACCAATGGCTTCTATCTACAGGATCCGACCGGTGACGGCGACGTCCGCACGTCGGACGCGATCCTCGTCTTCACCTCGACCGCGCCGGGCGTGACGGTCGGCCAGACTGTGCGCGTGTCGGGCACCGTGCAGGAGTTCCTGCCCGCCAACAACAACGGTAACCTCACCGTCACCCAGCTCAACGCGAGCGCGGCGGCGGGCGGGCGCGTCGCCGTCACCGGCACCGGCGAGGTCGCGGCCACCGTTATCGGTCGGGGCGGCCGCCTACCACCGACGGAATTGATCGAGGACGACGGCTTCACCGCCTTCCAGCCGACCAGCGACGGCCTCGACTTCTACGAGTCGCTCGAAGGGATGCTCGTCACCGTGCGCGACGCGCAGGTAGTGGCCAACAGCAACGATTTCGGCGAGACCTTCGTGGTCGCCGACCGCGGCGCGGACGTCACGGCGAGCGCCGGCCAGCCCGGCCTCGCCGAGCGCGGCGGCGTATCAATCGGTGCGAACGACTTCAACCCCGAACGCCTGCAGATCGACGACGACGACGGCCTGTTCAACACGGACCTGGATTTCACTCAGGGCGACCGGCTGGGCGACGTGACCGGCGTGATCTCCTACAGCTTCCAATCCTACGAACTGTTGGTCACCCGCCCGATCGGCCCCGTCGCCGACGTCACGGTGAACCCGGAGACGACGGCGCTCCTCGCCGGCGACAAGGACCATCTGACGGTCGCCACCTACAACCTGCTCAACCTCGACCCGCGCGACCCCCAAGCGAAGTTCGACGCGCTGGCGCAGGACATTGTCGCGGGCCTGCGCGCGCCCGACGTGCTCGCCGTGCAGGAGATCCAGGACGCCGACGGCGCGGGCAACGGGAACAACTTTAGCGGCCAGGCCACCGCGCAGAAGCTGATCGACGCGATCGTCGCCGCGGGCGGACCGCGCTATTCATACGCGGAGATCGCGCCGGCCGCCAACAACAGCACGGGCGGCGAGCCCAACGGCAACATCCGCAACGGTTTCCTGTTCAACCCCGAGCGGACGTCCCTGGTGGACGGGAGCCTTCAGCTGATCCAAGCCGATGCCTTCGCCGGCACCCGCCGCCCGCTGGTCGGCGACTTCCTGTTTAACGGCGAGGCGGTGACCCTGGTCAACGTCCACTTTACCTCGCGCGGCGGCAGCTCCGCCCTGACGGGGGCGGTCCAGCCGCAGGTACTCGGCGGCGAGTCCGCCCGCGTCGCGCAGAGCGCGGCGGTGCGCGACTTCGTCCTCTCGCTCGGCGAAGGCAAGAACGTCGCGGTGCTCGGCGACTTCAACGGCTTCTACTTCGAGCCGGTGTCGAACCAGATTGAGTCGGCGGGCCTCACCAACCTCCTCGAGCTGCTCCCCGCCGCCGAGCGCTACTCTTATTCGTTCGAGGGCAACCTCCAGGCGCTCGACAACCTACTCGTCTCGACCGCGCTGCTCGACGGCGTCCAGTTCGACGCGGTGCACCGCAACTCGGACGTGGCGGACGCCGCCGCCCGGCCGACCGACCACGACCCGCTGCTCGCCCGCCTGTTCATCCCGAACGACGCGCCGAACCCAGTCACGCTGACCGGCGGAGCCGTCGCGGAGAACGCGCCGGCGGGCGCCGCCGCGGGCACGGTCGCCGCCACGGACCCGGACGGCGACCGCGTCCTCTACAGCCTCGTCGGCGGCGTGGTCGACCAGTTCGTCGTGGACGCCGCCACCGGCGCGCTCACCACCCGCTTCCCGCTCGACTTCGAGGCGGGCGCGACCCGCACCCTCGTCGTTCGCGCCACCGACCCGGACGGCGCGTTCACTGACGCGGAGGTCCAGGTCGCCGTCGCGAACGTCAACGAGGCCCCGACCGCGACCGTCGACGCGGTGGCCGTGGCGGAGGACGCAACCAGCGCCAACCTTTACGACCTGCTGCTCGGCAACGACGCCGATCCCGACGCGGGGACGACCCTCTCCATCGGCGCGGTGAACGGTTCCGGCACGCTCGGCAGCCTCGTCTTCGACGCGGCGTCGCGCACCCTGCGCTACGTCGCCGACGCCGATGCTTTCGACGGGCTCGCCCTCGGCGCGATCGCGACCGACCGCTTCGCCTACACGGTGACGGACGAAGGGGGGCTGACCAGCACCGCGGTCGTCACCGTCACCGTGACGGGCGTTGCCGACGGCATCACCGTCACCGGCGGCGGCCGCGACGACCTGCTCGACGGCACGGGCGGCGAGGACGTCCTGTCCGGCGGCAACGGTGCCGACCGGCTGCGCGGGCTCGACGGCCAAGACCGGCTCGACGGCGGCAACGGCGACGACACGCTCGACGGCGGCGCGGGGCAGGACACGCTGTCCGGCGGCAACGGCGTCGACCGCCTGTTCGGCGGGGCCGGCCGCGACCAGCTGGAGGGCGGCAACGGCGACGACCGGCTCGACGGCGGCGCGGGCGCGGACCTCCTGTCCGGCGGCAACGGCGCGGACCTGCTGTTCGGCGGCGCGGGCGACGACCGCTTGGTCGGCGGCACCGGGGCCAACCGCTTCCTGTTCGCCGGCGGCGGCGGGCGGGACGTGATCGCCGACTACCGCGCGGGCGACGACCAGCTCGTCCTCGACGGCGTGATGATCGCGGGCCGCCGCACCGCGGACGTCGACGGCGACGGCCGGGCCGACCTGATCCTCCTCTTCGACGACGGCGGGGAGGCGACGCTGCTCGGCGTGGCCGACTTCGCCCAAGTCGCGGTGGTCCAGTCGCCCGGCGCGGCCGGCTTCGCGCAGGAGCAGTTCGTCGCCTGACGCCCCGGGGGGCGGTCCCGTCCGCGGGACCGCCCCTTGCCCTCTGCCGCCGCTTGGCCGAAGGCCCCGCGCATGGCGACCGACCTCCGCACAATCCCGCTGTCTCGCATCGACGGGACCCCCGCCAGCCTCGCCGACCACGCGGGCCAGGTGCTGCTGGTCGTCAACGTCGCCTCCAAATGCGGGCTGACCCCGCAATACGAGGCGCTCGAAGCGCTCCACCGCAGGTTCAGGGAGCGCGGCTTCGCCGTGCTCGGCTTTCCGTCCAACGACTTCATGGGCCAGGAGCCCGGCACGGAGGCGGAGATCGCCGCCTTCTGCTCGACCCGCTTCGACGTGAGCTTCCCCATGTTCGGCAAGCTGAGCGTGAAGGGCCCCGCCCAGCACCCACTCTACCGTGCGCTCACCGAGGCCCGCCCCCGGCCGGAGGGCACCGCCGCGCCGAGCCTGATGGGCGGCCTCCTGCGCCTGACCGGCGTCGGCGCCGACGGCGCCGCCGGCGTCAGCTGGAATTTCGAGAAGTTCCTCCTCGGCCGCGACGGCCGCGTCCGCGCCCGCTTCGCCCCCCGCACCGCGCCGGACGCGCCGGAGGTGGTGCGGGCGATCGAGGAGGCGTTGGGGGATGGGGAATAAGCACCGGTGGTTGCTTCCGACCCTTGGCCGGCATTCACGACCCGGTCGGGCGAGCATCCCATCGGGCTATGGCCAAGTAGTACAGCGCGAACGTGAGGCCGCAACGGCCGCCGTACTGCCGCTCCCCGTTCGGCATGCGATGGAGCACCCACAATGCGTCACCGCGCGGCAACGGCGGTTCGCAAGCCGCTGAACCCAACGGCTTGCAGCCGTCCCAATCCACGAGCTGCCGCTGGGCTACTTGATTTGTTGCAACAGGCTGACCCCAGAACGTTCGTCGGACATTCACTGAGTAGGTGACCGGGAGCCGCGCCCCCACGAGCGAGTAGGCCCAGCGAAGCGGCGCGATTCGGCACCCGACCGGGTAGCGCACCGTGACCACCCGCCCGCGAGCGATGAGGGTCAGAGCCTTCATGCGATAACAAAGCTCCCGTTCCGTGATCTTCTCCGGTGATCGGCAGCCCCAAGGGACGGCGGTCGAAGGCTGTATAGCCAGCAACATGGCGAGCGCGGTCCGCCGGGGTACCACGGCGAGTGGGTGAGCCCGGGCAGGCCTCGCGTCAACGTTCGGCCCTAACCGCCGCAGGCCTGCACTTTCGGACGCTGATTAGTGCCAGTCCGCGTCCCCCTCCACCTCTAACCGCCGCGCCGCCCCCCTGATCTCGCTCAAATTCACCGCCCGATCGTAAGAGTCCGCGTCTAACTCGGTCGCCCGATTCAGCTTCCGCTGCCACCGATGCAGCGCTTCGACGTAGGGCGTAAACGGCACCCGCCGCAGCACCCCGTCCGCCTGCGGCTCCACGTCCGCGATCCCGTTGTGCAGCCACTCGCCGCTGTGCCAGTCGGTCATGTCCACTGCAGGGAACAGGCATACCCCGTGCAGGTCCACCCCGCGCCGCACCGCCGCCAGGCTCTCGCTCGCCACGTCGTTCAACCAGTCGGGCCGCCCGCCCCTCAGCCCGGACGTCTCTGCGATGATGCAGGGGCGCTCGTACTTGCGCCACGCCTCCTCCACGAGGTCGCACAACGGGCGAATGCGGTCGTCGCCGGGCGGCAGCGCCGCGTGCGGACCGCCCTCCCGATACTCCATCTGGCCGAAGCTGTAGTTGTTGAAGCCCAGGATATCGATCGCTTCCGGGCTCCCGCCGAGCTCGGGCATCTTCAACCCTGAAATGATGTCCCAGGCGAGATAGGCATCGTCGTAGCTCTCGCGTCGCGCCGCTTCCGCCAGGTCCGGCCGGTCGCGCGGCGGGACCACCCAGATCAGCGGGTCGATGTGCACCATCCGCGCGTCCGGAAAATCCTCGCGGATCGCGCGGACCGCCGCCAGGTCGGCGCGGGCGAGCGCGGCGGTGAAGCGGCGGCGATAATCGGCCGACCCCCCGAACGGCGCGCACCACCCCCACTCGCCGCCCATGTAGCCCCAGAAGGTCGGCTCGTTCATCGGCGTGAAGCAGAGAGGCCCGTGGTGCGCCCGCTCGCCCACATAGCGCGCCGCCGCTTTGGCGTAGGCGGCGAAGCGCGGGGCGAAGTCGTGGCCCAGCGGGTCGAGCCCGTCCGGGTAGCCGTAGTGGCACAGGTCCCACACCGGCAGCACGCCGTGGCGGCGCTGCGCGTCCAGGAAAGGGTCGATGCTCGAGAAGTCGAACGAACCGCCCCGGTCGATCATCGGCCACGGCACGCCTTCGCGCGCCACCGCGATGCCGAGCGGGCGGAGCATCGCGTAATCCGCGTCGGCCTGGGCGTAATGTTGGAGCTCCGCCGCCAGGTCGCGCCGCCCGCGGTCCTTCCAGGCAAAGGTCGAGCATTCAAAGCCGGACAGGAAGAAGGTGGGGAAGATGCCTTGGGTCATCCCCACCTTACGCGCGGCGTCGTCGTCCGCTCCATGGAAGGAACACGGCCGCTGCTCCCGCTTTAAACGCCCGACTTCATTTCAGGAGGAAGATCATGCCCGTCGACGTCAAATACCGCGCCACCGGCTCCGCCATCGGCGGCCGCGAAGGCCAGGCCCGCACCGACGACGGCAAGCTCGACGTCAAGCTGTCCACGCCCAAGGAGCTCGGCGGCGGGGGCGGCGAGGGGCTCAACCCCGAGCAGCTGTTCGCCGCGGGCTATTCCGCCTGCTTCCTCGGCGCGATGAAGGCGGTGGCGCCCTCGCAGAAGCTCAAGGTGCCGGAAGACGCGCAGGTCACTACTACGGTCGGCATCGGCCCGCGTTCGGAGGGCGGCTTCGGGCTCGACATCGACCTCAAGGTCGACCTGCCCGGCATGGCGCGCGAGCAGGCGCAGCAGCTGGTCGACGCCGCGCACCAGGTCTGCCCGTACAGCAACGCCACCCGCAACAACGTGGACGTGCGGCTGAGCGTGGCGTGACAGAAGCCGAGGTTCAAAGAATCCCCTAAGCAGAGCGCGACCGAAAAGCACTCTCCCTTGGGTCCCAAGCAAAGTATCACTTTGCATGGGGTCCCTGCCGAGGGAGAGGGTTGAAAGGGGGGGGCGAGCTGAAAACTATCGGCTCAGCCCATCTCCGCTGCGATTAAGCTGTCGCTGGCGCGAGGCCTAAGTCTCGCTCCTCTCCCCTGAAAGGAGAGAGCATGGGAGCCCATCTTGCCAAGCTTCGCCACTCACTGCACCTTCCTCGCCACGCTCCTTCTCCTCCCGTCCGTCCCCATCCTCGCCCAGGCCGTCGCCCCGCCGGCCACCCCGCCGGCCGAGCCCGCCGACCCGCTCGACGCGGGCGAGGACCGGATCGTCGTCACCGCCAACCGCGACCGCGGCGGCGTGGTCGGCGACGTCGCGCCCGAGCTCCAGCTCGACGCCCGCGACGTCCGCGCGCTGGGCGTCTCTAACCTCGCCGAACTGCTGGCCGAACTTGCTCCCCAGACCCGCAGCGGGGCCGGCCGCGGCAACGGCGGGCCGGTGGTGCTCCTCAACGGCCGCCGCATTTCTGGCTTTTCCGAGATCCGCGACCTGCCGCCCGAGGCGATTGAGCGCGTCGACGTGCTGCCGGAGGAGGTCGCGCTGCGCTACGGCTACCGCGCCGATCAGCGCGTGGTGAACTTCGTCCTGCGGCGACGGTTTGGGGCGCTGGCCGCCGAGCTCGAGGCTGGCCTCGCCACCGATGGCGGCCGCCCGGCGGGCGAGGCGGAAGCGAGCCTCACCCGCATCCGCCGCGACAACCGCCTGACCCTTAGCGGCGACTACGAACGGCAGGGCGCGCTGCTGGAGAGCGAGCGGAGCATCCCGCTCGCCGCCGGCGAGGCGCGCGACGAGCGCCCGTTCCGCACGCTGCTCCCCGCCGCCGAGGCGCTCTCGCTCGGCGCGACGCTCGCCCGCCCGCTGGGCTCCGCCTCCGCCGCGCTCTCCGCGCGCTACGACGCCGACGACAGGCGCGCCCGGCTGGGCTTGCTCGATGATGCCCCGCTGACACCCGAGCTGATCGACGCCCTCGGCCCGCTCCGCCGCGAGACCGCGTCGCGCACCGGCCGCCTCGGCCTGTCGCTGAACGGGGACGCGGGCGACTGGCGCTGGTCGGTCACCGGCGCGGGAGAGCGCGCCACGGTGCGCACGGAGACCGACCGCGGCCTGGACGAGGCGGGCACCGCCTTCTTCGCCGACCGCGGCCGCTCCGCGCGCACTTCCGCGACCGCCGACGCCACCGCGAGCGGCCCCGTGCTCCGCCTCCCCGCAGGTCCCCTGCGCGCCAGCCTCCGCCTCGGCGGCGAGCTGCTCCGCTTCGACGCCCGCAGCGTCCGCGCGACCGGCAGGACGGACACGGACCTATCCCGCGACCGCGCCGCCGCCCAGTTCAACCTGGAGCTGCCGCTCACCGACAGCAAGGACGGCCCGCTTCCCGCGCTCGGCCGCTTGTCGCTCAACCTCAACGGCGAGGTCGAACGCTTGTCCGACTTCGGCACGCTCCGCTCGCGCGGCTACGGCCTCAACTGGACGCCGTTCCGCGCGCTCCGCTTGCTCCTGACCGTCACCGACGAGAAGGGCGCGCCCACCGTCCAGCAGCTCGGCGATCCCGTGCTCCGCACCCCCGGCGTCCGCGTCTTCGATCTTTCCCGCAGCGAGACCGCGCTGGTCGAGCGCACGGACGGCGGCAACTCGCTGCTCCGCGCCGACAGCCGCCGCGCGTTGAAGCTGGGCGCGACCTTCCGTCCGTCCGTCGAGCGGGACCTCACTTTCAGCGTGGATTATAACCAGAGCCGCGTCCGCGACGTCATCGCCGGCTTCCCCGCCGCCACGCCGGAGATCGAGAGGGCCTTCCCCGAACGCTTCGCCCGCGACGCCGCGGGCGTCTTGCGGAGCGTGGACGCCCGCCCCGTCAATTTCGCCCGCGCCGACCGGCGCGAGCTGCGCACGGGGGTCAACTTTTCCAAGCGCCTCGGCCCCGCGCCCCCCGCCCGCGGCCCGCGCGGCGCGGCCGGCGGCGCTG
>CADCVW010000085.1 GCA_902806235.1 uncultured Sphingomonadaceae bacterium | reverse complement strand
CCGACGAGCCGGGCGCGCGGGCCGGCTTCGCCGCGCTGCAAGGAACGGCCGCTGCGGTGCGCCGGCGCTTCGGCGCGCTGGGCGTCACCGCGTCGACCGAAGGGGGCGAGGTGCTCGGCTTGGCCCGCCGCGGCGAAGCGCGCTACCGTTCGACCGGCTTGTCGGTGGACCGCGCCTCCGGCCCTGTCCGCGCGTCGGTGGGGCTCAGTCGACTGCAAGAGGAGGAGACGATGCTCGGCGGCCGGCTCGGCCCCGCGCTCGGCGGCGGCGCGGGCGCGACGAGCTGGTTCACGGACGCCGCCGCCGCGGCCGAACTCGGCGCGGGCTGGAGCCTGGGCGCGAGCTGGCGTTCGGGGCGGACCACGCCCGGCGCGAGCCCGCTGCTCGGCGGGGGCGCGCTGCGCTCCACCGCCTTCTCCTTCGACCTGAGCCGGGCGGGGCTGTTCGCCGCGGGCGACCGGCTGGGCCTGCGCGTGGCGCAGCCGCTGCGGGTGGGGGGCGGCGGGCTGAACTTCCGCCTACCGACCTCCTACGACTACGCGACGGGCGGGGTCGGCTACGGCGACCGGCTGCTGAACTTGACGCCGTCGGGCCGCGAGCTGGTGGGCGAGCTCGGCTACTCGGCGCAGGGCGTCGCGGGCGGCTGGTTCGACGCCAACCTGTTCGCGCGCCGCCAGCCGGGGCACGTCGCCGCGGCGGACGCGGATTACGGCGCGGCGGTGCGGTTCACGCTGGGGCTGTAGCGCCGCCCCACGCGCGCCAGGCGACCCACAACAGCAGCGGCAGCGCGGCCAAGTCCACCACCGCGACCCGGCGCAGCGGGCCGGCCGGCGACCCAGCGCGCGCGTAGAGGATCAGGAAGGACAGTAGGCTGATCGCGGCCACCGCCGCCGCGAGCGGCCGGGCCCTGGCGTCGAACGCCGCCCACACGCAGCCCGCGAGCACCGCGAGAAACAGCGCGGCGCGGTGCTGGATCAGCAGCCCGGCGGCGCCCGCCGGCTCCACCCCGTAGAGCGCCGGCATCGTTCCAGGCCGGAACAGCGCCAGCGCGGGGAGGAGGTGGACGGCGGCGAGCAGCCCCCAGGCGATCCGGTCGAACATCGCGTGCTCCTTGCGCGCGGAGCGTAGCGCATGCCCGTTGCGAATTGCAACCTAAATGGTGAAGCTCTCGCCGCAGCCGCACGCGCCCTTGGCGTTGGGGTTCTGGAACACGAAGCCCGCAGTGAAATCGTCCTCCACCCAGTCCATTGTCGAACCGATCAGGTAGAGCACGGACGCGGCGTCTATGAAGAAGGAGCCGGCGGGCGTCTCTATCCGCTCGTCGAACTTCGCCGCTTCCGTAACGTAGTCGACCGAGTAGGCGAGGCCGGAGCAGCCGCGGCGCGGGGTGGACAGCTTGACCCCGATCGCGCCGTCGGGCGCGCGCGCCATCAGGGCGGCGACGCGCGCCTCGGCCGAGGGGGTGAGCCGCACGGCGGCGGGGCGTTCTTTAATCGCGGTGGCCATCACAACATCCCCAGTTCGAGCCGCGCCTCGTCGCTCATCTTTGCCGGGTCCCACGGCGGGTCCCACACCAGGTTCACTTCCGCGAAGCCGACGCCCGGCACGGAGCCGACGCGCAGCTCGACTTCCGCGGGCATCGATTCCGCCACCGGGCAGTGCGGGGTGGTGAGCGTCATGGTGACCACCGCGTGGTTCTCCGGCCCGATCTCCACGCCGTAGATCAGTCCAAGGTCGTAGATGTTCACGGGGATCTCGGGGTCGTAGATCTCCTTGAGCGCGTCCACCACCGCCTCGTGCAGGTTCCCACCCGGCTCGGCCGGGTCGTCCTCGGCGGGCTTTTTCGCCAGAAAGCCTTCGAGATAGTCGATCTTGCGATCAACGCGCGCGCGCGCCGGGGTAGGCGCCTCGTCCACCTCCTCCACGCTGAAGCTCCGCTCTTCGTTCATCCGAAAATCCTCGCCACCCGCTCGATCCCGCGCACCAGCGCGTCGACGTCCGCCGGCCCGTTGTACACCCCGAAGCTCGCCCGCGCCGTGGCCGGCAGCCCCAGATATTCCATCAGCGGCTGCGCGCAGTGATGCCCCGCGCGGATCGCCACCCGGCCTTCATCCAAGATGGTGGCGACGTCGTGCGGGTGCACCCCCTCCACCGTGAAGGAGACGATGCCTGCCGAGTTCGCCGGGCCGAGCAGCCGCACGCTGTTCAATCCGCGCAGCGCGTCGCGCGCGTGGGCGACCAGCGCCGCCTCGTGCCGGTGGATGCGTTCGCGTCCGATATCCTCAACGTAATCGATCGCCGCGTGGAGGCCGAGCGCGCCGACGATGTGCGGCGTCCCCGCCTCGAACCGGCCGGGCGGCGGCGCGTAGGTGGTGCGCGCGAACGAGACCCGGTCGATCATCGCCCCGCCGCCCTGCCACGGCGGCATCGCCTCCAGGAGCTCCGCTCTAGCCCACAGCACGCCGATGCCGGTCGGCCCGTAGAGCTTGTGCCCGGAGAAGACGTAGAAGTCGCAGCCGAGCGCCGCCACGTCGACCGGCAGGCGGGGCGCGCTCTGGCAGCCGTCGAGCAGGATTTTCGCGCCGACGCGGTGGGCCAGCGCGCAAGCGCGCGGCGCGTCGAGCACGGAGCCGAGCACGTTGGAGACGTGGTTCAGCGCCACCAGCTTGTGCCGCTCCGTGAGCATCGCTTCGACCGCGTCGAGGTCAATGCCGCCGTCGGCGTCGAGCGGCGCGACGTCGATGTGTGCGCCCACCTTCTCCGCCGCCATCTGCCACGGCACGATATTGCTGTGGTGCTCGAGCTGCGAGAGCAGGATGCGGTCGCCGGCGCGGAGCTGGGTCATCGCCCAACTGGCTGCCACGAGGTTGATCGCTTCCGTCGCCCCGCGCACGAAAACGATCTCGTCCGGCTGCCCGCCCAGGAACTCCGCCACCCGCCGCCGCGCCGCCTCGTACGCCAGCGTCATCTCCGCCGACCGCGCGTACACGCCGCGGTGCACGGTGGCGTAGGTCTCGCCGTAGGCGCGCGCGATCGCGTCGAGCACGGGCTTGGGCTTCTGCGCCGTGGCGGCGGTGTCGAGGTAGGACCAGCCGGCGGGGATCGCGGGGAAGTCGGCGAGCGCGTCGAGCGGGCGCTCGGTGCTCCCGGCGGGCTTCAAGAGGTCGATCACGCTCATGCCAGGGTCCCCAGCCAGTGGTCCGCGTCGGCGACGAAGGCTTCGCGCACAACCTCATCCTCGATCCCGGCAAAGGCGTCGGCGACGAAGGCGCGCGTCAGCAGCGCGCGCGCCGGCGCCGGCGGGACCCCGCGCGACGCGAGATAGAAGAGCGCCCGCTGGTCGAGCTCGCCGACGGTCGCGCCGTGCGCGCATTTCACGTCGTCGGCGAAGATCTCCAGCTCGGGCTTGAGGTTCGCGGTCGCCGTGCGCGCGAGCAGCAGCGCACGGAGCGATTGCGACCCGTCTGTCCGCTGCGCGTCGCGCGCGACCTCGACGCGGGCGGCGGCGGAGGCGGTGGCGCGCTCGTCGGCGACCAGCCGCCACAGCTGGTTCGACGTCCCGTCCGGCACCGCGTGGCGCACGAGCGCCTGGGCGTCGTGGCGCTGGCTAGCCCGCGCGAGGAGCGCCCCGCCGACCGCAGCGTGCGCGTCCCCGCCCGTAACCTTGACGGTCGGGTCGAGGCGGCTGTCGCCCGCGCCCGCGACGAGCTGGGCCAGCACGAAGCGCGCTCCGGCCGCGACCTCCACGTCGTCGCTGACGCTGACGAAGCCGCCGCTGCGGAGCGTGCGCCGCGCCCAGTCGAGCCGCGCGCCCTTTGCCACGCGCAGCCGGGTCGCGCGGTTGGTCCAGCCCTCGCCGACGAAGGTCTCGACCACGGCGGCGGTCGCGCCCGCGTCGACCAGCAGCTCCAGCGGCAGATGGTCCGCGCCGCCGGTGGAGACGTGGACGATCTGGAGTGCGATAGCATCCCGCCCCCGCACGTGGAGGCGCGGCCCGAGCGCGCCCGCGAGCCGCCCGAGCGGATGGTCGCTCGCGTGCGGCAGCTCGCCCACTGCGGCCGAGCCTTGCTGCAGCACTCCGTCTACGAACAGCAGCCGCTCGCCGGGCAGGTCGAGCCAGGGCAGCGCGTCGGGCAGCGCGCCCGACGGCCGCGCCTCGGCGAGCGCCGGCAGGCCCGACAGATCCGACCAGCGCCAACCTTCGGTGCGCGCGGTGGGCAGCGCGAGCGTCACGCCGCCACCGCCCCATAGCCCTCGCGCTCGAGCTCATGCGCCAGCTCCGCCCCGCCCGAGCGCACGATGCGTCCGGCGGAGAGAACGTGGACGAAGTCGGGCCGGACGTAGTCGAGCAGCCGCTGGTAGTGGGTGATCAGGAGCACCGCCTTGTCGGGGCGCCGCATGATCCGGTTGATACCGTCGCCCACGACGCGCAAGGCGTCGATGTCGAGCCCGCTGTCCGTTTCGTCGAGGATTGCGACCTTGGGGTCGATAATTCCCATCTGCACCATCTCGCCGCGCTTCTTCTCGCCGCCGGAGAAGCCGACGTTCACCGGCCGCTTCAGCATCTCCATGTCGACACCGAGGGCGGAGCCCTGCGCGCGGGCCAGCCGCAGAAAGTCGCCCGCGGACAGCTCCGCCTCCCCGCGCGCGGTCCGCTGCGCGTTCACGGCCGAGCGCAGGAACTGGACGTTGCTCACGCCCGGGATCTCCACCGGGTACTGGAAGCCGATGAACAGCCCGGCGGCCGCGCGCTCGTGCGGGGCCATGGCGAGCAAGTCCTCGCCGAGCAGCGTCGCGGAGCCGCCCGTTACCTCGTAACCCGGCCGGCCGCCGAGCACGTAGGCGAGCGTCGACTTGCCCGCGCCGTTGGGGCCCATGACGGCATGCACCTCGCCGGGGTTGAGCGAAAGGGAGAGGCCGTTGAGGATCGGCTTTTCGTCCACTTCGGCGCGGAGGTCGGAAATGTTGAGCATCAGTCCATGCCTCTTTCTTCGGGCCACCAGTCGTCCTTCAGCACCTCCTCCAGCTCGAAAGGGGAAAGGCCGGGCAAGTGCGTGGGCATGGTGAGCGAAATGAGCTTCTCTTCGGTGAAGTGGCGCAGCGCGTCCTCATAACCCTCGGCCAGTGCATCCCGCAGGCGCGGCTTGAGCGAAGGGCTCTCCTTCAGCAGCTTGGCGAGGCGCTCCCGCTGGCCGCGGATGGAGTTCCGCCACCCGTTGCGCGGCTCGTGTGACGGCGAATAATGCAGCTTCAGAAGGTGGATGCAGATCTCCTCCAATCGGCTGACGAGCTGCCGATGGTCGCTGCGCCCCAAGCTATCGATTTCCTCTGCGATATTCTCCAGATCGACGTCGAGGTTGGCGCGCTCCGTCCGCAGCCGACGCAGCTTCGCCGCCTGCTCCTGCGTCCAGCCGTAGAAGTCGGTCTCGTAGCGCGTCGCCATCACCCCACGCTCCCCTCGAGCGAGATCCCCAGCAGCTTCTGCGCCTCCACCGCGAACTCCATCGGCAGCTGCTGCAGCACTTCTTTCGCGAAGCCGTTGACGATCAGCGCCACCGCCGCCTCCTGATCCAACCCCCGCGACATCGCGTAGAACAGCTGGTCGTCGCTGATCTTACTCGTCGTCGCCTCGTGCTCGATCTGCGCGGACGGGTTCCTGACCTCGATGTACGGCACGGTGTGCGCCCCGCAGCGGTCGCCGAGCAGCAGGCTGTCGCACTGGGTGAAGTTGCGCACGCCCTCCGCGGTCGGCGCGACGCGCACTAGCCCGCGATAGGTGTTGTCCGAACGCCCCGCGCTGATGCCCTTCGACACGATGGTCGAGCGCGAGCCCTTGCCGAGGTGGATCATCTTAGTGCCCGTGTCGGCCTGCTGCCGGTTGTTGGTCACCGCGACCGAGTAGAACTCGCCGACCGAGTCCTCGCCCGCCAGCACGCAGCTCGGGTATTTCCAGGTGACGGCCGAGCCGGTCTCCACCTGCGTCCAGCTCACCTTGCTCCGCTTACCCTGGCACAGCGCGCGCTTGGTGACGAAGTTGTAGATGCCGCCTTTGCCCTCGGCGTCGCCGGGGTACCAGTTCTGCACCGTGCTGTACTTGATCTCCGCGTCGTCGAGCGCGACCAGCTCGACCACCGCGGCGTGGAGCTGGTTCTCGTCGCGCATAGGGGCGGTGCAGCCCTCGAGGTAGGACACGTAGGCGCCCTTGTCGGCGACGATCAGCGTGCGCTCGAACTGGCCAGTGTTGGCCGCGTTGATACGAAAATAGGTGCTCAGCTCCATCGGGCAGCGGACGCCCTCGGGGATGTAGACGAAGGTGCCGTCGCTGAAGACCGCGCTGTTGAGCGTGGCGAAGTAGTTGTCGTGCGGCGGCACGACCTTACCGAGCCACTTGCGGACGAGGTCCGGGTATTCGCGCACCGCTTCGGAGATCGAGCGGAAGATCACGCCCGCGCGCTCCAGCTCGGCGCGAAAGGTCGTGGCTACGCTCACGCTGTCGAACACCGCGTCCACCGCGACGCGGCGCGGCGGTTCGCCGCCCTCGACGCCGGCGAGCAGCTTCTGCTCCTCCAGCGGGATGCCGAGCTTCTCGTAGACGCGCAGGATCTCCGGATCGACCTCGTCGAGGCTCGCCAGCTTCGGCTTCGCCTTCGGCTCGGCGTAGTAATAGGCGTCCTGGTAATCGATCGCCGGGATGTGAAGCTTCGCCCAATCCGGCGTCGGCATCTCCAGCCAGCGGCGATACGCCTTGAGCCGCCAGTCGAGCAGCCACTCGGGCTCGCCTTTCTTGGCGGAGATGTAGCGCACGGTGTCCTCCGACAGCCCCTTGGGCGCGAACTCCGTTTCGATCTCCGTGACGAAGCCGTGCTCGTACACGCTCGCCTTCTCGACGGCCTCGAAAGCCTCGCGATTCTTGATCTCGTTCACTGGATATTCCCTGAAATGCTGGCGAGGCTGACGCCGGCGAGCGCGCCGCGCACCACCGCGTTCACGGCCTGGAGGTGGGGCTTGGACAGGCAGCTGCCGTGCAGCTCGCAGTCATGCGGGTGGCCGTCGACGCACTTCGTCATGGCGATCGGCCCTTCGATCGCTTCGACGATCTCGGCGAGGCTGATACCGTCCGCGGGCCGCGCGAGCAGGAAACCGCCGCCGCCGCCCCGCGCGGAGGTCAGTAGGCCGGCGCGCGCGAGGTGGCCCATCAGCTTCTGCACGGTGGGCAGCGGCACACCCGTCTCGCCCGCCAAGCTCGTCGCCGACAGGCGCGCCCCCGGGGCATGCCGCGCGGCGGCGGACATGGTGACGACGGCGTAGTCGGCGAGGGAGGTGAGGCGCATGGGGGCTTTCAATCGGACGGCGTTGGTCCGATTGCTAAATGGCCGTTCGCGGGCGGGGGTTCAAGCGCCGGGGGGCTTGTTGCGAGTCGTTAGCGTCCACGCCTAAGAGCCGTCGCCCCAGCGAAAGCTGGGGCTGCTATCGACGCGAACCGCCGCTCGGCGACCGCCGTAGCGGGGCGATCCTCCGCGAGAGCGGTCCCAGCTTCCGCTGGGACGACGCGCTCCTTTTCAGTTGGCGGAGCTGCCCTCGCCCCGCCGCGCCGCAATGTGTGCGTCGACGTTGCGCTCCAAAATCTCCAGCGGCACCGCGCCCGTAGTCAGCACCGCGTCGTGGAACGCCCGGATGTCGAAGCGTGGCCCCAGCTCGCGCTCGGCCTTGGCCCGCAGCTCCTCGATCTTCAGCTTGCCCACCATGTAGGCGGTCGCCTGGCCCGGGTAGACGACGTAGCGCTCGATCGCCTTGACGATCCCGCCCGGCGCGTCCGCGCTATTGTTTTGGACGTACTGGATCGCCTTTTCGCGGCTCCAGCGCTTGTGGTGTAGCCCGCTGTCCACCACCAGCCGGATCGCGCGGTGGAGCTCCAGCTGGAGCCGGCCGAAGTCGCGGTAAGGGTCGGTGTACTGCCCCATCTCCTTGCACAGCTTCTCCGAATACAGTCCCCAGCCCTCGCCGTAGGCGGTGTAGCCGCCGAACTGGCGGAACGGCGGGACCTTGCCCTCCAGCTCGGCCTGCACCGCGTTCTGCAGGTGGTGGCCCGGCACACCCTCGTGGCAGAACAGCGCCTCAACTTCGGTCGCAGGCATGTCGTTCATGTCGTACAGGTTGACGTAGTAGGTGCCAGGCCGGGAGCCGTCCGGCGTCGGGTCCTGGTAGAAGGCCTTGCCCGCGCTCTTCTCGCGGAACGGCTCCACCGCCTTCACCACCAGCGCCGCCTTAGGCAGCGTGCCGAAATATTGCGGCAGCTTGGCCTGCACCGCCTGATAAGACTTCTGCGTCTCGTCGAGGTAGCGTTGCTTGCCCGCCGGCGTGTTCGGGTAATAGAACTGCCGGCTTTCCCGCATGTGCTTGAAGAAGGCGGGCAGGTCGCCCTTGAACCCGACGCGGGTCATGATCCCGCGCATCTCGTCGTGGATGCGCGCCACCTGGGCGAGCCCCAGCTCGTGGACCTGGTCGGCGGACAGGTCCGTGGTGGTGTAGTAGCGCAGCAGCGCCGCGTACTGCTGGGCGCCGTCCTTGAAGCGCCAGATGCCGTCGTCGGTGCCGGCCCGCTTCTCCTGCTCCTGCATCAGCGCGACGACCCGCGCGTAAGCGGGGCGCACGTCGTCGAGCAACGCGCGCCGCCCGGCCTCGAGCAGCCGCGTCTTCTCCGCCGCCGGCGCGTCGAGCTTGCCGACCTTGCCCTTGAAGTCCGCCCACAGCGCGCTGTCCGGCCCCGGCCCGAACGGCGCGCCTTTCGTCACGTTACGCGCGTCGTTGACGACGTAGGGGAACACCCACTTGGGCGGCAGCACGCCCAGCGCTTCCCGCGCCCGCGCTTCGGCGATCGCCTGGTCAAGGAACGCGTCCATCGTGCGCAGCCGTGACACGTAGGCCTCGGCGTCCGCCACCGTGTCGACGCGGTGGATGTTGATCAGGAACGCCGGTCCGTCCGATTGCGCGCCGTTCATCTGGTCGAATACGTAGGCGTTCTTGCGGTAGGGGTGGACGCCTTCGGCGCGGTTCACGCCGTACTCGAACAGCTCGCGGCTCAGCCGGTCGTCGGCGTTGAGCGGAGCAGCGGCGAAGCCGGCGCGCAGCCGCCCGAGCGTGCGCTGGTCGAGCTGGCGGCTCCGCTCGACCGCGGCGTCCGTGTAATCGTCCCAGCGGCCGTAATCCGCGTCCTTGATCCCGCGGTACGCCTTGCCGAGCGGCGACAGCGCGAGCTCGGCGCGATCATGCTCCTCGAACAAGGCGGCGAGCTCGGCGTTCGGCCCCGTCGCGGCTGCACCGTGGACGGGCGCGACCATCGCCTCCACCTCCGGCGGCGCGGGCTGGATCGCGGCGGAGGCGGACGCCGGCGCGGCTTCGTCGGCGCGGGTGCAGCCGGCAGCGAGCAGGGCGGTGGAGGCGAGCAGGAGCAGGCGGGTCATGGGCATCCTCTTGGGTTTTCCACTCCTTAGCGCGTCGAGGCTGAACGGCAATCGTCCGGGCGAATGCGATCCGCCGACTCTAGAGCTGCATCACCCCCGCACAGGCGGAGGTTCATAAATCTCGACGCTCATGGGTGCGTGCTCCCCGGCGTTGCGGTTCATGAGTCCCCGCCTGCGCGGGGATGACGGGTTGCTGGGTATCAGCACGGCCGCTCGCCTTTGACCGGGTGCGTCGCCGCTGCCATGACGCCGCCCCGCACCATGGCGCTCTTCCCGCTCGTCCGCCCCCTGCTCTTCGCGCTCGATCCCGAGCGCGCGCACGACCTGTCGCTGGCGGTGCTCCGCGCGGCGCCGCTGCCGCCCGCGCCGCATTTCCCACCCTCGCTGGCGAGCACCGTCGCCGGGCTGCGCTTCCCGTCCCCCGTCGGCCTCGCCGCCGGCTACGACAAGAACGCGCAGGCCTGGCATCCCCTGCTCCGCCTCGGCTTCGGTTCAGTCGAGGTCGGCACGCTCACCCCGCGCGCCCAGCCCGGCAACCCGCGCCCGCGCCTGTTCCGGCTCGCCGCCGACCGCGCCGTGGTCAACCGCTTCGGCTTCAACAACGGGGGGCAGGCGGCGGCGCTCGACCGGCTCAGGGGGCAGCGGCCGGGGATCATCGGGGTGAACGTGGGGGCCAACAAGGACAGCGCCGACCGGATCGCCGATTACGCGCAGGGGGTGCGCCGCATGGCCCCAGCTGCTGACTATCTGACGATCAATATCTCGTCGCCCAACACCCCCGGCCTGCGCGCGCTGCAGGGCGATGCGGAGCTTCCCGAACTCCTCGCCGCCGTGCGCGAAGCCCGCCCGGCGGGCGGCCCTCCCGTGTTCCTCAAGGTCGCCCCCGACCTGACCGACCGCGAGGTGGACGCGATGGTGCGCGCGGCGCTTGACGGGGGCGTGGACGCGCTGATCGTGGCCAATACCACCGTGTCGCGCCCGAACGCGCTGCGCTCGCCGCACGCGGGCCAAGCCGGCGGCCTGTCCGGCGCGCCGCTCGGGCCGCTCGCGCTCGATCGGCTGCGCGCCTTCCGCGTGGCGTGCGGCGGACGGCTGCCCTTGATCGCCGCCGGCGGGATCGGCTCGGCCGCCGACGCCTACGCCCGCATCGGCGCGGGAGCCTCGCTCGTGCAGCTCTACTCGGCGCTGGTGTACGAAGGCCCAGGCCTACCGCGGCGGATCGCGCGCGACCTGGCGGGGCTGCTCGCCCGCGACGGGTTCGGCGGCGTGGAGGACGCGGTCGGCAGCGGCTGCGCCTAGGTCAGCGCGGCGCGGGCTCCAGGAGGAACACGCCCTCGCGCCGCGGGTCGGCCCCGCCTTCCACCCCGCCGCCGCGCCGGAACGCGCCGTGCAGCCCGGAGTCCTCGCCCTGGCCGGGGCGCAGCTCGACGCCGCGCGCGCGCAGCCCTTCGCCTACCCCGGGCGCGAAGCGGCCGACCTCGCCGCCGAAGGAGGCGCCGCGCGCGACGAGG
>CADCVW010000084.1 GCA_902806235.1 uncultured Sphingomonadaceae bacterium | reverse complement strand
GCGTCGTTCCATAAGGTTCTCCCGTCCCGCCTTGCTTAGCCGCCCGCCGCCGCCGCGCAACTCCGGCCCGCTGTCGGGCGCCGCGCGGCCGGCGCTCCCACCGCGCCGCGAATCGCGCTACGGGCCGACGCAATGGACGCCCCCGCCCCTGCGCCGGAACCGCTGCTGACGTGGCCCGAACTGTTGGCCCGGCCGCGGCCGACGCCGGACGCCTCGGTTCCCTACGGGCCGGAACCTCTGCAGCGCGTCGACCTGTGGCTCCCGGCCGGCGCGGGCCCGCACCCCGTCGTGTTGATGGTTCACGGCGGCTGCTGGCAGAGCGAGGTGGCCGACCGCCGCATCATGAACTGGGTCGCCGACGACCTGCGCGTGCGGGGCGTGGCCGTGTGGAACATCGATTACCGCGGGGTCGACCGCGCGGGCGGCAGCTATCCCGGCACCTTCCGCGACGCCGCGGCCGCCGCGGACGCGCTGCGCGAGCACGCGCCCCGCCACCGCCTCGATCACCGCCGCCTCCCGGCGATCGGCCACTCGGCCGGCGGCCACCTCGCGCTGTGGCTCGCCGCGCGGCATCGCCTGCCGGCGGACAGCCCGCTGCGCGCCGGCGACCCGCTACCGATCGCCCGGGTAATCAGCTTGGGTGGGCTGCCCGACCTCGAACTGGCGGCCCGCCCGCCGGGCAGCGGCTGCGGTACGGAGGTCGTCGCCGCGCTGACGGGCGGTCGCTACGCCGACACCTCCGTCCCGCGCCTCCTGCCGATCGACGCGGAGCAGCTGCTGATCAACGGTCGGGAGGACGGCATCGTCCCGCTTTCCTTCGCTGAAGACTACGTCCGCCGCGCGCGCGCGGCGGGCGACCTGGTCGAGCTGCGCCTGTTCGACCGCACCGGCCACGTCGAGCTGATCGCGCCGGAAAGCGTCGCCTGGAGCGCGGTCGCGGCGCAGGTCGAGCGGTGGCTGGAGCGCGGCCGGTGACGCGCGCCGAGGCCCGCGCGACGGACGCCGCCGATCCGCTTCGGGCGCTCCGCGCGCGCTTTCGCCTGCCGGCCGGCGTCGTTTACCTCGACGGCAACTCGCTCGGGCCGCTGCCGGAGACCGCGGTCGCGCGGCAGCGCGACGTGGTCGAGCGCGAGTGGGGCGAAGGCCTCATTCGTGGCTGGAACGACCACGGCTGGATTGACGCCCCGAGCCGCGTCGGAGCCAAGATCGCGCGGCTCATCGGCGCGCGGCCGCACGAGGTGATCGTGGCAGACAGCGTCACGGTGAACCTGTTCAAGCTCCTCACTGCCGCCGCGGCGCTCGCGCCCGAGCGGCGGGGGCTGGTTTCGGAAGCCGGCAACTTCCACACGGTGCTCCACGTCGCCGGCGGGGCGGCGGAGGCCGCCAGTCTGGACCTCCGCGTGGTCGCGCGGGACGCGGTGGAAGCGGCGCTCGGCGGCGACGCCGGGCTGCTACTCCTGACCCACGTGCATTACCGCACCGGGGAGCGCTTCGACATAGCCGCCGTCACCGCCCGCGCCGCGGCCGCCGGCGCGCGAGTTGTCTGGGACCTTAGCCACAGCGTCGGCGCCGTGCCGCTCGCGCTGAACGACGACGGCGTCGAGCTCGCCGCGGGTTGCGGCTACAAATATCTGAACGGCGGGCCCGGCGCGCCGGCCTTCCTATACGTCGCCGAGCATTTGCAGGAGCGGATCAACCCGCTGCTGCGCGGCTGGATGGGCCACGCCGCTCCCTTCGCCTTCACCGACGACCACCGGCCCGCGCCGGGCATGGGCCGCTTCCTCGCTGGCACGCCGCCGATGCTGAGCCTGCTCGCGCTGGAGAGCGGGGTGGAGGCGTTCGACGGCGTCGACCTGCCCGCGCTGTGGGCCAAATCGGCGGCGCTCTTCGCCTCGTTCGATCGGCTCGTCGCGGAGCGCTGCGCGAGCCACGGCCTCCGACGCCTCACCCCGGCGGCCCCGGACGAGCGTGGCAGCCACATCGCCTTTCGCCATCCGCACGCCTTCGCGCTCTGCCAGGCGCTGATCGCCGACGGGGTGATCGGCGATTTCCGCGCGCCGGACGTGATCCGCTTCGGGCTCACCCCTCTTTATCTCGGCTTCGAGGACGTCTGGCTCGCGGTCGACCGCCTTACGCGCATCCTGGAGAGCGGCGCTTGGCGCGACCCCCGCTTCGCGGTGCGCGGCAAGGTGACCTGAGCCCACCCCTTCACGGGCTTCACCGACTGTCCTAGCCTCCCCGCGCGTCCGGTACGCGAAGGGGGAGCGGGTGAAGAATTGGAACGCGCGCAAGCGCATCGTCGCGGCGGAGGACCTCGCGCCGGAGCACCGGCTCCAGCGCAGCCTCGGCTGGCCGCACCTCGTCGCGCTCGGCGTGGGCGCGATCGTCGGCACGGGCATCCTCACCCTGATCGGCGTCGGCGCCGACAAGGCCGGGCCGGCGGTGATCCTGTCGTTCCTCGTCGCGGGCGCGATCTGCGCTTGCGCCGCGCTCGCCTACGCGGAAATGGCGACCATGATCCCGGCGTCAGGCAGCGCCTATACCTACACCTACGTGGTCGTCGGCGAGCTCGCCGCCTGGGTGGTCGGCTGGAGCCTGATCCTCGAATATTCGCTGGTGGTGAGCGCGGTCGCGGTCGGCTGGTCGGGTTACGCCGCGCCGCTGCTCCAGGCCGCGGTCGGGGCGCCGATGAGCCTGATGCAGGGACCGGAGCTTGGCGGCGTCGTCAACCTGCCGGCGATCTTCATCATCGCGGCCGTGGCGGGGCTGCTGATCCTGGGCACAAAGGAGAGCGCGACGCTCAACGCGGCGCTCGTGCTGGTCAAGATTGCGGCCCTGATCGTCTTCGTCGCGGTCGCGCTGCCGTACTTCGACGCTGCCAACCTCCAGCCGTTCCTGCCGTTCGGCTTCCCGAAAACGGTCGGCGCCGATGGCGTGGAGCGCGGCGTGATGGCGGCGGCGGCGATCATCTTCTTCGCCTTCTACGGCTTCGACGCGATCGCCACCGCGGCGGAAGAGGCGCGCGATCCGGGGCGCGACCTGGCGATCGGCATCGTCGGCTCCATGCTCGCCTGCGTCGTCATCTACATGGCGGTCGCCGCGGCGGCGATCGGGGCGCTCGCCTACCCCCGCTTCGCCGACAGCCCCGAACCGCTGGCGCTAATTCTGCGCGAGCTCGGCCGGCCGGGCGTCGCCACCTTCCTTGCCGGGGCCGCCGTGGTCGCGCTGCCGACGGTGATCCTCGCCTTCTTCTACGGCCAGAGCCGGATCTTCTTCGTGATGGCGCGCGACGGCCTGCTACCGCGCGGCCTAGCGACCGTGTCGCGCCGGGGTAGCCCCGTCCGCATCACCGCCTTCACCGCGGCGATCTTGGGCGTCATCGCCGGGCTGTTCCCGCTCGACGAGATCGCCGCGCTCGCCAACGCGGGCACACTGCTTGCCTTCGCGGCCGTGGCGCTGTGCATGCTCCTCATGCGGCGGCGCGCGCCGGACGCGCCGCGCCGGTTCCGGGCGCCGCTCCCTTGGGTCGTCGGCGGGATCGCGATCGGCGGCTGCCTATACCTGTTCGCCAGCCTCCCGGCGCGGACGCAGCTCTACTTCCTGATCTGGAATGCGGTCGGCCTAGTCCTGTACGCCGCCTTCGCCGGCCGGCGGCGCGGCCCGGCTGCCGCTTGATCCGCCGCCGGCGCGCGGGCGGCGGAGGATGGTGGAGCCGAGGGGGATCGAACCCCTGACCTTCGCAATGCCATTGCGACGCTCTCCCAGCTGAGCTACGGCCCCGGGAACGCCGCCCTTAGCGGCGCTCGAACGAGCGCGCAAGGCGGCAATCCGGCGACGGTCCGCCCCCTCCCGAAGGAGAGGGAACGCCGGTGCCTCAGATCTCCTCTTCCTCCTCGCCGCCGGTCGCCAGCCCGATGTCGTCGTCGCCGCCGAGGTCGACGTCGTCGTCCGGGTTGGGCTCCTCTTCCTCCTCCGCCAGCGCCAGATCCTCGTCGGGACCGGCGAGATCCTCGTCCTTGGCGGCTTCCGGCGCGGCCTTGACCGGAGCTTCGTAGGACAAGGGCTGCTTGGACTTCAGCACCGGCTCCGGGAGCCAGGTGCTCTTGCAGTTGATGCAGGTCACGGGGTCGTCATGCCCCAAGTCGTAGAAACGCGTGGCGCACTTCGGACAAGTCCGTTTGGTGCCCCATTCAGCCTTCACCATGGGGGTAGAGCCTCCGGAGGAAATGGGAAAAGGCGGCGCGCAGGATGCGCCGCCGCCGTTCGGACCGCGCCTTGCCATAGGCATGCCCCCCTGTCAAAGACGCGCCCCGTGGATCGCGAAGCAGCGCCCCCGACCCTGTTCGCGCCGTCGGGGCCTTTGCGCGGCACGATCCACGTGCCCGGCGACAAGTCGATCAGCCACCGCGCGCTGATGCTCTCGGCGCTGGCCGTCGGCCGCTCGCGCATCGCTGGCCTGCTCGAAGGCGAGGACGTGCTCGCCACGGCCGGGGCGCTCCGCGCGATGGGCGCGGGCGTCGCGCGGACGGCGGACGGCGCGTGGGAGGTCGACGGCGTCGGCGTCGGCGGGCTGGTCCAGCCGGCGAGCGCCCTCGACATGGGCAACAGCGGCACCTCCGCGCGGCTCCTGATGGGGCTGGTCGCCTCCCATCCCATCACCGCGGCCTTCACCGGCGACGCTTCGCTCTCGCGCCGGCCGATGAACCGGGTGATCGAGCCCCTGTCGCTGATGGGGGCCGAATTCACTGCCAGCCCCGGCGGCGCGCTGCCGCTGATGATGCGCGGCCTGTGCCCCGCGGTCCCGCTGACCTACCGGCTTCCCGTGCCGTCCGCGCAGGTGAAGAGCGCGATCCTGCTCGCCGGGCTCAACACGCCGGGCGTGACCCGCGTGGTCGAGTCCGTGCCGACGCGCGACCACAGCGAGCGGATGCTGCGCGGCTTCGGCGCGGAGTTGTGGATCGAAGAACGGCAGGGCGGCGCGCGGGAGATCGCGCTGCGGGGCGAGGCGGAGCTGCGGCCGCAGTCGCTCACCGTCCCCGGCGACCCCTCCTCCGCCGCCTTTCCGCTCGTCGCCGCGCTGCTCGTCCCGGGCTCGGACGTTACGGTGAAGGGCGTGGGCGTGAACCCGACGCGCGCCGGGCTGTTCGCGGTCCTACGGGCGATGGGCGCGGACTTGACGTTCGCCAACGAGCGCGAGGTGGGCGGCGAACCGGTCGCGGACGTCACCGCGCGCCACTCTGTCCTCCGCGGCTTGGAGGTCCCGCCTGATCTCGCCCCGTCCATGATCGACGAGTACCCCATCCTCTTCGTCGCTGCGGCGCTGGCGGAGGGCCGCACCGTCGCGCGCGGCTTGGCCGAGCTGCGGATCAAGGAAAGCGACCGGCTCGCCGCGATGGCCGAGGGCCTGCGCCGCTTGGGCGCGCGGGTGGAAGAGCTGGAGGACGGGCTGGCGATCGACGGCTCAGGCGCGGAGCCGTTGACCTGGAATGAGCGGACGCCGGAGATCGCCGCACGGCTCGACCACCGCATTGCGATGAGTTTCGCGGTCGCGGGGCTTGCGGCACACGGCGGGGTGCGGGTGGACGACATAGGGCCGGTAGGAACGAGCTTCCCGGGGTTCGCGGCGCTGCTGGCGGAGCTAGGGGCGGAAGTGCGATGAACCACCCGTCATCCGTCGACAGCCGCCGCTTCCGGAACGCCCGTCATCCCGGCCTTGCGCCGGGACCCACCTTTCTTTCCGCCGCCGGAGCAAGAGAAGGGGGGTCTCGGGTCGAGCCCGGGAAGACGGAGCTGATGGCCGCGGGCCGGTTCGACCCGATGATGCGGTTAATCCCATGATCATTGCTGTCGACGGCCCCGCCGCGTCCGGCAAGGGCACGATCGCCCGCGCGCTCGCGGCGCGCTTCGGGTTGCCCCACCTCGATACCGGCCTGCTCTACCGCGCGGTCGGCTGGTGGGCGCACGCGCACGGCGCGGACCTCGACGACGAAGCGGAAGCCGTCGGCGTCGGCTGCGGCTTTCCCCCCGCCCTGCTCGACGATCCCGCGCTCCGCGCCGAGGCCGCGGCCGCGGCCGCCTCCCGCGTGTCCGCCCACCCCGCCGTGCGCGAAGCACTGCTCGCCCGGCAACGCGGCTTCGCGGAACAGCCGGGCGGGGCGGTGCTCGACGGGCGCGACATCGGCACGGTGATCGCGCCGGGCGCCGACGCCAAGCTGTTCGTCACTGCGACGCCCGAGGTGCGCGCTGCGCGCCGCTTTGCCGAGCTGCGGGCAGCGCACCCGGAGCTGACGCTCGCGCAGGTCTTGGCCGACATTCAGGGGCGCGACGCGCGGGATAGCGGGCGCTCGGCCGCCCCTCTCCTCCGCGCGCCCGACGCGGCCTTGCTCGACACCAGCGAAATGGGTATAGGCGACGCCGTTCGGCGGGCGATCGCGCTCGTGGAAGTTCGGACGGGTCCGGCCTCGCGCTAGCCCGGCGGGGCGCTGGAGCGTGGCTCTCGCGCCCCGCTCGCTTTTCCGCGCCGCTCCGCCCCGCCCGAACCCCAGCATCATTCAAGACCGCCGGAGACAACCGGCGGCCGGAAACGGAAGAAACAAGACCACATGGCCACCGCACTCGCCCCCACCCGCGACGATTTCGCCGCGCTGCTCGAGCAAACGCTCGGGTCCAACAAGGACGGCTTCGAAGGCCGTGTGGTGAAGGGCACCGTCACGGCCATCGAGAACGACGTGGCGGTGATCGACGTTGGGCTGAAGTCGGAAGGCCGCGTCCCGCTGCGCGAGTTCGCCGCCCCGGGCCAGAAGGCCGAGCTCAGCGTCGGCGACACCGTGGAGGTGTTCGTCGACCGTGTGGAGAACCACAACGGCGAGGCGATGCTCAGCCGCGACCGCGCCCGCCGCGAGGCCGCGTGGGACAAGCTGGAAACCGAGTTCGCCGCCAACGAGCGCGTCGAAGGCGTGATTTTTGGCCGGGTCAAGGGCGGCTTTACCGTCGACCTCAGCGGCGCTGTCGCCTTTCTGCCGGGCAGCCAAGTCGACATCCGCCCCGTGCGCGACGTTACCCCGCTGATGGACATCCCCCAGCCATTCCAGATCCTCAAAATGGACCGCCGCCGCGGCAACATCGTGGTGTCGCGCCGCGCGATCCTGGAAGAAACCCGCGCCGAGCAGCGCACCGGCCTGATCCAGTCGCTCCACGAGGGCCAGATCATTGAAGGCGTGGTGAAGAACATCACCGACTACGGCGCCTTCGTCGACCTTGGCGGCATCGACGGCCTGCTCCACGTCACCGACATCAGCTACAAGCGCGTCGGCCACCCGTCCGAGGTGCTCAACATCGGCGACACCGCGCGCGTCCAGATCATCCGCATCAACCGCGACACCCAGCGCATCAGCCTGGGCATGAAGCAGCTGGAGAGCGACCCGTGGGAGGGCGCGGCGGCCAAATACCCGATCGAGGGCGTGTTCCGCGGCCGCGTCACCAACATCACCGAATACGGCGCCTTCGTCGAGCTGGAGCCGGGCATCGAGGGCCTCGTCCACGTCTCCGAGATGAGCTGGACCAAGAAGAACGTCCACCCTGGCAAGATTGTATCCACCTCCCAAGAGGTGGACGTGATGGTGCTGGAGGTCGACGCGGAGAAGCGCCGCATCAGCCTCGGCCTCAAGCAGGCGCAGAACAACCCATGGGAGGCCTTCGCTGAGCGGCATCCGGTCGGCAGCCAGGTCGAGGGCGAGGTCAAGAACGCTACCGAGTTCGGCCTGTTCGTCGGGCTCGAGGGCGACGTCGACGGCATGGTCCACATGTCGGACATAGCCTGGGGCGTGACGGGCGAGGAGGCTTTGGCGCTCCACCGCAAGGGCGAGCACGTTCAGGCCGTGGTGCTTGACGTCGACGTGGAGAAGGAGCGCATCAGCCTCGGCATGAAGCAGCTCGAGCGCGGCCAGGTCGCGGTCGGCGGCGGCGGCGCGAACGAGCCACGCAAGAACGAGGTGGTCACCGTCACCGTGCTTGAAGCGCGCGACGGCGGGCTCGAGGTGCAGGTCGGCGACGACGGCCCCACCGGCTTCATCCGCCGCGGCGACCTCGGCCGCGACCGCGACGAGCAGCGGCCGGAGCGCTTCCAGGTCGGCCAGAAGTTCGACGCGATGGTCACCGGTTACGACCGGTCGAAGAAGCCGACCTTCTCCGTTAAGGCTATGCAGATGGCCGAGGAGAAGCAGGCGGTGGCGCAGTACGGATCGTCCGACAGCGGCGCGAGCCTCGGCGACATCCTGGGCGAGGCGCTGAAGGGCGCGAACAAGGACCGCTAAGGGCCGACCTCGCCCGAGCGGGCGCTCGGCGAAGCGGCGAAAGGGCCGTCGTCCGCGAAGACGGCGGCCTTTTCTTTGGCCCGAACGCGCAACGGCCCGAGGGCGACGCGGGGCGCCGTCTTGAGATGGCACGACGCGCCCGCGCCCGCTCCGTCCCCATTGCCCCAGGCGGCGCCCTCTGCCATGCTCCCGCGCTCGCATCGCTTTGACCCGGGGGGATGAACCGCGATGATCCGTTCCGAACTCGTCGCCAAGCTCACCGAGGACAACCCGCACCTGACCGCCAAGGAGATCGAGCGAGTGGTGTTGGCGATCTTCGACTCCATCTCTGACCAGCTGTCGCGCGGCGGCCGCGTCGAGCTGCGCGGCTTCGGTACGTTCACCACGCGGAGCCGCGATGCCCGCACCGGCCGCAACCCGCGCACCGGCGAGGCGGTGGAGGTCGATGCCAAGCGCGTTCCTTATTTCAAGCCGGGCAAGGAGATGCGGCAGCGGCTGAACGTCGAGTAGCGTTCAGGCCCCCGTGCTGGGCCGCGCCGAAACCCGCGCGTGCCACGCTGCCAAGTCCGCGCACTCCGGCGGCGCCGCAAGACCGATCCACTCGGCGAAGTCGACGGTGGTGAGCAGGCAGATGTCGGCCATCGTATATTCTGCGCCTGCCGCGAACTCCCGCCCGGCCAACTGCCGGTCGAACCAGCGCATCGCGCCGTTCGCGGCTTCCCGGTTGCTTTCCCCGAAGTCGCGGAACTGCGTCAGCAGCTTCGCCGTGTACGGGTGCGCGTGGCGCCAGAAGTTGGCGACCGGGACCATCAACACGAACTCGACGCGCCGAATCCACTGGTCGACCTCCGCCGCCTCCCACGCATCGCGCCCGAACATGGGCGGCGCCGGGTTGAGCGCGTCCAAGTAGCGGCAGATCGACACCGATTCGGACAGCGCGCGCCCGTCGTCGAGCACCAGCGTCGGCACCTGCCCTGCCGGGTTGCGCGCTCGATGCGCCACGCTCTTGTGCTCGCGCGCGCGCAGGTCGACCGGCGTTTCGGGCAGGTCGATCCCTTTCTCCGCGAGGAAGATGCGGACGCGCCGCGGGTTGGGGGCGGGGTTCGGCGCGCCGTAGAGCTGCAAGATCGCGTCCTTCCCTCGTCCCCGCGGCCGTCAATGCGGCCCGCGCCGTGTGCCCCGGCAATGCCACGGCGCGCCGCGCGCCGCCAGCGACGCTGGACGCAGCGCGCGCGCCCGTGCATGGCGCGGCCCGCGCGGACGTGGCGAAACCGGTAGACGCGGCAGACTTAAAATCTGCTTCCCAGTGGGAGTGGGGGTTCGAGTCCCCCCGTCCGCACCATCAGATTAAGCTGCTGTTCTGGCGAGCGAAAGCTGTACAACAGCGCCCTGCCCTGCTTCGGCCGGTTTGCCAGGCGTGTGTATTTCGAGTGTAACTGCGTCAGGGAAGGGCACGTCCAGCGCGCCAATTGCGGCGTCGATGTGCTCGCCATGGATGTGCGTGTATCGCGGCACCATCGCCAACGCCTTGTGCCCGCTGATTCGCTGAATATTTGGCAGGTCAACGCCCGCCTTCGCTAGCTGCGTGATCGCGGTGTGCCGCGTGACCTGGAGCGTCACCTTCTCGGGGTCGAGTTTCGCGCGGACGACGGCGCGCAGGAACGGCTTGCAGATGCTGCCCCGGTGCCCCCGGTCGCTGCGGGCGGTCGGTCCGGCCGGGGATATCCAACCGTCCGCGTAGTCCTCCATCGCGCGCTGGCGCTCAAGCGCGGCGGCGAGCGTGGGCGTTATCGGCTGCTCGCGCGCGCCCGCCTTCGCCTGAGGGATGAACACGCGGCGGCTGACGAAGTCGATCTGGTCGTAGCGGACGCGCAGTATCTCGCTGCGGCGCATCGCGGCGCCCAGCCCGAAGGCGACGAACAGCCATAGCCGGCCGTCCTGGTCCTCCATGGCGGCGCGCATTAGCGCGGCAGAGTGCTCGTCGGACAGCACGACGATCTTCTTGCGCGGTTCCGCTTCCTTCTCCGTCCGCGGCCGATGCTCGGGCTTGATCCGCTTCCACTCGGTGGCCCGGTTCGTCATGTGCGACAGGCTGGACAGCTCGCGGTTGACGGTCGCCCGGCTCGCGCCCGCGTCCCGGCGCTTGCGGCCGTACTGCTTCACGCCGGAGTCTTTAAGCCCGTCCAGCTGCTGCGTCCTAAAGTAGGGGATGAGGTGGCGGTTTAGGTGCCAGGGCTTCTCCCCCATGTTCTTGCCGCCGCTGTCGTCCAGCCGTTCGAGGTAGTCGGTTACGGCCTCGGCCTGGGGAGCGGCCGGGAGTGCGTTAGAGGCGATCACCTTGCCTGCGATCCTGAAGCCTATAACGATGGATCGAATAAGGCCGGGGGAGGATTACGACTTATCGCTGGCTGAACCTCGGGCGCTGACGACTGAGGGTGCGCTTGCCTTCCCGCACAGGCCTTCGGAGTAGCGAGATGTACCGCTACTTTTTCCATAGCCAGACAGACTCCCGTAGCAATGACGCGGAGGGGCTGGAACTTGCTGGACCGGCTGAAGTGCGCCGCGAAGCAATCAGGACGTGCGGCGAATTGATGAAAAGATGCTCCGGAGAACTTCTGGGCTAGCCGCCCCTGGAGCGTGACCGTCACGGCCGCGAGCGGGCTCATCTTCTGGGAAGTGTTCATGGACGGCATCGCGGCAGCGGCTGCGCCGCTCTAGTTCCGCCGCGGAATAGTCACTCCGGCCTGTCCACTGTCTCTACTGGACGTGTGCGGAAAGTTAGCGGCTGGGTCACTGCCCCCATGAACCGCCACCTGACGCTCGCGCGGTAACTTGGTCTGGCTAAGCGTGGGCGAGCAGAGGACGGGGTATGGGTGTACACATTGACCGCGCCTTCACCAGATCGCCCGTCGAGTGCATCGCTCGCGTTAAGCTGGAGAACACTGCTTTCTTCATGGCGTTGCTCGATGAGCTCTCCC
>CADCVW010000083.1 GCA_902806235.1 uncultured Sphingomonadaceae bacterium | reverse complement strand
TTGGGAGGTCGACCGCGACGTGGTCCATCGCGACCGCCGGGATCGCGTAGGGCGGCGCGGCGTCGTCCGACATCTCCGGCCCGGCGATCCGCGCGCGCCACGCGGCTAGCCGCCCGCCCTCCGCCAGCGCGGCGAGGAGCTTCGCGCGGGCCGGCGCGCGCGGCCGGTCCCGGCGCGCGTCTTCGCTGCGCGTCCATTGAAGCTGCACGGGCCGGCCGAGCTCGACCGCCAGCGCCGCCGCCTGCTCGACCGCGTCCGTCGCCATCTTGCGCCCGCACTGGCCGCCGACGAGGGCCGGGTAGATCGTCACCCGGTCCTCCGGCAGCCCTGCCGCGCGCGCCGCGGCGGCGCGGGCGAGGCCCTGCGCCTGGGTCGGCGCCCAGACCTCCAGCCGGTCGCCGTCGAAGCGTGCGGTGGCGGCGAGCGGCTCCAGCGTGCGGTGCGGGGACGGGGCGACGGCATAGTCGGCGGCGAAGTGGCGGCCGGCGAGCGCGGCGTCGGCGTCGCCGGCTTGGTAAAAGCGGCGACCGTCGTCGCCGGCCAGGGCGGCGGCCAGGCGGCGGTCGACCTCGGCGGTCGGGAGCGGGGCGTCGCTCGACCAGCGCGGCGCGAGCGCGTCCAGCGCGCGTTGCGCGGACCAGGTGTCGGCGGCCACTGCCGCGACCCAGCCGGGACGCTCCACCAGTCGCAGCACGCCGGGGATCGCCCGCGCCGCCGCCCGGTCCCCGGCGACCATGCGCCCGTTCGGCGTCCGCGATCCGCGCGCGGCGGCGAAGACCATCCCCGGCAGCCGCACGTCCGCGGCAAAGCGTGCTTCGCCGCGGACCTTGGACGGCGCGTCTAGCCGGGGGAGCGGGCGGCCGACGAGGCGCTCGGCGGCCGGCGCGCGGGGCGGGACCTCCGCGGGTGGCTCGAACCCCGCGGCGTCGGCCGCGAGTTCGCCGAAGGGCAGCCGGCGCTCGCCGAAGGACACGAAGCCGCTGTCCGCCTCGCAGGCGCGCCAGTCGGCGTCCCAGCGCGCGGCGGCCGCCATGCACAGCAGCGCGCGCGCCGTCGCGCCCGCTTCCTGCAACGGCTCGGCCCAGGCGCGGACGGAGGTGGAGCCCGCGGTCGCTACCAGCGAACCGCGCTCGGCCCGCTCCGCCGCCCACCAGCGCGCGAGGTCGCCGGAGGTCCCTTCCGCGGCGAGCAGCGTATTGGCGTAGAGCGGGCCGAGTGGTGCGGGCTCGACGCCCACGTCCTCCCACCGCGCGCCGAGCGCGTCCGCGAGGATTTGCGGCAGGCTGGTGTACACGCCCTGGCCCATTTCGACCTGCGGCACGATGACGGTGACTCGGCCGTCCGCGCCGATTTTAAGGAAGGCGTCCAGCACACTCTCGCCGGGGCCGGCCTGGAGGTTCGGCCGGTAGCGGCGCGGCCACAGCTGCCAAGCGATGAGCAGCCCGATCCCCGCCCCGCCGCCGACGAGGAGCGCGCGGCGGGAAGGGTGGAGGAGGGCCATGCGGGGGTGATTAGGGGGGAGGCGGGCAGGAGGCTAGGGCAGACGCTAGCCCCTCCCCTTCAGGGGAGGGGTTGGGGTGGGGCTGTACGACCTCCTACCCTGTCGAGCGGTGGGCCTCTGCGATACGTCCTCATCCCATCCCGGCATCAGGTGAACCGTGCCCCGCACGGTTCAGGTCATGCCGGGGGCATGACCGACCTGACGCTCCTCAAGGGGAGGGCTTAGAAGAGCATCGCGGCCCTAATAAGCGCTCACTTCAGCCCTCGCCCGCTCGCGCAGGAACGCCTCCTTCACCCCCTTGCGGTCGAGCTTGCCCGTGCCGAGCCGCGGCAGGCTCTCGCCCGCGAAGCCGATCACCGCGGGCAGCTTGAACTTCGCCAGCCGACCTTCGAGGAAGGCGCGCAGCTCCGCCTCGTCGAGCGCGGCTTCCTCGCGCACCACGACTAGCGCCCCCGGCACCTCGCCCAGCCGGTCGTTGGGGACGCCGAAGGCGACCGCTTCCGCCACCGCGGGGTGGGCGTAGATCGCGGCCTCCACCTCCGCCATGCTGATGTTCTCGCCGCCGCGAATGATGATCTCCTTCAGCCGGTCGACGATGAACAGGTAGTCGTCCTCATCGAGGTAGCCGACGTCGCCCGTCCGGAGCCAGCCGTCCGCGGTGAAGGCGGCGGCCGTCGCTTCCGCGTTGCGGAAATAGCCGCGGATGTTGGCCGCGCTCCTGATCTGGATCTCGCCCGCCTCGCCCTTCGGCAGCGGCCGGTCCGCTTCGTCGGCGATCCGCAGCTCCACCATCGGCCGCATCGGGCGCCCGACCGACGCCGGCTTGGCCGCGTAGTTGCTCCACGAATTGCCGCATCCCACCCCGTTGGTCTCGGTGAGGCCGTAGCCCTGCGCGGGCTGCGCGGCGGGGAAAGCCTCCTGCAGCCGCGGCACGTGCGCCACCGGGCGCGGCGCGCCGCCGGAGGCGAGGTCGGCGAGCGTGGACAGGTCGCGCGCCTCGCGGTCGGGATGGTTCATCAGCTCGAGCCCCATGGTGGGCACGCCGACGAAATAGGTAATCTGGTGCCGCTCGATCAGCCGCAGCGCCTCGCCCGCGTCCCACTTCCGCATCAGCACCATCTTGCGGCCGAGCACGAAGCTGTTGAGCAGCACGGGCACCTCGCCCGTGACGTGGAATAGGGGCACGGCGACCAGGATCGCGGGCGGGTGCTTGGGCGGGTCGCCGGAGCGCACCTTGACCTCGAACATGGAGACGATGGTGATCGCATAGGTGTACAGCCCGCTGGTCACCGCGCGGTGGGTGCTCACCGCGCCCTTGGCGTCACCGGTCGAGCCGGAGGTGAACAGGATTGTCGCGTCGTGCTCCGGTTCCACCACCGGCAGCGGGGCGGGGCCGCTCGTCAGCAGGTCCTCGAGTGCTTCGGCGGCGGGCAGGTCGAGGTCGACCACCAGCATCTCCGCGCCGTGGTCGTCCCAATGCTCGGTCGCCGCCGCGATCCGCGCCGCGCGCGGCGCGTCGGCCAGGATCATCTTGGGCTCGGTTAGCTCGATGGCGTGGGCGAGCTCGCGCGCTTCCCACCAGCCGTTAAGCAAGGTGGCGACCCCGCCCGCTTTCAGCGCCGCCATGTAGAGCAGGATCCAGGCGGGCGCGTTGCGCATGGCGATGGCGACCCGATCGCCCGGGCGGACGCCGCGCGCCGCCATCCCCTGCGCGAGCCGGGTGCTGATCCGGTCGAGGTCGGCGAAGCTCAAGGTCTCGACCTCGCTCACGACCCCGGGCTTGTCGCCGTGCTGTTCGCACAGCAGCGCGAACATGCCGGGCAGGGTGGGCGGCAGCCCGGGCACGATCGCGCGTCCCGCTTCGTCGCGTTCGATCGCGAACGGGCCGCCCGGGCCGGTGATTGCGTCCAGAATGACGTCCTGCGCCCGATCGAGATCGGTGGGCATGCTGGTCCTCTCCGCTTCCTCTTTTATGGCCACGGTCCTAAGGGGAACGGAGGCGAGGGGGAAGGGCTGCATGAACGAAGCTTTGGCCGCAGCGGCCGGCGCGATCCGCTGGGAAAGCCTCGGGCTCGATCCGATCGCGCTCGACCTCGGCGTGCTCCAGATCCGCTGGTATTCGCTCGCCTACATCGCCGGCATCCTGCTCGGCTGGTGGTACCTGCTGAAGCTCCTCGCCCGGCCCGGCGCGCCGATGGCGCGGCGCCACGCGGACGACCTCGTCTTCTACGCGACCGTTGGCATCCTGCTCGGCGGGCGGCTCGGCTATGTGTTCTTCTACCAGCCGGGGCTGCTCGCGAACCCGCTGGACGTGCTCAAGTTGTGGGAAGGCGGGATGTCGCTCCACGGCGGCGTGCTCGGCGTGCTGGTCGGCATCTGGTACCTGTGCTGGAGGAACTCCTTAAGCTTCCTGCGGGTGTGCGACTACGTCGCCTGCGTCGCGCCGTTCGGCTTGTTCTTCGGGCGGATCGCCAACTTCATCAACGGCGAGCTGTGGGGGCGGCCGACGGACGTCCCCTGGGCGATGGTGTTCCCCACCGGCGGCGAGGTCGCGCGCCACCCGAGCCAGCTCTACGAGGCGGGGCTGGAAGGCATCGCCCTGTTCGCGCTGCTCGCCTTCCTGTTCTGGCGCACGGACGCGCGCTACCGGCCGGGGATGCTGTGGGGCGCGGGGCTGCTCGGCTACGGCCTGTCCCGCTTCGTCGTGGAGTTCTTCCGCCAGCCCGATCAGGGGCTGGAGAACCTGCCCTGGGGCCTGACCATGGGGCAGACGCTGACGGTGCCGATGCTGCTCCTCGGGCTTTACCTGGTGGCGACGGCGAAGGGACGGCGGCAGCGGGTGGAGCCGATCGCGGGGACGGCGAGCGTTGCCTAATCCTTCCCTGGCGCAGCCGGGGGAGGGCCGAACGACAGCCCTCGCCGCCGCGCTGCGCCGCGTGATCGAGGCGGACGGCCCGGTCCCCATCGGCCACTGGATGGCCGCCGCCAACGCGCACTACTACGCCACACGTGACCCGCTGGGCGCGGCCGGCGATTTCACCACCGCGCCCGAGATCAGCCAGATGTTCGGCGAGCTCGTCGGTGTATGGCTGCTCGACCTGTGGCTGCGCGCGGGGCGACCGGCGGGCGTCCGCTTCGTCGAGCTGGGCCCGGGGCGCGGCACGCTCGCCGCTGACGCGCTGCGAGCGATGCGCTCGGGCGGGCTCGCGCCCCCGGTGCACTTCGTGGAGACGAGCCCGGCGCTCCGCGCCAAGCAGGCCGAGGCCGTGCCGGGGGCGGCGTGGCACGACAGCCTGGCCGACTTGCCGGACGACGGGCCGCTGCTCCTCGTCGCCAACGAGTTCTTCGACGCGCTGCCCGTGCGCCAGCTCATCCGCGCCACCGACGGCTGGCGCGAGCGGATGGTGGCGGCGGTGGGCGAGTTGTTCGTCCCCGCCGCGGGAGGGCGGCCGCTCGACCGGATCGTGCCGGACCACCTGCGCGAAGTGGCCCCGGGGAGCGTGATCGAGACCTCGCCGGCGAGCGTGGCCATCGCCCGCGAGATCGCGAGGCGGCTGCGCGACGGCGGCGGGGCGGCGCTGCTGATCGACTATGGTTACGAAGGCCCCATGCTCGGCGACACGCTGCAGGCGGTGCGCGGCCACGCGCGGGCCAACCCGTTCGAGGACCCCGGCGAGGCGGACCTGACGGCGCACGTCGACTTCGGCACGCTGGGCGTTGCCGCGCGGGCGGAGGGCGTCCATGTCCTGGGCACTGTCGGCCAGGGCGCGTGGCTGCAGGCGATGGGCGTCGAGCAGCGCGCGGCGGCGCTGGCGGCGGGCGCGCCGGACAAGGCGGGGGAGATCGATGCGGCGCGGCAGCGCCTGACCACGCCCGACCAGATGGGCGAGCTGTTCCGCGTCCTCGCGCTCGTGGCGCCGGGCTGGCCGATGCCGGCGGGGTTCGCGTGAGCGGAGTCGAAGTGATCCGCGCCGGCGCCTTGGCCGCCGTACCCCACGGCTTCCTCGGCCGCCGCGGGGGCGCGTCGACGGGCGCTATCGCCGGCCTGAACGTCGGGCTCGGCTCCGCTGACGATCCCGCGGCGGTGGCGGAGAACCGGCGGCGGGCGGCCGATGCGGTCCTGCCGGGGGCGGCGCTGGTCACCGCCTACCAAGTCCACGGGCCGGCCGTCGTCCGGGTGGCCGAGTCCTGGCCCGACGACGCCCGTCCCCGCGCCGACGCGCTGGTCACCGACTGGCCGGGGCTGCTGCTCGGCATCCTCACCGCCGACTGCGCGCCCGTGCTGCTGGCGGACGCGGCAGCGGGCGTGGTCGGCGCAGCGCACGCGGGGTGGAAAGGCGCGCTCGCGGGCGTGACGGACGCCGTGGTGGAGGAAATGGAAGCGCTGGGCGCGCGGCGCGAACGGATCGCGGCCGCCGTCGGTCCGCTGATCGGGCGCGCCTCCTACGAAGTCGACGACGGCTTCGCCCGGCGCTTCGCGGAAGCCGATCCGGCGAACGAGCGCTTCTTCCGCGCCGCGCGCGAAGGGCATCACCGGTTCGACCTGGAGGGCTACGTCGTCCACCGCATAGCCGCGGCGGGCGTGGGGCGGGTGGAGGCGCTCGGGCTCGACACCTACGCGGACGAAGCGCGCTTCTTCTCCTACCGCCGCGCGACGCACCGGGGCGAACCGGACTATGGGCGGCAGATCGCCTTGATCGGGATCGGTCGATGACCGCGCGGCGCATCGGCTTTTGGTTCGGCCTCGTCCTGTTCGCGCTCATGTGGCTCTCGCCCCCGCTGGGCGGCATGCCCCCGCAAGCCTGGCGCGTGTTCGCCCTGCTCCTGCTCATGGCCGCGTGGTGGATGACGGAAGCGCTGCCGCTCACCGCCACCGCGCTGCTCCCCTTCGTCGTCCTGCCGTTGGCCGGGGTGCTGTCCCCGCGCGAGGCGGCGGGGGCGTACCTGTCGCCCATCCTCTTCCTCGTCCTCGGCGGCGCGTTCCTGGCGCTCGCCATCGAGCGCACGGGGCTGCACCGCCGCTTGGCGCTCGCCATCGTCCGGCGCAGCGGGGCGAGCGCGGGCGGGCTCCTGTTCGCCTTCATGGCGGCCACCGCCACCCTGTCGCTGCTCGTCTCCAACACCGCCACCGCATTGATCATGGTGCCGATCGCGGTCGCCGTGCTGCGCGCAGGGGGAACGCAGGAGGGCGAGACGGACGGGCTGCCCGGCGCGCTCGCCATGGGCATTGCCTTCGCCGCCTCCATTGGCGGGCTCGGCACGCTCGTCGGCTCGCCCACCAACGGCATCGCCGCTGGGCTGATCGAGCGCAGCGTCGGCTACGACATCAGCTTCATGACCTGGGCAGCCTTCGGCCTACCCATCGTCGCGGTGGCGATCCCCTTGTGCTGGGCCATCCTGATGCGCGTGCAGGGCGTGGGTCGGGCGACGTTCGACGTGGGCGCGGCCCGCGCGGCGGTGGGCGGCGCGGGGGCATGGACGGGAGCGGAGAAGCGCCTGCTGCCGCTCCTGGCGTTGGTGGTCGCGGGCTGGATGCTCTTGCCGCTGGTGGCGGATCGGCTGCCCGAGGACGCGGTGGAGGACGGCACGATCGCCATCGTCGGCGCGCTGCTGCTGTTCGTGGTCCCCGACGGCTCGGGCCGGCCGCTGCTCAATTGGCAGGAGGCCGACCGCGCGCCCTGGGGCGTGATCATGATGTTCGGCGGCGGGCTCGCGCTCGCTGAGGGCATCGGCGCGTCCGGCTTGGCCAAGTGGCTGGGTGAGGCATTGGAGGGCTTCTCGACCTGGGAGCCGGTGCTGCTCGCGCTGCTGCTCGTCGGCCTCGTCGTGCTGGTCACTGAATTTGCGTCCAACGTCGCCACCGCCAGCGGCGTGATGCCGGTGGTCGGCGGGCTGATCGCCGCGACGGGGGCGGACCCGGCGCTGCTCGCGGTGTCGGCGGCGATGGCGGCGAGCTGGGGCTTCATGCTGCCGTCCGGGACGGGCCCCAACGCGATCGCCTGGGCGACGGGCCACATCGCCCTGCCGCGGATGCTGCGGGCGGGGTTCCTGCTCGACGTGGCGGGGATTTTCCTGATTGTCGGGGTGGTCTGGGCGGTGGGGTCGGTTGTGGGCTAGAGCGTGCGGAGCAACGCATCCGCGCAAGGACAACCCACCCATGACCGACCACACCGCCGACACGGGCGAAAACGAAGCCGACATGTCGAGCGTCCCTGCCGCCGCGTCCGACCCGCGCCGCCGGCCCAAGCCCGACGTGCTGGAGATCGGCGGGCGCAAGCTCCACCCGTCCACCCTGATGATGGGCCACGGCTACGACCCGATGCTGTCGGAAGGCTCGCTCAAGCCCCCGATCTTTCTCACCTCCACCTTCGTCTTCGAGAACGCGGCCGCCGGCAAGCGGCACTTCGAGGGCGTTACCGGCAAGCGGCCGGGAGGCTCGGAGGGCCTTGTCTATTCGCGCTTCAACGGCCCCAACCAGGAGATCGCCGAGGATCGACTGGGCCTGTGGGAGGACGCGGAGGAGGCGCTGCTCTTCTCCTCCGGCATGGCGGCCATCGCCACCGTGCTGCTGGCGCTGGTGCGGCCGGGCGATGTGATCGTCCACTCCGCCCCGCTCTACGCGGCGACCGAGACGCTGATCGCCCGCGTGCTGGGCAAGTTCGGCGTCCACTTCGTCGACTTCCCCGCAGGTGCTTCGCACGAAGAGATCGCGGCGACCGTCGAGCGCGCCCGCGGCATGGGCAACGTGGCGCTGATCTACCTCGAAAGCCCCGCCAACCCGACCAACGTGCTGGTCGACGTGCAGGCGGTTGCAGAGGTGCGCAACGAACTGCTCGACGCGGCCAAGTGCCCGATCGTGATCGACAACACCTTCCTCGGCCCGCTGTGGCTGAAACCTCTGCAGCACGGCGCGGACATCGTCGTCTACTCGCTCACCAAATACGCCGGCGGCCATTCGGACCTCGTCGCGGGCGGCGCGCTGGGGGCGAAGAAGTGGCTCGATCCCGTGCGGATGATCCGCAACACGGTGGGCACCATCCTCGATCCCAATTCTGCGTGGATGCTGCTGCGTTCCCTCGAAACGCTCGAGCTCCGCATGAGCCGCGCGGGCGAGAACGCCGCCATCGTCTGTAAGTGGCTCGCCGAGCACCCCAAGACGGAGAAGGTAATCTATCTCGGCTTCCCCGCCGACGAGCGCCAGGCCGACATCTACCGCCGCCACTGCACCGGCGCGGGCTCGACCTTCTCGCTTTACCTCAAGGGCGGTGAGGCGGAGGCCTTCGCCTTCCTCGACGCGCTCAAGATCGCCAAGCTGGCGGTGAGCCTCGGCGGCACCGAAACCTTGGCGAGCCACCCGGCGGCGATGACCCACCTGTCCGTCGCCCCCGCGCGCCGCGCGGCGCTGGGCATCGCCGACAACATGGTGCGCATCTCTATCGGCGTGGAGAACGTCGGCGACCTGCTGGCGGACTTCGAGCAGGCGCTGGCGGTGGTGTGAGCGCGGTCGCTACTCGCCCTTGCCGTCCCGTTCGTCCAGGTAGGCGGCGACCCGCCGCACGGTGGCGGGGCGCGGCTCGCGGCCTTGGCGGAGGTCCTGGACGAAGCACGGGTCGCCCAGCACCTCGCGACCGACGTGGGTGGGCGGCATCTGCCGGGCGCGGAGGAAGCGTTCGATGCGGATCAGCAGCACGGCGAGCGGCCTCGGTGAGCTATGTTCGCTCTCTGTTCCTTCTTGAAGTCCTACAACGCCAGTTGTTTTCGCTCCGTCCCGAGAACTCGTGCCGGGCGAATAGCGCAGCCTAATTCCCGTTCCCGCACTCGACGAGCCCGCTGGGCAATCAGTCCGGCTTGCGCAGCAGCATGTTATGTTTAGCCCGTGCCGTGCAGGGCGAAGCTCGTGTTGACGAAGCCCCGCCCTAGGCAGAACTCGTGGGCGGCCCGGGCGATGCCGCAAGGTTCGGCGGGAGCGCAAGCCCAGTTGGTGTAATCGATGCACATCAGGAAACCGCCCGGCCTCAGGTCGAAGTTCGCGGCTTCCAGGTTCTTCTTAACGTCCGAGTAGCTATGGTCGCCGTCGGCGTACAGCCAGTCGAAGTTGTCGGGGCCGAAGCGGTGCAGCTCGGTTAAGCTGTCGCCCTGGTGAGTACGCAGCTCGGCCCCGCCCAGGCTGGCGCGGACCTCGCGCTCGTTGAAAGCCGCGAGGTCGATGGCAGAGATGTGCAGGATTTCAGGGCGGCAGGTTTCCGCAATCCTGCGGGCGAAGTCGCCGTGCCAAGTGCCGACCTCGCCCGCCACGCCGCTTTTCGGCAAAGCGTGCAGAATTGCCTCGCGCGACGGGTATAATCTCGCTTCAGGCATATGTGCCGCCGTGAGCGGCGGGGCGACTTCCAAGTATTCATCCGCGGCCGCCTTGGGCAGCGACTGGAGATGGTAGGCCAGCAAACGGCCGCTGCTGCGCAGCCGCTTGCGGGGGTCGCGGGAAGCCAAGCCAGACAGGATGGAGCTCGCTCCGTACCACCTTTACGAGTTCACCGACCATTCGTTCGCGTCACATGGGGCGTCGGCGGGTTATCGGGTGGTGGAATATAACTATCATCAAAACGCCGTGCTGTTCCTGTCCATTCCACCCGGCCCTTTCATGGTGGATGGAGCGCAACAACGCGGGTATGCAGCTTACCGTAGGGCTGCGGCACGCGGCCTGGGACACCGAGAGTGTCGTAGTCTGAACTAGGCAAGCGCCAATCGGCGCTCCCGCGTCACTATGGTCGTAGCTCGACCGCGCTTGCCCCCTAGGCCGTTTTCCCCCACATCGCGCCGCGATGCAGCAAGTGGCGCGTTTGGAAAGGGCCGGGGAGGTCGTGCGGCTGTCCGGGCCGCTGACGCTCGCCCAGCTCGGCAACCTGCCGCGCCGGCTCGACGCGGCGGTGAAGGCCGGCACGCACATCGACCTGTCGGGCGTCGAGCGGATGGACACGGTGGGCGCGTGGATCGTCCACAGGCTGGTGCGCGACCGCGGCGCGGCGGTGGTCGGCGCCGACGAGCGTTCGGCGAGCCTGCTCGCCCAGGTCGCGCAGGCCGACAAGCCCGTGCGGGTGCGGCCGGAGCGGCCGGGCGGGCTGATCCGCCTGCTCGGTGAGGTGGGCGACGCGACGGCGACCGCCGGGCGCACCATGCTCGGCCTCGTCGGCTTCTTCGGCGCGCTGATGCTCTCGGTCGGGCGGGTGATCCGGCACCCGCGGCGCTTGCGCCTTAACGCGGTGGTCCAGCGGTTCGAGGTGGTCGGCGTGCGCGCGCTCGGCATCATCGGGCTGATGAGCTTCCTGATCGGCATCGTCATCGCCCAGCAGGGCGCGGTGCAGCTGCGCCAGTTCGGCGCGGAGGTGTTCACCATAAACCTCGTCGGGCGTATCACCTTGCGCGAACTCGGCGTGCTGATGACAGCCATCATGGTCGCCGGCCGATCCGGTTCCGCCTTCGCCGCGCAGATCGGCTCCATGAAGCTCGCGGAGGAGGTGGACGCGATGCGCACCATCGGCGTGTCGCCGATGGAAGCCCTCGTTTTGCCGCGATTCCTGGCCACTGTGCTGATGATGCCGCTGCTCGCCGCCTACGCTTCCGTGGTCGCCATCATCGGCGGCGGGCTCCTGTCGTGGATCGCGCTCGACATCCCGCCCGTGACCTTCGTCCAGCGGCTGCGCGAGGTGGTGCCGATCACTGACCTGTGGGTCGGGCTGGTCAAGGCCCCCGTGTTCGGTGCGATTATCGCGCTCGCCGGCTGCTTCCAAGGCATGCAGGTGGAGGCCAACGCCGAGGAGGTGGGTCTGCGCACCACGGCGGCGGTGGTGCAGGCAATCTTCCTGGTGATCGTGATCGACGCCTTCTTCGCGGTGTTCTTCACCGAGATCGGCTGGAACTGAGCATGGCCGACGATCTGGACGAGCTCGGCGACCTCGAGCATGGCGAGGCGCTGGAAGAGGTGCCCGATCCCGACGGCGACGTCGTGATCCGGGTGCGCGGGCTCAAAAACCAGTTTGGCGAGCAGGTCGTCCACGAAGGGCTCAACCTCGACGTGCGCCGCGGCGAGATCCTGGGCGTGGTCGGCGGCTCGGGCACGGGCAAGTCGGTGCTGATGCGCTCCATTATCGGGCTGCAGCAGCCGACGGCGGGCGAGGTCAGCGTATTCGGCGCGCCCATGGTCGGCCGCAGCGAGGAGGAAGCGCGCGGGGTCCGGCGGAGCTGGGGCATACTGTTCCAGGGCGGGGCCCTATTCTCGACGCTGACGGTCGCGGAGAACGTGCAGGTGCCGCTGCGCGAGTTCTATCCGCGCATGGGGCAGAAGCTCCTCGACGAAATTTCCGGCTACAAGCTGGTGATGAGCGGGCTCGACCCGTCGGCGGGCGAGAAATATCCGAACGAGCTGTCCGGCGGCATGAAGAAACGCGCGGGGCTGGCGCGCGCGCTGGCGCTCGATCCGGACCTCTTGTTCCTCGATGAACCGACCGCCGGGCTCGACCCCATTGGTGCCGCGGCGTTCGACGAGCTGACGCGGGGGCTGAAGGAGCGGCTGGGGCTGACCGTGTTCCTGATCACCCACGACCTGGATACGCTGTACGCGATCTGCGACCGGGTGGCGGTGCTCGCGGACAAGAAGGTGATCGCCGTGGGCACGATCGACGAGCTGCTGCGCGTCGACAACGCCTGGATCCAGGAATATTTCACCGGCCCGCGCGGTCGCGCCGCCGAGCACAGCGCGGAACAGGCGCATCAGGAGCAAGCGGCGTAGATGGAGACCCGGAGCAACCACCTGCTGGTCGGCGGCGTCGTGCTCGCTTTGATCGCGCTCGCGCTGGGCATCGCCGTGTGGCTGAGCCAGGTCAACGAGGGCGGCGAGAAGCAGTACGACGTGCTGTTCAACCAGGACGTGACGGGCCTCGCCCGCGGTTCGGTGGTGGCCTACTCGGGCGTGCCCGTCGGCCAAGTGCGCGAGATCCGGCTGGTGCCCAACAACCCCCAGTTCGTCCGCGTGCGGATCGGCGTGGAGGAGAACACCCCGGTGGTGCGCGGCACGGAGGCGAGCATCCAGTCGCTGGGCTTCACCGGCGTGTCGCAGATCACGCTGGACGGCGGGACGAGCGGCGCGCCGCCGCTCGTCCGGCCCGGGCCGTTCGGCGTGCCGGTAATCCCGTCGCGGCCTGGCGGCATCAACGCCATCCTGGCGAGCGCGCCCGAACTCGTGGAGCGGGTGAGCACGCTCACCGAGCGGCTGACGGAGCTCCTGTCCGCGCGCAACCAGGAGTCGATCGCGGGCATCCTGGGCAACACGGAAGTGATCTCCGGCGAGCTCGCCGCGCGCTCCGACGAGATCGCGGCGACGCTGGCCGAGGCGCGGATCGCCGTGCAGCAGACGGGGCTGGCGGCCGAGCAGTTCGCGCAACTCGCCAACAGCTCGCAGCGCGTGCTCGACGCCGAAGGCCAGCCGCTGGTACGCGACCTGCGCGCTACCGTGCAGGCGGCGCAGGGCTCGGTCGCGGCGCTCGACGCGGCGGTGGCCGACGCGCGGCCGGGGCTGCAGGCGTTCAGCAAGCAGACGATCCCGGAGGCTGGGCTGCTGATCAGCGACCTGCGCGAGACGGCGGCGTCACTGAACACGGTGGCGCAGCGGCTGGAGACGGGCGGGGCGACCGCCATCCTGGGCGCGCCCAAGCTGCCCAACTACCGCGAAAGGAAGAGGAAGTGATCCGCAAGCCCGCCCTGGCCGCCCTAGGCGCCGCGCTGGTCCTGTCCGGTTGCCTCAGCTTCGGCGGCTCGCCTCCGCCCACCCTGATGCGGCTGGAGTCCGCGACCCCCGTCCAGCTCGGCCGGAGCCGCACCGCCGACTCCGCCAACGCGATCACGGTGGTCGCGCCCACGGTCGGCGCCGAGCTGCGCACCACGCGCGTCCCCGTACGCCAGGGCGGCACCGCGGTGGCCTACGTCCGCCAAGCGCAGTGGGTCGACCAGCCGAGCCTGCTGCTGCGCCAGCTCATCTCCGAAGTGATCGAGGCGCGAACGGGGCGGCTGGTACTCGCGGAGCGGCAGTTCACCTTCGACCCCGGGCAGCGGATGACGGGACAGCTGCTCGCCATGGGCGTCGACGCTGACCGGCGGGAAGCGGTGATTACGCTCGAAGCGACCATCGCGCGCGGCGGCGACCGGGTGGAGAGCCGCCGCTTCGAGGCGCGGGTGCCGGTGGCGGAGGTGACGGCGGCGGCGGTGTTGCCGGCGCTGAACCAAGCGGCTAATCGAGTGGCAAATGACGTTGCCGCTTGGGTCGGGTGAGCTGAGCGCCCGAGACTAGGGCAGCGATTGCGCAGCAATCGTCGCGCTAGGCAAGTATCAGCGCGAAGCCGGCCGGCGGGTCGGCCGGCTCGCCCCGGCCCAACTCGTCCGACGACACGGCTTCGCCGCGGCGCTTCTTTCGCCGAAGAAGCGAGATGCCGGCTCAAGACCGGGGTAACGAATGTGCTGCGAAAAATGGGCACCCTCGAAGGAGTGCCCCCAAGCCCTATGAAATTAGTGGCCCGACCTCGCCCGTTGCTCCGCCTCGCGTCCTCCACAACGAGTAGCCCACCCCCGCGCCCAGGATCGCGAAGGTGATCACCAACGACACCGGCGGCGGCACCTTAGCCAGCCCCAGCGCGTCGGCGACGAAGATCTTGGAGCCGATGAACACCAGCAGCGCGGCCAGCGCGTACTTGAGGTAGTGGAAACGGTCCACCATCGCCGCGAGCGCGAAGTAGAGCGCGCGCAGGCCGAGGATGGCGAAGATGTTGGACGTGTAAACGATGAATGGGTCGGTGGTGATGGCGAAGATCGCCGGCACCGAGTCCACCGCGAAAACCACGTCGACGAACTCGACCATCACCAGCGCCAGGAACAGCGGCGTCATGAACCAGACGAGCTCGCCCGTCTTCGGGTCGGCCTTCCGCACCCAGAAGCTCTGCCCGTGCAGCTCGTCGGTGACGTTGAAGCGGCGGCGCATCCAGCGCAGGATGGGCGCGTTGGCGACGTCGTACTCCTTGTCCGCCTCCCGCCACATCTTGATGCCGGTGTAGATCAGGAAGGCGGCGAAGACGTAGAGCACCCAGCCGTAGGACTGCACGGCCGCGGCGCCGAAGCCGATCATGATCGCGCGCAGCACGATCACGCCTAGGATGCCCCAGAACAGCACGCGGTGCTGGTGCAGGCGGGGAATGCCGAAATAGCTGAAGATCATGGCGATGACGAACACGTTGTCCATCGCCAGGCTCTTCTCGATCACGAAGCCGGTGACGTACTGCATCCCGGCCGTCGAGCCCATGTACCACCAAACCCAGCCGCCGAAGGCGAGGCCGAGCGCGATGTAGAAGGCGGACAGCCGCAAGCTCTCGCGCACGCCGATCTCGCGCTCGTTGCGGTGGAGCACGCCGAGGTCGAGCGCGAGCAGCGCGGCGACCAGCCCCATGAAGCCGAGCCACATCCAGAGCGGCGTGCCAAGCCAGGGCAGGTAGAGGAATTCCATGACGGTTCTCCGGCGCGGCGGGTCAGGCGGTCGCGGTCACGGTCGCGCGGCGCATCGCTCCCGCGAGGCGGGCGCGGACGCTCAAGCGGAGCAGCCGCAAGCGCAGCAGTCGCCAGGGCCGGGGATCGCGACGGTCGAGCTCGTTGCCGATCTCGGCGTGGAGCCGGCGGTCGAGCGCAAGGAGCCGGTAGGATAACGGGAACATGCCTCTCTCCATCGATGACGTTTCATCGATCGGGCATGACGATGCAGGGTAGCGAATAGCCGTGAGAACCTGCACCGGGCATGCCCGATGCGGTCCGACATCGCGAGGCGCTGCGGTGCAGCGCGTCGCCAGAGGGGCCCGGTCCGCGCGTCGGGTGATAGGCGGGACGGATCAAAAAAGCAACAACGGCTCGGGCCGGCCTACTCCAGGCTCTTGGACGCCTGCTCGAACACCTCCTTGGACACCCCCGGCGTTCCCACGATCCGCTCCAGCTCCGCGCGCATCAGCGCGCCGCGCGTCTCGCCGAAGCGGCGCCAGCGGCCGAGCGGAGGAACGAACCGCGCCGCCGTCTGCGGGTTCAGCCGGTCGACGTCCAGAATGGTGCCTGACAGGAAGCAGTAGCCGCGGCCGGACGGATCGTGGAACGCCGCCTGATTCGCCGCGAAAGCTCCGACCAGCGCGCGCAGCCGGTTGGGATTGGCAAGCTTGAAGGCCGGGTGCGCCGCCAGCCGCTCGACCGCGTCGACCGTGTCGGCGCGGGTGGAGAGCGCCTGCACGGTGAACCATTTGTCGATGACCAGTGGGTCGTTGCGGAAATGGTCGTAGAAGGCGGCGAGCGCCTCCTCGCGCTCCGGCGCGTCCGTGCCCGCCAGGGCGGCGAGCGCGCCGATCCGGTCCGTCATGTTGTCCGCCCGCGCGAACTGGTCGAAGGCCAGCGCCGCCGCGTCTGCCGCGCCGCCCGCGGCGATGAAGCCCAGCGCGACCGAGCGCAGCCGCCGCGCGCCCTTGGCGGCGGGGGTGAGCTCGAAGCGGTTCGATGCGGTAGCACGATAAGCGTCGCGCCATTCGCGCTCCAGCGCGCCGCCCAGCGCGGCGCGCAAGCCCTCACGTGCGCGGCGGACGGCGTCGGGGTCGACCTGCTCCAGCTGATCGCCGACGAAGGCTTCGCTCGGGGGCAGCACGGCTTCGGCGACGAAGGCGCGGTCGAGAGCGGCGTCGCGGAGCGTGCGACGCACGGCGTCGACCACGGGCGCATGGTCCACTCCGCCGTCCGCGACCGAAGCGCTGCGGAGCAGCGTCCCGAGCATCAGCTGCTGCATCGCCTCGTAGCGGCCGAACGGATCGTCGTCGTGGCCCGACAGAAAGGCGAACTCGGCATCCCCGAGTCCCGCGTCGAGCGTGATCGGGGCGGAGAAGCCGCGGTTGATCGACAGTACCGGGTGCACGGCGCGGCCCGGGAGTGGAAAGCTCTCCTCCGCTTCGGTGAGCACGATCACCTGCTCGTCCGTCGCCGCCTCGCCGGTCGCGGCGTCGAACAAGCGGGCGCGCAGCGGGATGGGCATCGGCGCCTTATCCGGCTGGCCGGGCGTGGGCGGGACGGCCTGCGACAAACGCAGGCGAAGGGCGTCGCCGTCCTGCTCCACCCGCGCGGTCACCTTGGGCGTGCCCGCCTGAGCGTACCACAAGCGGAATGGGCCGAGACCTGCGCCGGACGCGTCCTCCATCGCGCGGACGAAATCCTCGCAGGTCGCGGCCTGTCCGTCGTGACGCTCGAAGTATAGGTCGCTGCCGCGGCGAAAGGCGTCCGGCCCGATCACCGTCCGCATCATGCGGATGACCTCGGCCCCCTTGTTGTAGATGGTGGCGGTGTAGAAATTGGAGATGTCGAGGTAGCTGTCGGGCCGGATCGGGTGCGCGAGCGGCCCGGCGTCCTCCGGGAACTGCGCGGCGCGCAAGGTGCGAACCTCCTCGATCCGCTTCACCGCGGGCGACCCCTGGTCGGCGGAGAACTGCTGGTCGCGCAGCACGGTGAAGCCTTCCTTGAGCGAGAGCTGAAACCAGTCGCGGCAGGTCACACGGTTGCCCGACCAGTTGTGGAAATATTCGTGCGCCACGACGGCGGCGATCGCGTCGTAGTCGGCGTCCGTCGCGGTCTCGGGGTCGGCGAGGATGTAGCGCGAGTTGAAGATGTTGAGGCCCTTGTTCTCCATGGCGCCGAAGTTGAAGTCGGCGACTGCGACGATGTTGAACACGCCCAGGTCGTACTCGCGGCCATAGGCTCGCTCGTCCCATGCCATCGACGCCTTCAGCGCGGCCATGGCGTGGGCGGTGCGGGGGAGGTCCGCCTCGCGCACCCAGATGCCGAGCTCGACCTCGCGGCCCGACGCGGTGGCGAAGCGGTCGCGGTTGACATGGAGGTCGCCGGCGACGAGCGCGAACAGGTAGCAGGGCTTAGGGTAGGGGTCGCGCCACTCGGCCCAGTGGCGGCCGGCGTGCGTGGCTTCGCCCTCGCCGACGAGGTCGCCGTTGGACAGCAGCACGGGGAAGCGCGCGCGGTCGGCGGTCATTCGCACGGCGTAGCGCGTCAGTACATCCGGCCGGTCGGGGAAGAAAGTGATGCGGCGGAAGCCCTCGGCCTCGCACTGCGTGCAGAGCAGGTCGCCGGAGGCGTAAAGGCCCATCAGCTGGGTGTTGGCGGACGGGTTCACCGTCGTCACCGTCTCCACCGTCGCCGCGTCGCCGGCGAGGTCGATCACGAGCTGGCCGTCCTCGATCCGCCACGGCGCGGGCGCGCCGTCGACCAGCACCTCCTCCGGAGTGATGCCGTCGCCATCGAGGCGGAGCGGGGCGGCGTGGTCGCCGTTGCGCCGGACGGTCAGCCGCGCGCGGACCTTGGTGGCCTGCGGATCGAGGTCGAAGTCGAGCGCGATGTCGGGGACCTGCCACTCAGGGGCGCGGTAGTCCTCGCGGCGGACGGGCTGCGGGGCGGCGGCGGCGGTGCGGGCGTCGAGCATTCGACCAGTTTAGGCGCTGGCGCGGGGCGGGGGAAGCATTAGGGCGGGACCCGTGTCCCGGATGTTCGTCTTCGGCCTCGGTTACAGCGCGAGCGTCCTTGCCGCCAGGCTGCGCGCGCTCGGTTGGGAGGTCGCGGGGACGGGGCGGGCCGGCATCCCGTTCGACGACGAGGCGCGGGTGCGGGCGGCGGTGGGCCGGGCGGACGCGGTGCTGTCGAGTGCGCCGCCCGGCGATGAGGGCGACCCGGTGCTGGCGCGCTACGGCCGGGTGCTCGACGAGGCGGGGGCGGCCTGGATCGGCTATCTGTCATCGACGGGCGTGTACGGCGACGCGGGCGGGGCCTGGGTGGACGAGGATGCCCCGCTCGCGCTCGGCGCCGGCCGGAGGAGCGCGCGGGCGGCGGCGGACATCCAGTGGCGGGAGCGGTTCGCGGGCCGCGCGCGGGTGTTCCGGCTGCCGGGGATCTACGGGCCGGGGCGGTCGGCGGTGGAGCGGGTGCGCGAGGGCCGGGCGCACCGCATCGACCTGCCCGAACAGGTGTTCAGCCGCGTCCACGTCGAGGATATCGCGGGGGCGGTGCTGGCGAGCCTGGACGGGCCTTCGGGCGCGTTCAACGTGGCGGACGACGAGCCCTGCTCGCAGAACGCGGTGGTGGAGGAGGCCTGCCGGTTGCTCCGCGTCGCGCCGCCGCCGCTGGTCGGGCTGGACGAGGCGGGGCTGTCGCCGATGGCGCGGGGGTTCTACGCGGAGAACCGGCGGGTGGCGAACGGGCGGGCGAAGCGGGCACTGGGGTGGCGGTTGCGGTTCCCGACGTACCGGGAGGGCTTGAGGAGGCTGGTGGAGTGACGGAAAGCCCTCTCCTCTTCAGGGAAGAAGAGCGAGACTTAGTGTTCGCGCCAGCGAAGGCTTAGTCGCAGCGGAGAGGGGCTGCGTGGCCAGCAACCTAGGACCGAGCCTGTCGGCTCGGCCCCTCTCCCAACCATCTTCCCCTAAAGGGGAGAGGGTTTTGCGCCTTACTTCGCCCCCGCCGCTTCCTTGTCCCGGTTGTAGATCGCCGCCGCGGCGTTCAGGATCTCCAGCAGCTTCCTGAGCGCCGCCGGCTCGTCGATCTGCTCCATCGCCGCGAGTTCGCGGGCGAGGCGGGAAGAGGCGGCCTCAAAGATCTGGCGCTCCGAATAGCTCTGCTCGGGCTGGTCGTCGGCGCGGAACAGGTCGCGCGTCACCTCCGCGATGGAGACGAGGTCGCCCGAGTTGATCTTGGCCTCGTACTCCTGCGCGCGCCGCGACCACATGGTACGCTTGACCCGCGGCTTGCCCTTCAAGGTCTCCAGCGCCTCGTCCATCGTCTTGGACGAGGACAGCTTGCGCATGCCGACGCTCTCAGCCTTGTTGGTGGGGACGCGAAGCGTCATGCGCTCCTTCTCGAAGCGCAGCACGTAGAGCTCCAGCTGCATGCCGGCGATCTCCGAGCGCTGCAGCTCGATCACGCGGCCGACGCCGTGCTTAGGGTACACCACATAGTCGCCGACGTCGAAGATAAGCGCCTTCGCTGCTGCCATCGCTGGGTCTTCCTCAATACTGCAAGGGGCCGAAGCCCGCGCAAAAGGAGATACGCGAGGCGGGTCGGCCCGGATGTTATTTACGAAAAAGAACGCCCGCGGCCAGGACGCCGCGGAACGATAAGTCGCTAACATAGATGGAACAAAAAGGCCAGCCTCGCATAGGCGGGCGAAAGTTGACGAAGTTGACACCGCGTCGGGTAGGGAAGGGCCTCCCCCACCCCGCTTCCCGCCGGTCGGGCCGAGGAAGGCGAGAGACGCGCACGGTGGCATTCGTTCCCTATCCGCCGGTCCCCGGGCTGTAGGACAGCGCCTCCGCGCTCAGTCGCCCTTGCCGGGGTTCGGCGAGAAATATTGCTCGAACTTGCCCGGCACGCCTTTGAACTCGTCGGCGTCGGCCGGGGCTTCGCGGCTTTGCGTGATGTTGGGCCATTGCGCCGAATAGGTCGCGTTAAGCTCCAGCCATTTCTCCAGGCCCGGCTCCGTGTCGGGAAGGATGGCTTCGGCCGGGCATTCGGGCTCGCACACGCCGCAGTCGATGCACTCGCTGGGGTTGATCACCAGGATGTTCTCGCCCTCGTAGAAGCAGTCCACCGGGCAGACCTCCACGCAGTCCATGTACTTGCAGCGGATGCAGGCGTCGGTGACGACGTAGGTCATTGGGATCACTCCTCGGCGGGCCGCGAACCCCTAGGACTCGGGCGCTTCGTCCGTCAACGACGGAGAGGCTTCCGCCGATCCGTACTCTCGATAATGGGCGCGGGCCTCCGGCGCGGGGCCGCGGCGGGCGGGCAGCCCGAGCACGGTGAGGACGCGCACCTTGCCGGCGATCGCGACGCTCAGCGTGTCGCCCACGCGCACCGCGGCGTGGGCGCGCTCGATGCGGCGGCCGGACAGGCGGATGTGCCCTTCGGCCGCGAGGCTCTGCGCCAGGCTGCGCGTCTTCACCAGCCGCGCGAACCACAGGAAGCGGTCGATGCGCATCGACGCGCCGGCCGGCTCAGCCATGCGATCCCATCAGCGCGCCGAGCTCGGCGAAGGCGTTGCCCGGGCCCGGGCGGGCGGGACGATGCTCCGCACCGCCGGCCGCTGCGCGCGGCGGACGGCGGCCGATCCACAGCCAGCCGGCGGGCGTGTCGGCGGCGCGGAAGCCGAGGGCGCGCATGAGCGCGGCGACCGTCTCAGGCCGCAGGCCGAGCGAGGTGGCGCGGACGGCGTCGAGCACCTCCGCGCGCTCGCCCGCGCGCGCCTCGTGCGCGTGGGTGGCGAGGCGGTCGACGACGTCCAGGCGGACGGCCTGCGGCCCCAAGCGGCGGAAACCGGGGGGCGGGGCCGCGTCGTCCGCGGGCAGGACGGCAGCGCCGGCCGGAGGGAGTTCGGGGCTGGGCTCGCCCGCGCGCACCGCCTGGAGCACGGCCCGCCAGCGGGTCGCCTCCGGCTTCAGCAGGGCGGGCGCGAACAGGTCAAGCGCGCCGAAGCGGAACCCCGCTTGGGTGAAGCGGCGGCGCTCCGCGCGATCGACTGCGGGCAGCAGCTTCGCCACCGTCTCCCGGTCCAGGAAACCGCCCGCGTCGGCGAGCTGCGCGGCGAGCGCGCGGATGTTGGGCGAAGCGGCGCCGTCGGCGATCAGCGCGTCGAGCGCCTGGAGGGGCGCCAAGCGGCGGGACAGCTGGGCGTGGAGCCAACGCTCCAGCCGCTCGCGAACCCGGTCGCGCGCGCCCGCGTCGAGCGCCGCGACCGGCGGAGCGAGCACGAGCCGGGGCCGGACGAGCGCGCGCCCGCCTTCCAGCCGCGCGACGGGGTGGCCGCGCCAGCGGAGGAAGGCGGGGTGGCCGGGGTGGGCGTGGAGCTCGAAGGCGTCGTCGACGTCCCCCGCCAAAGCGCCCGCGCGGCGCGCGAGCTCACCAGACAGCCGGCGCTCGGCGGCGGCGAGGAACAGCTTGCGGTCGGCGTGACGCGTGGTCGGATCGACGGTGAAGGCGAAGCCCTCCAGGGTGCCTATGGCGGCGTCGCCGACCATCACCTCGCCCTGCTCGCCGACCGTCACCGGCAGCTCGCTCGCGCCGCGGCGGCCGAGGTCGCGCAGCAGCACGGAGGTACGGCGGTCGACGAAGCGCTGGGTGAGCCGCTGGTGAAGCGCGTCGGAAAGCCGCGCTTCCACCTCGCGGGTGCGCTCGGCCATGCCCGCCGGGTCGAGCAGCCAATCGGGGCGCTGGGCGATGTAGGCCCAGGTGCGGACCCCGGCCAGGCGGTCGGCGATCTGCTCGATGTCGCCGCCGGCGTTGTCAAGCCGCGCCACCTGCTCGGCGAACCAGTGCTGGGGCACCCGCCCGTCGCCGGTGGAGAGGTGCCCGAAGATGCGCGACACGAGGCGGCTATGGTGCTCGGGCCCCGTCTTGCGGAAGTCGGGCAGGCCGCAGGCGGCCCACAGGCGGCGGAGCGCGCGCTCGCCGGGCGCGGCGAGGCGGCGAACCTCGTCGTCCTCGCCGAGCCGCTTGAGCACCGCCAAGTCGATCGCCTCCGGCGCGGCGCGGAGCACGGAATGGTTCGGGCGGCGCTCGAGCGAGCTGATCAGCTTGTCCAGGGACACGAAGTCGGGCGATCCCTCGCGCCAGTAGAGGTGATCGAGGGGCTGGAAGCGGTGCTCCTCGATCGCCGCGACCTCTTCGGGGGTGAAGGCGTCGGCCGCGCCTTCGCCCGCGAGCGAGCCGAAGCTGCCGTCGCGCTGGTGGCGGCCGGCGCGGCCGGCGATCTGCGCCATCTCGGCGACCGTAAGGCGGCGCCGGCGGCGGCCGTCGAACTTGTGCAGGCCGGCGAAGGCGACGTGGGCAACGTCCATGTTCAGCCCCATGCCGATCGCGTCGGTGGCGACGAGGTAGTCAACCTCGCCCGCTTGGTACATGGCGACCTGCGCGTTGCGGGTGCGGGGGCTGAGCGCGCCCATCACCACCGCCGCGCCGCCGCGGAAGCGGCGCAGCATCTCTGCCACGGCGTAGACCTCTTCCGCCGAAAAGGCGACGACGACCGAGCGGGGCGGCAGGCGGGACAGCTTGCACGAGCCGGCGTAGGCGAGCGTGGAGAAGCGCGGTCGGTTGATCACCTCCGCGTCGGGCAGCAGCGCGCGCAGCACCGGGCGGAGCGTTTCGGAGCCGAGCAGCATCGTCTCCTCGCGCCCGCGAGCGCGGAGTAGCCGGTCGGTGAAGACGTGGCCGCGCTCGGGGTCGGAACCGAGTTGCGCCTCGTCCAGTGCGAGAAAGGCGGCGTCGCGGTCGGTGGGCATCGATTCGGCGGTGCACAGGAACCAGCGGGCGTGGGGCGGGACGATCTTCTCCTCGCCGGTAACGAGCGCCACCTGGTTCGCGCCCTTGATCGCCACCACGCGGTCGTAGACCTCGCGCGCGAGCAGGCGGAGCGGGAAGCCCATGATGCCGGAGGAGTGGGCGCACATCCGCTCAATCGCCAGGTGCGTCTTGCCGGTGTTGGTGGGTCCGAGGACCGCAGTGAGCGGCGAACGCGGGTCGGCCATATCGGAAGGGAGATTGGCACGGGCGGGGAGGAAGGCAACAGGGGAGTGGGGAAGAAGGTAGAAGTGCCCACCCCTAAACCCTCCCGGAAAGCTGGGATGGGAACACCGCAGCGCGTGGACTGCGCAGTCCCCTGCCCGGCTTTCCGGGAAGGGCTAGGGATGGGCACTCCTCTAGGTTCCCTCCCTTAGACCCGTGTTAACCCTGCCCTGACACAGCGTCCTTCATGTACGCGCGGGGGTTCGGACGGGGAACGGGGCTGGGGCTGGGCGGCGCGGCCGTGCTGCGCGCGCCGGTGTCCTTCGTTCCCGCGCCGCCGCCGCGCTTCGACGTCGTCGTCGACCTCGCGCAGGACGTCGGCTCGCCCCGCTGGTGGCGCGGCCTCTTCACCTGCCTCGCCTTGTGCGGGACGGCGCTCGCCGGGGCGCCGCGCTTCGGTCCCCTGGACGGCGGCGGGCCGCGCGGCTGGGGGGAGGAAGCGCGGCGGGAGGTAGCGGGCCTCGCCATCGCGCCGGGGCGCGACGGGGGGCGCACGGGGCGGCGCATGGCGGCGACCGCGGCGGTCGAGGATTTGCCGGCGGCGCCCGAGCGCGCGCGGGTGGAGCTGATTGCGGCGCTGGTCCCGGGCGCGGGTTTCGCCGCGGGCCTGACCCGCGCCGGGGTGGGCGCGGACGAGGCGGCGCGCGCGGCGGCGCTGGTAGCGGAAGCGGTGCGGCTGGACGCGCTGGCGGCCGGCACACCCATGCGCGTAGTGCTGGGCCGGCGCGCCGGGCGCGGCGTGGCGCGGCCGCTGCTGTCCCTGGAGTTCCGGGCGGGGCTCGACCTGAAGCTCGGCGTGGAGCGCGCGGAAGGGGCGCTCGTCCTGCGGCGGACGCCGGTGGCGGTGGACCGGCGGCCGGCGCGGATCGGGGGAGCGGTCGGCGAGGGCTTCTTCCTGTCCGCGGGCGCGGCGGGCGCGGGCGGGCGCGCGGTGCAGGATTGGCTGCGCGCGCTGGGGAGCTATCTGGACGTCGGCGAGCTTCGGCCGGGCGACCGTTTCGACATGATCGTGGAGCAGGCGCGCGCGGAGACGGGCGAGGCGCGCCAGGGCGCGCTGCTCTACGCGGGCCTGCAGCGCGAGGGCGAGCGGAGCCTCCGGCTGGTGCGGTGGCGCGGGGGCTGGGCGGACGCGGACGGGAAGCCGCCGGCAGTCGCGGAGGGGGCGGCCGCCTCCGCCTCCTTCGGCGGCTCGATCCGACCCGTGCCGGGGCGGGTGACCTCGCGCTTTGGGCCGCGGCGGCACCCGATCCTGGGCTTCGTGCGGATGCACAAGGGGATGGACTTCGGCGCGGGCTGGGGCACGCCGATCCGCGCCCCGGCGGCGGGCGTGGCAGTGCGCGTCGGCTGGTCCGGCGGCTACGGCCGCCAGGTGCGGCTGGCGCACGGCGGCGGGCTGGGCACCAGCTACTCGCACCTCAGCAGCTACGCGGTGGACGAGGGCATAGCGGTCGCGGCGGGGCAGGTGATCGGCTTCGTCGGCTCGTCCGGCCTGTCGACGGGGCCGCACCTCCACTACGAGGCTTATCTGGGCGGGCGCGCGGTGGACCCGGCGGGGGTGCAGTTCGGGGCGATGGCTCCGCCAGCAGCGGCCGCGCCGTCGAGCGACCTGCCGCAGGTCAAGGCGCGGCTCGCCGCGTTGCTGGCGGCGGTGACGAAGCCTTAACCATGAGCGCCGAGGGTGGCGGCATGACCCGCCGCGCCCTCCTCGCCTTCCTCCTGCTCGCTTCCCCCGCGGGAGCCGCCGAGCGCGGGTTCAGCGTGACGAGCTTCGACCGCATCCGGCTTGACGCGCCGTATCGGGTAGAGGTGTGGAGCGGGGTGGCGCCGAGTGCGGTGGCACAGGGCGATGCGCGCGCGCTCGACGCCGTGTCGGTGGAGGTGCAGGGGAGCACGCTCGTCATCCGCGCCAAGGCGACGCGATGGGGCGAGGCGGCGCGGGTGGACGGGCCGGTCACCTTGCGCGTGGGCGCCCCCGCCGTCCGCGGCGTCCGCGTGCTGGGGGCGGGGAGCCTCCAGCTCGACCGCGTCCGCGGCGCGCTGGCGGAGCTGCTGGTCGGCGGTTCGGGCGCGATCGAGGCGGGGGCGGTGGAAGCGGACCGATTGCTGCTCCACGTGTCGGGCACGGGGCGCGTGGCGGCGGCGGGGCGGACGAAGCAGCTGTCAGTCGCGCTGCAAGGTTCGGGCACGGTGGACGCCGGAGCGCTGGAAGCGGACGACGCGACGGTGGCGATGGACGGCAGCGGGGTGGCGCGGCTGCGCGCGCGGCGCTCCGCGAAAGTCGTCGCGGCGGGGACGGGCACGGTGGAGGTCGCGGGCGAGTCCGCCTGCGAGGTGCAGGCGCGGGGCTCGGGTGCCGTGACCTGCGGGCGCTAGCGGCCGACCAGCCCCGACGCGACTGCCAGCCCGAGGAAGGCGAAGAAACCCATCGAGTCGGTCACCATGGTGACGAACACGGAGGACGACACCGCCGGGTCGGCGCCCGCGCGGTCGAGTGCCAAGGGCACCAGCACGCCGGCGAGCCCCGCCACCATGATGTTGATCAGCATGGCCGCGGCGATCACCAGCCCCAGCTGGACGTTGCCGAGCAGCGCCGCCACGCCCAAGCCCAGCAGGGCGGCGACCGTCACCCCGTTCAGCAACGCCACGCGAACCTCGCGGGCGACGGCGCGGCCCATGTTGGAGCGGGCGAGCTGGTTAGTGGCGAGCGCGCGCACGGTGACGGCGAGCGTCTGCGTCCCCGCGTTGCCCCCCACGCCCGCAACGATCGGCATCAGCGCGGCGAGCGCCACCATTTCGGTGATCGCGCCCTCAAACATGGCGATCACGGACGCCGCGACCAGCGCCGTCCCCAGATTGGCGATCAGCCAGCGCACCCGGCTGCGGTAGGCGTCGAACAAGGGCTCGTTGATGTCGCCCTCGCCCGCGCCTGACAGCAGCAGTGCGTCCTCGCCCGCTTCCTCCTGAATGATATGAACAATGTCGTCGACGGTGATCACGCCGACAAGCCGGCCCGCCTCATCGACCACCGCGGCGGAGATCAGCGCGTACTTCTGGAAGCGGAGCGCGACCTCCTCCTGGTCCATCAGCACGGGGATCAGCGTCTGCTCGCGCTGCATCATGTCGCTGACCAGCACCTCGCGGCGCGCGCGGAGCAGGCGCGACAGGCGCATGGTGCCGATCGGGCGGTGGCCCGCGTCGACCACGAAGATTTCCCAGAAGTCGTCGGCCAGCCCCTCGCCGGCGCGGAGCCAGTCGATCACCCGGCCGACGTTCCAGTGTGGCGGCACCGCGAGCAGGTCACGCTGCATAAGCCGCCCGGCCGACTCCTCCGGGTAGGTCAGCGCCTGCTCGATCGCCGCGCGGTCGTCGGGACCGAGGGCGCGCAGCACGGCGCGCCGCTCGTCCTCCTCCAAGTCCTCGATGATGGCGACCGCGTCGTCGGTGTCGAGCTCCTCGGTGAGCCGCGCCACCTCCCGCGGGTCGAGCGCGTCGACGAGCTCCTCGCGGACGTAGTCGTTCATTTCGGCGAGCACCTCGCCGTCGAGCAGGGGGCCGAGGGCGGCAGCGAGCGCGGGACGCTCGTCGGACGGGGTCAGCTCGAACAGGTCGGCGAGGTCGGCGGGGTGGAGCGGGGCGGCGAGCTCCCGGGCGCGCTCGGGCCGACCGGCTTCGACCTCCGCGAGCACCGCGTCGACATAGTCCGGGCGCAGCCGGTCCTCGGCGTCGTGGCGCGCGCCTTCGCGCGCGTGGGGGGCTTCGCCGTCCGCCATCTGCCCTCCCTCCGCTCAGGCTCCGGGCGCGCTCTAGGGCGGGGGCGGGGCGAAGTCGAGGCGCGCGGCGTGCTCGACATCGGCCACCGCGCTCCCTAGCTGCCCCCCTTCACCCAACAGGAGTTCACCCCCGCCATGGCCGACGCGCAGCGCCTCATTCTCACCCTCGACAGCGGCGGCGACGTCCTCATCCGCCTGCGGCCGGACCTCGCGCCCGGTCACGTCCAGCGGCTGACGGAGCTGGCGACCGAGGGATTTTACGACGGGGTGGTGTTCCACCGCGTGATCGACGGCTTCATGGCGCAGGGCGGCGACCCGACGGGCACGGGGACGAGCGGGTCGTCCAAGCCGAACCTCAAGGCCGAGTTCTCAGGCGAGCCCCACGTCCGCGGCGCCTGCTCCATGGCGCGCACCAGCGACCCGAACAGCGCCAACAGTCAGTTCTTCATCTGCCTGGACGACGCGCGCTTCCTCGACCGGCAGTACACAGTGTGGGGTCAGGTCGAAGGAGGCATGGAGTTCGTGGACGCGCTGCCCAAGGGCGAGCCGCCGCGGAACCCGGGCAAGATCGTCAAAGCGCGGGTGGAGTAGGGGTCAGCCGAGGCCCGCCCGCGCCTTCAGCGCGGCATATTGGCTCTGGGGACGTGTCGAGCGGCGCTTCGTCACGGCTGTTCGGCACGTCCTCATAGTTCGGCGTTCGATCGAACTGCGACGCGGTGAAGTCCACGCGCTCGCCGCCGACCTCGTTGTAAAAATGTCACGCGCCGCCGGCCGGCGTCTTCAGGATGGCGCCACCGAGCGCGTCGTGGATAACGAGCGCAGTCGCGCTGCACTGGCCGAGCGCGGGATTGTCCGCGCGCCACGTCGTCGCCGTGTCGCGGCTCCAGGCGGCGCGCAACCGCGCCGCCAGCCCCGCCTTATTCGTAATCGCCCCCCGTCGGCTGGTTGCGCGGCGGGGCGGCGGCGGTGAGCCGCAGCGCTTCGGCGGAGGCGGAAAGCGAGCCCAGCTCCTCCGTTTCGTCGTCGTCGTCGATCTGCACGCGCTGGAGCGAGCCGACCAGTGCCTCATGGAGGTGCGACGGGCGCACCGTCTCTTCCGCGATCTCGCGCAGCGCGACTACCGGGTTCTTGTCGCGGTCGCGGTCGATGGTGACCTCGGCCCCGCCCGAGATCTGCCGCGCGCGCTGGGCGGCGAGAAGCACCAGGTCGAAGCGGTTGGGGATTTTGTCGACGCAATCTTCGACGGTGACGCGCGCCATGGGCGGGCTCCGATGCTCTAGCGGGAATGGAAGGCGCGGGAGGTAGGCGCGGGAAGGTCGGAATGTCAAGGATTCCGGCCCGCTTGCGCCGCGGGGGAGGGCGAGCCAAGGACGGGGCATGACCGCCGCCGCCCGCGCCGCCGACGTCCCCGCGCCGATCGAGGTGGAGGGCAACCAGCTCACCTTGATCACCGAAGGACCCGACCGGCTGCGCGCCCTGCTCGACCTGATCGGGGGGGCGGAGTGCAGCCTCAAGCTCGTCTTCTACATCTTCGCCGACGACCGCTCCGGCCGCGCGGTGCGCGACGCGCTGGTCGCGGCGCGCGCGCGCGGGGTGGAGGTCGCGCTGCTGGTCGACGGCTTCGGCTCGAGCGACGCCGACGACGCCTTTTTCGCGCCGCTGCGCGACGGCGGGGCCGCTTTCTGCCGCTACGAGCCGACCAAGGGGCGACGCTACCTGATCCGCAACCACCAGAAGTTCGCCATCGCCGACGAGCGGGTCGCGCTCACCGGCGGGTTCAACGTGGAGGACGGCTATTTCGGCGCCGCGCCGCGCGACCCCGACGCCTGGCGCGACCTCGGGCTGCTGATCGAAGGGCCGGCGGCGGCGCGGCTGGCGCAATATTTCGACGCGCTGCACGGCTGGACGCAGGGGCGGCGCGCCAAGGCCCGCGGCCTGAACGAAATCCTAGAAGCGCACAGCGAGCAGGACGGGAGCTTGCGCTGGCTGATGGGCGGGCCGACGCGCTTCTTGTCGGCCTGGGCGCAGGCGGCGAAGCTCGACATGGCGCGCGCCTCGCGGCTGTGCCTCGTCGCCGCTTATTTCGGGCCGGGCCGCACCTTCCTCCGCATCATCGGCGGCGCGGCGCGGCGCGGCGCGGCGCGGGTAATCACCGCCGCCAATTCCGACAACACGGCGACGATCGCCGCGGCGCGCCATACCTATCGCACGCTGCTCGGCTTCGGCGTGCGCATCTTCGAGTACCGGGCGGCCAAGCTGCACACCAAGCTGCTGGTGATCGACGACGTCGTCTACGTCGGCTCGGCCAACTTCGACCGGCGCTCCATCTTCCTCAACTGCGAGATCATGGTGCGGGTAAAGGACGCGCGCTTCGCGGCGCAGGCGCTCGCCTACGTCGACGGCGAATGCGCGCGGAGCCGGGAGATCACGCGCGAATACTACGAAAAGCGGCGGAGCGTCGGCAACGTGGTGCGCTGGACGTTGAGCCACTGGCTCGTGTCCGTGCTCGACTACAACGTGAGCCGGCGGTTGAACCTGGGGATCGAGGAATAGAAAGGGTCCTCTCCCCCTAATCCTTCGTCGCCCAGAACAGCGTCGCCGGCGGTACGTTCAGCCACTCGAACCCGCGCTCGATCCGCGCGAAGTGCGGCGCAATGAAATCGCGAACCTTGGGCGAGAACTGATAAACGAGGAACTGGCCGCCGGGCCGCAGCGCGGCGCGGGTCGCCGCCGCGATGCGGTCGCCGACGCCGGGGGGCAGGGTGGAGAAGGGCAGGCCGGACAGGACGTAGTCGGCCGCGCCCAAGTCGAGGTCGAGGAGGATGCGCTCGACGTCGGCGGCCGAGCCGGTGACGGCGTGGAAGCGGGGATCGGCGATGTCCTGGCGCAGGTAGCGGGTGAAATCGGGGTTGGTGTCGATCGCGACCAGGTGCGCGTCGGCGGGCAGGCGATCGAGGATCGGGCGGCAGAAGGTGCCGACGCCGGGACCGTATTCGACGAACACCTTGGCGTTCGCCCAGTCGACGGGGGCCAGCATCTTGTCGATCAGCTGCGACGACGACGGGATCACGGAGCCCACCATCACCGGGTGTTTGAGGAAGCCCTTGAAGAACATCGCCCAGGGACCGGGGCGCGACGCGTCGCGCGCGCGCCGGAGCGCGCGGGGGCGCGCGCGCGCCGCTTGACCGTAGGAAGGAGGCATCTGTTTTCCTTGAACTCGCCCGGACCGAACGCGCGCCATGGCGAAAACGTTGCCCGGGGGCAAGCGGGGCGGAAGCGGGCTTGATCTCGATCAACGGGCAGGAGCGTCGTCCCAGCGGAAGCTGGGACCGCTCTCGAAGCGAGCCGTCCTCCTGCGACGGCCGGCGCCGGGGCGGTCCCCCGCGAGGGCGGTCCCAGCTTTCACTGGGACGACGGCCCCAGGCATGGTCCGACAATCCTGGGCGTAGCATCCCCTCCGCCCCGGGGGTGACGCCCGCTCCCCGTTGCGCCTAGGGACGCCGCCATGACGCCCGCCGCTCCCGCTCCGAGGCCGCGCTTCGCGCTGCTTTTCCTCGTCATGCTGACGGTGGCCGCCGGCAATACTGCGCTCCAGTCGGTGCTCCCCGCGCTGGGCCGCAGCCTCGACATCCCCGACAGCCTGGTCGCCGCGACCTTCGCCGTGTCCGCGCTCGTCTGGGCGCTCGCCGCGCCCTATTGGGCGCGGCGTTCGGAGACCACGGGGCGGCGCGCGATGATCCTCGCCGGGCTGTACGGCTTCATCGGCTCGCTCGTCATAGCCGCCGTCATGCTGACGGCGGGGATCCTCGGCTGGGTGTCGCCCTTGATCGCGTTTATCTCCTTCATGGCCGGGCGCGTGGTGTACGGCTTGTTCGGCTCGGCCGCGCCTCCCGCCACCCAGGCGATTGTCGCCGAAGCGTCGAGTCGCGAGGACCGAACCAAGGCGCTCACGCTCCTGTCCTCCGCCTTCGGGCTGGGCACCATCGTCGGCCCGGCGCTGGCCCCCTTCCTAGTCCTGCCCGGCGTGGGGCTCGCCGGGCCGGCCTACGTCTTCGCCGCGCTGGGCGTGGTCGTCGTGGTGCTGGTTTATCGCTACCTGCCGAACGACGCGCCCGGCGCGGCGGAGCGCGAGCCCGGCGGCGGCGCGGCTTCCGCCTATCCCTCCATCGGCGGCGCGCCGACGGGGGCGAGCGTCCGCGCCAAGCTCGAGGGCGGCAAGCCCCGCGACATCAAGCTGACGGACGGGCGCATCTGGCCGTGGCTGCTGATCGGCCTGGTCATCGGCCACGCGCAAGCGATGACCAGCCAGGCCGTCGGCTTTCTCGTCATCGATCGGCTATCGCTGGACCCGCTCGAAGCGCAGGGCGCGATCGGCATCGTGCTGATGACGGGCGCGATCGCCGCGCTGCTCGCGCAGTGGGGGCTGATCCCCTTGCTGAACTGGGGCCCGCGCCGGCTGGTGCTCGGCGGCTGCGCGCTCGCCGCGGCGGGGGCGGCGATGACGGCGGTGGCGGGCGGGCTGCACGGCATCGCGGTGTCGACGGCGCTGGCGTCGCTCGGCTTCGGGCTGATCCGGCCGGGATTCACCGCGGGGTCAAGCCTCGCGGTGGGGCGCGAGCTGCAGGGCGCGGTCGCCGGCCGCGTCACCGCCGTCAACGGCGCGAGCTTCATCCTCGGCCCGTCGCTGGGTGTCGGGCTGTACGAGTTGTGGCGGCCGCTCCCTTACTGGATCGCGGCCGCCGCCTTGCTGTTCACGCTCGGCTACGCGTACGCGAGCAAACTCGGTCTCAGCGATGGTCGTGACGGTGCGGAGGAGCCGCCCGGGTAGGAGCGAGGAGAGGCCGATGCACTTGCATCGAACCCGACGAGCGACGCCGCCGGACGGCTCCTCCGCGCCGCCGCTACGCGGTCGCCCGGAGCGGGCCGCCGAACAGCGTCGCTTGCTTGCGCGTAGCTTCAGCTACGCGTCCGCACCGCGCTCCTCGCTGGCGGCCCGCTCCGGGCGATCACGACCGTCGCGGAGACCGGGTTTGATCGCTCGTCAAGCTGCGTCCCGATCGCGCCGAGACTGGAGCATCCCCGGGCTGACGAAGCCGATCCCGCCACGCATCGGATCCATCGCGTCCTGCTTCAGGCTCCCCTGGATGCGGGCGTACTCCTCCTCCATCTCGGGCGTGACGGACGCGCGCGTCTCGTCCAGCGCGCGCTCGAAGTCGGTCATGTAGACCTCCGCCGCGCTGAGCGAACGGCGGATGGCGAACAGGCCCGCGCGGCGCGTCAGGTCCTCGAGATCTGCGCCCGTGAAGCGCTCGGTGCGCCGGGCGAGGCTGTCGAGGTCGACGTCGTTGGCGAGCGGCATCTTGCCCGTGTGGATTGACAGGATGCGCCGCCGTCCGGCCTCGTCCGGGACCGACACGTAGATCAGCTCGTCGAAGCGGCCGGGGCGGAGCAGCGCCGGGTCGATCAGGTTCGGGCGGTTGGTGGCGCCGATCACCACGACCGAGCGGAGCTCCTCCAGCCCGTCCATCTCGGCGAGGATGGTGTTCACCACCCGCTCCGTCACCTGCGGCTCGCCCAGGCCCCCGCCGCGGGCGGGGACCAAGCTGTCGAGCTCGTCGATGAAGATCACTGTGGGGGCGACCTGCCGGGCGCGGGCGAACAGCCGGGCGATCTGCTGCTCGCTCTCGCCGTACCACTTGCTCAGGAGGTCGGACGATTTGGTCGCAATGAAGTTCGCCTGCGCTTCCCGCGCGGCGGCTTTCGCGAGCAGCGTCTTGCCGGTGCCGGGCGGGCCGTAGAGGAGGAAGCCCTTAGCCGGGCGGATGCCGAGGCGGGAGAAGGCTTCGGGGTTCTTGAGCGGCAGCTCGACGCCCTCGCGCAGCTTCTCGGCCGCGGCGTCGAGCCCGCCGACGTCGTCCCAGCCGATGTCGGGGACCTGCACCATCACCTCGCGCATTGCCGACGGCTGGACGCGGCGCAGCGCGGCGTCGAAATCGGGGCCGGTGACCGACAGGTCTTCCAGCACCTCCGGCGGGATGATCGCCTCTTCCAGATTGAGGCGCGGCATGATGCGGCGCACCGCCTCAATCGCCGCCTCGCGGGTAAGCGCGGCGAGGTCCGCGCCGACGAAGCCGTAGGTGCGCTTGGCGAGCGCCGCGACATCGACGCCGCCGTCCAACGGCATGCCGCGGGTGTGGATGCCGAGGATCTCGCGCCGCCCGCGCTCGTCGGGGACGCCGACCACGATCTCGCGGTCGAAGCGGCCGGGGCGGCGCAGCGCCTCGTCCAGCGCTTCGGGCCGGTTGGTGGCGGCGATCACGACGAGGTTCTGGCGCGGCTCGATGCCGTCCATCAGCGTGAGCAGCTGGGCGACCAGCCGCTTCTCCGCCTCGCCGGTGACCTGGCTGCGCTTGGGGGCGATGGAATCGATCTCGTCGATGAAGATGATGGACGGCGCGGCCTTGGCCGCCTGCTCGAACATCTCGCGCAGCCGCTTCTCGGACTCGCCGTAGGCGGAGCCCATGATTTCGGGGCCGGCGATGTGGAAGAATTCCGCATCGCTTTCGTTGGCGACGGCGCGCGCGAGCCGCGTCTTGCCGGTGCCGGGCGGGCCGTGGAGCAGTACGCCCTTGGGCGGGTCCACGCCCAGCCGCTGGAACAGCTCGGGGTAGCGCAAGGGAAGCTCCACCATCTCGCGCACCGCGTCGATGGTGCCGCCGAGCCCGCCGAGGTCGTCGTAGGTGACGTCGGCCCGGCGCTCGCCCTTGGGCTCGGTGTACTCGGGCAGCAGCTCAAGCTCCGTGTCGTTGTCGATGTGGACGATGCCCTTGGGCATCGTCGACACGACGTTGAGGCGGATCTCCTGCAGCGCATAGGCGGGCGCGTTGAGCATCTGGCGGAGCGCGGGGGGCATGTCGCCGGGCTCGAAGCGCTGCTCGCCGGAGGTGGCGACCACGTCGCCCTGCGTCAGCGGGCGCATGCCGAAGCTGCGCTTGAGCGCGGCGGCCGAGCCCTGGAGGCGGAGGTTCTGCTGAGCGGGCGCGAAGACCACGCGCTTGGCGGGTTGGCTCGCGGCCTTCCTGATCTCGACGAAGTCGCCCGCGCCGATGCCGGCGTTGGCGCGCTGCAGCCCGTCGATGCGGATAATCTCCAGCCCTTCGTCGTCGGGGTAGGGGGAGATGGCACGCGCCGGCGTGGTGCGGCGGCCGACGAGCTCGATTACATCGCCCTCGTTCAGGCCCAACGCCTGCAGGGTCGCGCGCGGCACGCGGGCGAGTCCGCGCCCGCTGTCCTCTGGCCGCATGTTGGCCACCTGCAGGCGGCGCGGCGATCGTTCGATATCGGCCATAGTCGTGTCCCAAACCCGATGCGTTGCGGCTAAATAAGCAACGGCAACGCGCTTCCCACCAGCTTGGGGGCAAAAAAAGGGCCGGATCGCGAACGACCCGGCCTGAACAAGTTTAGGAGAGGATGCCTGAAAGGCAGGGTCTAAATGCGCGGACCGCATTCTTGTTGCAAATGCGAAAAAATTTTCGCTGGTTGCGTTCAATGCAAGCGGAACGTGGCGGATGAGCTAGGGTTGTTGAAGCAAATCAGCCTAACATCGCGTGACGCGATGCAACGTAGCCGAACGAAACCTAAATGGAACGAGGGGGTTAGGATGCGCCGTCTGCCGCCGCTCACCGCCGTCGAGGCATTTATCCATGTCGCCCGCCTGGGTTCCATGAAGGCGGCGGCCGAGGAACTGTCGCTGAGCGCGCCCGCGCTGAGCCGACGCATTCAGGCGCTGGAGCGTTTCGTCGGCCAGCCCTTGTTCGTCCGCGGCCACCAGTCAGTGCAGCTGAGCGCCGACGGCGAGCGGATGTACGCAGAGATCGGCCCGGCGATGGAGATGCTGAGCTTGGCGATGGAGCGCGCGACGGGGACGCCCCAGCTGCAGCGGCTCCGCCTCGGCGTGCTGCCCCTCTACGCGCACCAGCGGCTGATGCCGCGGCTTCCAGAGCTGCGGGCGAAGCACCCCGACATCCACATCGATCTTGACACTGCAGCGCACGGCCTGTCGCGGCTGGGCGGCGGGCTCGACGCAGCCATCGTGCTCGCGCGCGACGTGCCCACCGCCATGTACGCGCGAAAGCTCGAGCAGGGGAACATCGTGGTGATTGCCGCCGAGGACCGCGCGATCGTCCGCCACGAGGACCTCCGATCGGAGACCATCCTCGTCCACCGCGACATGCCCGACCTGTTCGATTATTGGCGCGACGCGATTGGCCGCCCGGAGCTCGAACCTGCGGCGGTGGACGTGTTCGACTCCGGCCAGCTGATGATGGACGCGGCGGAGCGGGGCCTCGGTGTCGCCGTGCTCCTCGACAGCCTGTCCGAAGCGGACCGCGAGCATCGCTTGCGCACCCTATTCGAGACGGAGGTGGCGAGCCCTTATAGCTACTGGTGGGTGTGCCGACGCTCAATGATGGGCCGGCGGCCGGTGCGGGTGTTCCACGACTGGCTGTTCGGGGAGGAGGGGAGAAGGGCGGCGTGAGCGCGCCGGCCGGCCTACTCCGCCGCCAGCTCCCGGAACGCCGGGTCCTCGCCGCCGCACACCGTGCCGCGCGCCAGGTCCTCCGCGGTGGCCCAGCGCATGTCGTGCCAGCCGAGCTCGCGGCCGTCGTGGGAGAGCACGTGGACCTCGCGCACCGGCACGCCGTCGCGGGCATCGACGAGGACAGGGGTGGACGGCGTGCCCGTCTCCCACACCTCGCCCCACTGGCGGAGCGCGATCATGGTGGGGAGCAGCGCCTCGCCCTTCTCCGTCAACCGGTACTCAATCTTGCGCCGGTCGTCCGGCAGCGGTGCGCGGACCATGATGCCGTGCTCGACGAGCCGGCCGAGCCGGTTGGCGAGGATATTCCGCGCGATGCCCAGCGTGCTCTGGAACTCCTCGAAATGGTGCAGCCCGTTGAACGCGGCGCGCAGGATCAGGAACGCCCAGCGCTCGCCGATCGCCTCCAGCGCGGCCGGCAGGCTGCACTGTGCCGCCAGTTCCTCCAGCGGTTCGCGGAGTTTGAAGTCACCCATTCACAAGACATTACGCGCGGCAGCAGAAAAAGCAGCATCGATTATCCGTTTTCAGTTGCAACTAGAAACGGAGCAGGATAGGTAGCGATTCGCAACCCGATCTCCGGGTGCTTCACCATAGGAGCATCACCATGGTTCGTCCGATCCTGTCCGCCTTGTTCGCCGTCCTGTCCTCCGGCGCGCTCCTCGCGACCGCGACGCCCGCCTTCGGCAGCTACCAGGCCAAGCCGGCCGAGGCCGCTTCGGCCCGCTTCGTGTCCGGCGACGTGCTGTGGCGCTGCGGCGACGCGGGCTGCACCGCGGGGGCCAGCGCCGCGCGCCCGGCGATCGTCTGCTCGAGCCTCGTCAAGCGCGTCGGCCGGCTCGACAGCTTTGCGGTGAAGGGCGCCGCACTGGACACCGCCGCGCTCGAAAAGTGCAACGCCCGTGCGAAGTAACCCGGATTAACTGTTGCCAGCGCGCGGCCCCGCCTCCCATGAAGCTGCGTGCTGCGGCAGTATGAACTGGTCGAAAAGGTCAAGGGTTACGACCCGGACGCCGACGAGGCGCTGCTGAATCGCGCCTACGTCTTTTCCATGAAGGCGCACGGCTCGCAGAAGCGGGCGTCCGGCGACCCCTATTTCTCCCACCCGATCGAGGTGGCGGGCATTCTCACCGACCTGCGGCTCGACGACGAGACGATCGCCACCGCCATCCTCCACGACACGGTGGAGGACACGGTCGCCACCCCGGAGGAGGTCGAGCGGAGCTTCGGCCCCAGCGTCGCGCGCCTCGTCGACGGCGTCACCAAGCTCAGCAAGATCGAGGCGCAGACGGAGAACGAGCGCGCGGCGGAGAACCTGCGCAAATTCCTGCTCGCGATGTCCGACGACATCCGCGTGCTGCTGGTTAAGCTCGCCGACCGGCTGCACAACATGCGGACGCTCCACCACATCAAGAACCCGGACAAGCGCCGCCGCATCGCGCGCGAGACCATGGAGATCTACGCGCCGCTAGCCGAGCGGATCGGCATGTACGAGTTCATGAAGGAGATGCAGACGCTCGCCTTTCGCGAGCTGGAGCCGGACGCTTTCGAGAGCATCAGTCGGCGGCTCGCGCAGCTCCACGAGGAAGGCGACGACCTGATCGGCCGGATCGGCGTGGGACTGAAGCTGTTCCTCGCCGACAACGGCGTCGCCGCGGAAGTGCAGGGGCGCGAGAAGCATCCTTATTCCATCTGGAAGAAGATGGCGGAGCGCCACGTGTCCTTTGAGCAGCTGTCGGACGTGATGGCGTTCCGCGTCGTCGTGGATGCTCCCGACGACTGCTACCGCGCGCTTTCCCGCATCCACCAGCGCTGGCCGATGGTGCCCGGGCGCTTCAAGGACTTCATCTCAACCCCGAAGCGGAACGGCTACCGCTCCATCCACACCACCGTGCTGTACGACGCGAGCCATCGCATCGAAGTACAGATCCGCACGCGCGCGATGCACGCGGAGGCCGAGCACGGGCTGGCCGCCCACTGGGCCTACAAGAACGGCCGCCGCGACTCGCCCGCCGCCGAGGACCGCGCCTGGGTGCGCGACCTGGTGGAAATCTTGGAGCACGCGGAAAGCCCCGAGGAGCTGCTCGAGCACACGCGGCTGGCGATGTACCAGGACCGCATCTTCGCCTTCAGCCCCAAGGGCGAGTTGATCCAGCTGCCCAAGGGCGCGACCCCCGTCGACTTCGCCTACGCGGTGCACACCGCGCTCGGGGACACGGCAGTCGGGGCCAAGGTGAACGGCCGCGTCGCGCCCTTGCGCACCTTGCTGGAGAATGGCGACCAGGTGGAAATCCTGACCAGCGGGGCGCAGGAGCCGCAGTCGGCGTGGCTGAACTTCGTCGTTACCGGCAAGGCGCGCGCCGCGATCCGCCGCTTCGAGCGCGCTAAGGAGCGCGGCGAGCTGCTCGCGCTCGGCCGCAAGCTCCTAGACGAGATCACCTCGCGGCTACCCGCGCCGCTCGGTCCCGACGGGGTGCGGCAAGCGCTCCAGCGGCTGCATCTCGACCGCGAGGAGGCGCTGCTGGAGGCTCTGGCGCGCGGGCGAATCGACGACCGGCGCGCGATGGAGGCGCTGATGCCCGGCTCGACCGGGCCGGGCGAGGGGCGCGCCGCGCCGCGCCAGCGCGACGCGGTGTCGATCAAGGGGCTCACCCCCGGCGTTGCCTACCGGTTGTGCGACTGCTGCCACCCGGTGCCGGGCGACCGTATCGTCGGCGTGCGCCGCGACAGCGCAGGCGGCGAGCAGGGCATCGTGGTCCACGCGATCACCTGCGACCGTTTGTCCGACGGCGCGGACTGCGACTGGATCGACCTCGCCTGGGGGGAAGGGGCGCAGGGCGGCGTGGCCCGCGTCGCGGTGACGCTGAGGAACGAGCCCGGCGCGCTGGCGCTGATCGCCGGGATCATCGCCGGGCACGGCGCGAACATCAACAATCTGCAGCTCGTCCACCGCGACCGCGAGTTCCACGCGAGCCAGCTCGACGTGGAGGTGACGGACGTGGCCCAGCTGATGCGCATCCTGGCGGCGCTGCGCGCGACGGAGGCGGTGAGCAAGGCGGAGCGGGCATAGGAAACATCGCTGCAGCGATGGGTCCGTCGCCCCAGCGGAAGCTGGGGCCGCCCTCGACGCGCGCCGCCGCCCTGCGACGGCCGTAACAGGGCTGTCCGCTGCGAGAGTGGTCCCAGTATTCGCTGGGACGACGCCTCAGATCCCGGCGCGCCTGCTCAGCCCTTCTTCACCCGCCACATCCGGTACGGCGAGCCCTCCGGCAGCCGCACCGGCTCCAGCCATCCCGGCGCCCGCCCCTTGGCCAGCTGCGCGTAGAAGCCGTTCGGCGCTTCCTTGGCGTAGAGCGTCGATTCGCTCATCCATGGGCAGATCAGCACGTAATTGACCCCGCGCCGCGCGGCGATGGCGCGGGCCGTCTCCGGCGTCCCCCGGAAACCGCGCATCACGTCCAGGATGGCTTCGCCGTTGCGGTGGTAAGGGCCGGAGATCGCGTCGTGGTGGGTGACGCTGATCAGGCGCGGGCCGAGGTCGTTGAAGGTCCAGACCAGCCCGCGCGGCTGGAGCGCCACCGGGCGGAGCGCGCCCAGCGTGGGGCAGTGGCCGTTCGCCAGCGCCACCGCCCGCTCTCGCGGGTTCGGCTTCGTCGCCTTGGCGGGCCAGTGCGCGACCAGCAGCTGCGAGCCCAGGCCCGTGAGCAGCAGCAGCGCCGCCGCCGCGCCAAGCGTCCGCACGAGGAACAGGCGGCTGCTCACGATCGCCGGCAGGATGCGCCACACGAGCAGGGCGGCGCCCGGCACGGCGAGGAGCTGGGTCGCGGAGATCGCACGCAGCTGCCAGTTGAGCAGGCCGAGCCCGGCGAGCAGCATGGCCGCGAGCCCGCCCCAAGTACGCAGCCGGACGCGGTCGCTCCTGCTCTCCCACACCCCGTAGGCCGCGCCGAGCAGCCCGATCAGCGGCAAAGATAAGGCGCCGAAAATCGCCTTGGCGTCGCTTTCCCAGATCGGCTTGGCCTCGCGCACTCGGCTCAGCCACAGCCGGTCGAGTTCGGGCGAGACGCCCTCCAGCCGCTGGAGGCATTGGGGAAAGGCGAGGGCGTAGAGGCCCGCGAGCAGCAGCGCCGCCGTCCCCGCGCCGACGACGCGGACCCAGCGCCGCTTGATCGGCCGGACGGCGAGCAGCGCCACAAGGCCGCTCCCGGCGAGCGCCATTGTGAGCCACACGGGGCTCAGCGCGTCGCACACGGGCGCGCGGTTGGCGCTGGAGGCGAACAGCAGAAAGCCGATGAGCGTGCCCGCGCCTAGCGTCGCAGCCAGGCCGAGCAGGGCAGGGCGGTCGCGCCCGTCCCACAGCCACGGCAGGACCAGCGCGGCGATGCCCAGGCCGAGAAAGGGCAGCATCTCCAGCCCGATCGTCAACGACAGCGCGACCGCCGCTCCCACCGTCGCCCCCCCCCGGCGCGCGCGGGGGTCGGCGAGGCCGGCGAGCAGCAGCAGCAGGCAGAACAGCTGCCAGCCGTGGTGGTCGACCCGCGTTGGCCGCCACATGCCGAGCGGAAAAGGGGCGAGGAGGAGCAGCGCGGCGCCGAGCGCGAAGGCGGCGGGCGCGATCAGCCGCCGTGCGGCCGCGCCCATTGCGAACATGGACGCGCCCAGCGCGAACAAGGGCGCGATCGCCGCCGCCGCCTTCTGCGCGGCGACCCCGCCGAAAAATGATGAGACCGGCGCCATCACCGCGACGAGCGGCAGGTCGACGAGCCGCGACCAGTGGACGTCGAAGCCGGCCGGCGGGGACAGCCGATACTGGCGCAGGTCGTACCAGCCCTGCCCGCCGAGCAGGGCACGCGCCTGCATCATGCGGAGGTTGTCGTCGGTATCCGACAGCATGAAGCCGTCGATCGCCTGGCGATAAGCGAGCAGCAGCGCGGCGGAGGCGACGAGCCAGATCAGCAGCGTCCAGCGCCGCCAGCGCCGCGCCGGCCCGCCCATGCCCGCTCCTTCGTCCATCGTCCGCCCGGTCCCCGGCTTTCCACCCGCGCTCGCGGCGGATAGGGCAACGCCCGCGAAGAGCAAGCACGGGGAGCGTTGAGATTGGTGATGCCGCGCTTGGACGCCGGCCTCCTCGGCCAGCTAGTCCGCTACGCGATCACCGGCGGGCTGGCGAGCGCGGTCAACATTGGGGTCTACTGGCTGCTCGCCTTCCGCGGCATGGACCCGAACCTCGCCTGGTGCGCCGGCTACGTCGCGGCAGTGCTGGTCGGCTACGTCGTCCACAGCCGCTGGAGTTTCCGCGGCCACGGCCGGCGCGGCGACCTCGCGCGGACGGGGGGGCGGTTCGTGGCAGTGTCGCTGGTCTCGTTCGGGCTCAATCAGTTGTGGGTGTGGCTGCTGGTGCAGCGGTTGGAGTTGCCCTTGTGGGCTCCCTATCCGCTCGTGTTGGGGGTGACGCCGCTCGTGGTGTTCGCGCTGAACAGGCGCTGGGTGTTCGGCTAGGGGGAGCCGCCTGCCCACTGGCGCGCGTTAACCGATTTCGGCATGAGCCCGTGCGAGGACCATGTCGCCATGCCCGCCGCCCCGCCCGTCGAACTGTCGCTGATCGTCCCCGTGAAGGACGAGGAGGAGGCGATCGCCCCCTTCGCGGCGCGGGTGGTGCCCATCCTGCAGCGGCTGCTGCCGCACGGGCGATGGGAGGTGCTGTTCGTCGACGACGGCAGCACCGACCGCACGCTCGCGGCGGTGGCCGCCGCCCACGCGCGCGAGCCGCGGGTGCGCGCGCTGTCCTTGTCGCGCAATTTCGGCAAGGAGGCGGCGCTGTCCGCCGGGCTCGACCACGCGCGGGGCGCCGCCGTGATACCCATTGACGTCGACCTTCAAGACCCGCCGGAGGTGATCGGCGCCATGCTCGACAAGTGGCGCGCCGGGTTCGAGGTGGTCTACGGTGTGCGGCGCGACCGGCGCACCGACTCTTTCCCCAAGCGGCTCACCGCCGACCTCTACTACCGCGCACACAACTACCTGTCGGACGACAAGATTCCCGAGCACGCGGGCGACTTCCGCCTGCTCGACCGCAAGGTGGTAGACGTGATCCGCGCCATGCCCGAGCGCAACCGCTTCATGAAGGGGCTGTTCGCGTGGAGCGGCTTCGCCCAGGCGGCGGTGGAATACGACCGGGGCCCCCGCACCACGGGGCGTACCAAGTTCCGCGGCTGGAAGCTGTGGACGCTGGCGGTGGACGGCATCACCTCGGCCTCCACCATGCCGCTGCGCGTGTGGAGCTACGTCGGCGTCGCGGTGGCGCTGGCGACGCTCTGCTACGCCCTGTTCCTGATCGTGCGCACGGCGATCTCGGGCGTCGACGTGCCGGGCTACGCGAGCCTGATGGTCGCCATCCTGTTCTTCGGCGGACTGCAGCTTATCTCGCTCGGCGTGCTTGGAGAATATGTCGGGCGCATCCTGGTGGAGACCAAGGCGCGGCCGATCTACGTGGTGCGGGCACGGATCGGCATGGACGAGGAGGGCGCCCGCGCGCCGGAGCCTGGAGTATTGCATGGAGCGTGAGATTTACGAGCGGATGGCGAGCCACGCCGACCGCCACTGGTGGTTCGTCGCCCGCCGCCGCATCCTCCAGACGTTGATCGCGCGGCTGCGGCTACCGCGCGGCGCGCGCATTCTGGAGGTCGGCTGCGGCACCGGGCACAATATCGCCATGCTCCGCGCCTTCGGCGACGTGGAGGCGGTGGAGGCCGACGAGGCGGCGCGCGGCTTCGCGCGCGAGGCGAGCGGGCTGCCGATCGGGAACGGCCTTCTGCCCGAGCTGAACGAGGTCAGCGACGCTCGCTACGATCTCGTCGCGCTACTCGACGTGCTGGAGCACGTCGACGAGGACCGCGCGAGCTTGCGCAGCATCGCGCGCAAGCTCAAGCCCGGCGGCCGGCTCCTGCTCACCGTGCCCGCCCACCCGTTCCTGTGGAGCCCGCACGACGAGGCGCACCACCACAAGCGGCGCTACACCAAGAAGGCGCTCGCCGGCGCGCTGCGTGCGTCCGGGCTGCGCATCGACGGGCTGAGCTACTTCAACAGCTTCCTCTTCCCCCTGGTGCTGGCCGCGCGCTTCGCCGGCAAGCTCTTGGGCAAGAAGGAAGGCGATGACGCCATGCCCGGCCGCGCGGCGAACGGGCTGTTCGAGCGCGTGTTCGGGTTGGAGCGCCACCTGGTCGGCCGCGTGCCGATGCCGCCCGGCGTGTCGCTCGTTGCGGTGGCGTCGCGAATCTAGGGCTGCTCGATCCGGTAAAGCGCGCTGTTCCCGTTGCGCCACAGCGGGCGCAGGCCGCGCAGCAGTTCCGGCCGGATCGGCGGCGCGTCGATGAGCCACAGGTGGTCGAAGCGGTCGCGCGGCAGCCCGCCGAGCGCCTGCTCCGGCGTCATCCAGAGCTCGCGGGGGCAGCGGCGCGGGACCAGGAGCTGCGACGGATCGCTCGAATAACGACCGACGGGGTAGGTGACGCGCAGCAGCTGCGCGCCGCCCATCACCCACTGGTCATTGCTGAACGCCTCCCGCCGGACCAGCGCCAGCGCGGGGAGGTGCGCCAGCCGCCGCTCCCCCCATGGCCGTCCGCAGCGGGTGCCGACCAAGGAAAAGAGCCGCGCGCCCTGCGGCAGGCGGTCCAGCGCGGCAAGCTCGCGGTCGAAGGTCCGGTCGAACGCCGCGTAGCTCAGCGCGTGCCCGCCGACCCGCCCGGCGAAGATGGCGAAGCTCAGCGCCGCCGCCGCCGTCATCAGCCGCCGGCTCGCGTCTGGACGGAAGCGGATCGCCAATAGCGCCGTCATGAAGATGTAGGGCAGCAGCCGCATGTCGGCGTAGGCGGAGCCAAACACGATGCGCGGCAGGAGAGCAAAGGCCGCTGCCAGGATCAGCGCGGGAAAGAGGAGCTTGCGCGCCAAGGTGACGCGCGGGAGGAGAGGCAGGAGCACGATCAGCCCGGCGATTAGCAATAGGGAGATCTTGTCCCACCATTCCCAGCGATCGGCGAGGGTGCGGACGACCCACTCCCACTTCACTCCCCAATTGAACCAGTCGGCGGTGGCGCCCGACGCGTGGTCGCCGCTGCGCCACAGCAGCATGAGCAGAGCGGGCGGGGCGAGCGGCAGGCAGTCGACCGCCGCCTTGAAGGGCAAGAAGCCCCGCCGCTCCCCCGCGTCGAAGCGGCGGATCACCTCCGCGCCGTAGGCGAGTAGGCCGAGCAGCCCCCAGCCGAAGGTGTGGCACACCCAGACCGCGGCGGCGATCGGCACGAAAAGGGCGGCGCGCAGGCGGAACCTGCCTCGGTTCGCCAGCCGCAGCCACAGCGCGAAGGCGAGCAGGGCGAGCGACATCGCCAGCGTGAAATTGATGAAGCCGAAGGTGAACGGGTAGCCGAAGGCGAAGGGTAGGGCCAAGGCCGTGGTCGGCATTAGCCGCCCGTGCACCTCGCGCGAAACGGCGAGCAGCCCGGCGGCCGCGAGCATGGGAACGGCGATCGTCACCAGCTTCACCGCCGGCTCCAGCCTAAGGAGCGGGGCGAGCGGCATCACGAGCAGGTCGACCCCTAGGTTGCCGATCAGCCCCCATTCGAAATCGTAGAATTGTTGAAGATAGGGCGAGCCTGCCAGGTCGAGCTGGACGCGGTAGCGGCCCATGTGGCCGGGCAGGTCAACGAGCGGCGGCACGTCGGGGCCGAGCAGCGGCACGGCCGCGATGAGCACGAGCAGCAGCGCGTAGCCCGGCCGGTCCCACCAGGGCGCGTCCGGCCGCGCGCGCCAGGGGCGTCCGGAGCGGTCGCGGAACGGACGGCCCCAACGAAGCCCCGCAGCCGCCCCCGCGCCGGCCGCCGCCGCGGTCACCCCCGTCGCCGCAGCAGGCGCAGCCTGAGCGCTTGGAGCTTGATGAAGCCCTCCGCATCGCGCTGGTCGTAGGCGCCCTGATCGTCCTCGAAAGTGACGATGTCGGCCGAGTAGAGGTTGTGCGCCACCGCCGCGCGCCGACCGGCGATAGTGGCGGAGCCCTTGTAGAGCTTGAGCCGCACGGTGCCGGTGACGAGTAGCTGGCTCCGGTCGATCGCCGCCTGGAGCATCTCGCGCTCGGGGCTGAACCAGAAGCCGTTGTAGATGAGTTCCGCGTAGCGCGGCATCAGCTCGTCCTTGAGGTGCGCCGCGCCGCGGTCGAGCGTCAGCCCCTCGATCGCGCGGTGGCCCGCAAGCAGGATGGTGCCGCCGGGCGTTTCGTACATGCCCCGGCTCTTCATGCCGACGAAGCGGTTCTCGACGAGATCGAGCCGGCCGATGCCGTGGGTCCGGCCGTAGTCGTTGAGCTTGGCCAGCAGCTTCGCCGGGGACAGCGCCTCGCCGTTCACCGCCACCGCGTCGCCGCGCTCGAAGTCGATGGTGATGTACTCAGGCGTGTCCGGCGCGTCCTCCGGGTTAGCCGTGCGCGAATAGACGTAGTCGGGGGTCTCCTCCCACGGGTCCTCGAGCACCTTTCCTTCGGAGGAGGTGTGCAAGAGGTTGGCGTCAGTGGAGAAGGGGGCCTCGCCGCGCTTGTCCTTCGATACGGGAATCCCGTGCGCTTCCGCGAACTCGATCAGGGCGGCCCGGCTCGTCAGGTCCCACTCGCGCCAGGGGGCGATCACGCGGATGTCGGGGTTGAGCGCGTAGTAGCCGAGCTCGAAGCGGACCTGGTCGTTGCCCTTGCCGGTCGCCCCGTGGGAGACCGCGTCGGCACCCACCATGCGCGCGATCTCGATCTGGCGCTTGGCGATCAGGGGGCGCGCGATGGATGTTCCGAGCAGGTACAGCCCCTCATAAAGCGCGTTGGCCCGCATCATGGGGAATACGTAGTCGCGGACGAACTCTTCCTGGAGGTCCTCGATGAAGATGTGCTCGGGCCGCACGCCCATTAGCTCGGCCTTGGCCCGCGCGGGCTCCAGCTCCTCGCCCTGGCCGAGGTCGGCGGTGAAGGTCACCACCTCGCAGCCGTAGGTCTGCTGGAGCCACTTCAGGATCACGCTGGTGTCGAGCCCGCCCGAATAGGCGAGGACGACGCGCTGGACGCGCTCGGGCATGGGGTGGGACCTTTTGGCTGGGGGACCGGGCGGGGCGGGCTCTGCCACCGCCTTCCCGCGCGTTCAAGCGCGATACAGGCGTCGGAGCCTAGCCGGGCGGGCGAAGCTGGCGCGACGACGCCGCGCAATTGGAGCCGAGCATGAAGAACGCCATCCTCCTCGCCGCGCTAACGGCCGCCGCGGCGACGCCGCTGGCGGCGCAGGTCGCCAAGGGGCGCCCCGCGCCGGCCGCCCCTACCGGCATTACGCGCCAGGCCGCCCAAGCGCAGATCACTGCCGCCTTCCGCCGCGCGGACGCGAACGGCGACGGCGCGCTGACCCGGGCGGAAGCCGACGCGGCCGCCCGGCGGATCGGCCCGGGCGCGCGCGACGCGGGCGCGATGTTCGACCGGGCGGATGCGGATGGGAATGGCCGCGCGACGCTCGCGGAGACCATGGCGGGGCCGATGACCCTGTTCGACCGCGCCGACCGCAATCGCGACGGCCGGCTCGAGCCGGCCGAGCAGCGCGCGGTAATGGATGCGGCGCGCAAGATGCGCACAGGCGGCTGAGGAGGATGAGGATGAAGAGGCTGATCGGCGCGGCGTTGCTCGCCGCCGTCTCGGGTCCGGCGCTGGCCTGGCAGGCCGACCCGCGCGACGACCGCCGCGGCGGTTGGGAAGCGGACGCGCGGGAGGACCGGGACGAACCGGGCGCGTTCGGGCGCGGCCCGGCGGACGGGCGCTTCGTCCAGCCGCCGCGCGCGCCGCTGACCCGCGATGGCGTGCGAAGCCTCGTCCGCGAGACCTTCGCGGGCGTCGACCGGAACCGCGACGGTTCGGTGACGCGCGAGGAGGCGGAGGCGTACGCCGACGATCGCGACGTGCGCGTGGAGCGCTTCCGTATCGAGCGGCGCGTCCCGAGCTTCGATGAAATGGACGCGAACGGCGACGGGCGGATCAGCCGCCGCGAGTTTGACGATTTCCACGCGCGCCAGGACGCCGACGGGCCGCGCTTCGGCCGGGGCGAGCCCGACGGGGCGGGGGACGGGCCGTTCGCGCGGCGGCGCGAGGTGATCATCCAGCGGCGGGGCGACGGGCCCGGCGCGGGCGGCCCGCGGCGCTTCGGCATGGGTGCGATGGGGCCCGCCATGTTCGACCGGCTCGACGCGAACCGCGACGGGCGGGTCACCTTGCGCGAGGCGGAAGACGGCGCGCTCCTCCGCTTCGACCACGCGGACGCGGACGGCGACGGCGTGATCGAGCCGGGCGAGGTGGGGCCGCGCATGCGCGTGTTCCGCCAGGAGCGGCCGGGCGAGAAATAAGGCTAGTCCGTCGGCAGGACGCAGACGCATACCGCCTTACCGTATTGCTACACTAATACACCCGTGTTATATTCCTCTCGTAACAAGGGGAGGACCGGGACCATGTACAGCGAAGCCGATCTGGAAGCGGCGGTGGCGGCGGGCGCCTTGCCCGCGGACGCCGCCGCCGCGTTGCGCGCCCACGTCGCGGGCGCGCGCGCCGCGCCGGCGGTGGACGAGGAGCATTTCCGGCTCCTCTCCGGGTTCAACGAC
>CADCVW010000082.1 GCA_902806235.1 uncultured Sphingomonadaceae bacterium | reverse complement strand
GGTTGCGTAGATTCATGAGTTTTGATTCTGGGATGCTGGTTGAGCAGCGGAGGCTGTGATGGCGGTTCCCTTGTCCCAGGATCTACGCAGGCGGCTGGTACGAGCCGTGGAGCAAGGCAGCTCCGCTCGGGCAGCGGCGCGCCGCTTTGCGGTGAGCGAGGCGGCAGCCATCAAGCTGGTCCGGCGAGTGCGCGAAACCGGCAGCACGGCACCGGCGAAGATCGGCGGCTACCGCAAGCCCTTCCTGGACGGGCATGAGGTGCTGTTGCGCGAACTCACAGCCGCCAAGCCGGGCATCACCTTGGCTGAACTGCAGGCGGAACTCGGCAAGCGCGGCATCGAGGCAGGCTCGCTGACCACCATCTGGTCGACGCTGCGGCGGCTGCGGATCTCGCACAAAAAAAGGCGCTGAGAGCAGCCGAACAGGACCGGCCAGACGTGGCCAGACGCCGCCAGCGATGGCGTATCTGGCAGCGCTACATGGACGGGGGCTCGTTCGTGTTCCTGGACGAAACCGGCGCCAGCACGAACATGGTCCACCGCTACGGCTGGGGGCCTAAGGGCGAGCGCCTGGTCGACGCTGCGCCCCAGGGCCACTGGCAAACGACGACCTTTGTCGCCGGCCTGCGTGCTTCCGGCATCATCGCCCCGCTGGTGCTGGATGGCCCGATGACCGGAGAAGTGTTCCGCGCCTATGTCCGGCAGTTCCTCGCCCCTGAGCTGAAACCCGGTGACGTGGTCGTGCTCGACAACCTGCCCGCCCACAAGGTGGCCGGCGTACGCGAGGCGGTCACCGCCGCTGGCGCTCACCTCCTCTTTCTGCCGCCGTACTCACCCGACCTGAACCCTATCGAGCAGCTGTTCGCCAAGCTCAAGGCACTGCTGCCCAAGGCTGCCGCCGGCACCCACAACGCACTCTGGGACATCATCGGTCAGCTGCTTAACTGCTTCAGCCCAGCCGAGTGCCGCAACTACATCACCAACTCAGGATATAGGTTCGAGTGCACCGGAAATGGTCTGGCGGGTTTGAGCGCGGCGTTCGGGAACCAAGCGCGCAGCTCCGCCTCGCCTTCACCGAACGACAGACGGCAGATGCCGCGCGCGGTGGCGGCGGCGAGCATGGGCCCGAACCGGCCGTCTATCACCGCCCAGCGGATCACCCCGCCGCGCCCGCCGCCGCGCCCGCGTCCGTCAGCAGCTCCCACTCGTCGCGCGCGAGCGCGGCGGTGCGGTCGAGGTGGACGTGGTCGTCGGCGCGCGCCACCCAGGCAATCGGAAAGGCGTGGCGGTGCGCGCCCGACAACTGGCTCGTCGGCTGGAGCAATACGCGGGAGCCTTCCGCCCGGTCGACGCGGCCGATCATGCCGGCGTCGGAGCCGAGCACCTCTATGCCTTCGTGAATGCCCGCCTTTGACGGTCGAGCGATGAGCGCTCGGGATGATTGTTCCTGGACAGCAACGACGCGTCTGCCTTGTGGTCCGCGTGAAACCCCAGCAAGGCTGCGCGGTGAGGGGTCATGCTAGGGGGAAGCGAGATGCTGCGAGAGCTGGTGCTGGGGACGGCCGCGCTCATGCTGGGAAGCACGGCGGCGCGGGCCGAGTGGCGCGAAGCCTCGTCCAAGCACTTCCTCGTCTACAGCGAAGGCAGCGAGGCTTCGCTGCGCGCGGCCGTGGTCAAGCTCGAGAAGTATGATTTTCTGCTGCGCTTCGCGTCGGGCAAGCTGAAGGCGCCGAGCGGGGCCAAAGCCAAAGTCTACATGGTATCGGACATGAAGGCCGTAGCCGCCAGCCTGCCGTTCGGCGGCATGGGAGTTGGCGGCTATTACGAGGCCAATCTGCGCGGCGCGTACTTTGTCACGCCGCGGTCCAGCGTGACCGATACGGTGCGCGGCACCTACCGCGTCGACCCGCAGCAGGTCCTGTTCCACGAGTACGCGCACCACTTTATGTTCCAGTATTTCCCGGCGACCTATCCGACTTGGTACAGCGAAGGCTTCGCCGAATATTACGGCACCACGCGCCTGCTGCCGAACGAGGTGATGGAGGTCGGCCAGCCGGCCAATCACCGCTACGCGTCGCTCGAAGGCAACCAGTGGCTGCCCGTGAACAAGCTGCTGACGGCGCGATCCTACGCTGATGTAGGTTCGCGCTTGCACCTGCTTTACGCGCAGGGCTGGCTGCTTGTGCACTATGCCGCGTTCAACAAGGAGGCGGGCGCGCAGCTCAAACAATATCTGAACGCGATCAACGCCGGCCAGTCCTATGAAACCGCGGCCGGAGCGGCCTTCGGCGCGGGCGCGAAACAGCTCAACAACGCGCTTCAGGATTACGCCCGCAACGGCCAGCTCAAGGTAGTCCGCCTTCCGTTCAAGCCGATCGATGTCGGTCCGATCGTCATCCGCGAACTCTCGCCGGCCGAAAACGCCCTGCTGGGCGAGGAGCTCGCATTGGACTCGGGCGTGCCGGCAGCGGACGCGGGACGCTTTGCCGCGCGCGTCCGGCGCACCGCCGCCCGCTTCCCCGACGATCCTCACGCCCTGCGCGTGCTGACGGAGGCCGAACGGCTCGCGGGCAATCGCGCGAACGCCGCGGCGGCGGTGGAACGCTGGCTCGCCGTCCAGCCGGGGGCGGCGCTCGCCCTGATGCACAAGGGAGCGCTTCGCGCCGAGGAGTTGCGCGCGGCAAGCAGTCGCGACGAAGCGGCGTGGGATGCGGCGCGCAAGCTGATCTTCGACGCGCATCGCCGCGCACCTGCCGAACCGCAGATCCTGGTTGCTTACTACGACAGCTTCGCCGCGCAAGGACGACTGCCGCCGGCCGGGGCGCAGAACGGATTGGTTCGCGCGTTCGAGCTGCTGCCGCAGAATGACGATCTGCGCTACAGGGTGGCTTGGGATTTCGAGCAGCGCGGAATGATCGAGGTAGCGATCCAGACGATCCGCCCGGCCGCCCTCGCCTTCCACGAGGACGAAACGCCTGAGCGGAAAGCCCGGCGAGAGAAGCGGGAAGCCGAGTACCGGCTCGCGGGCGAAGCCACGCGCGAGACCGCCCGCGAGATGCTGATGCGGCTGGAAGCGAAGTTCGCGGGCGGCAAGCCGGCCGCGGCGCCGAAAGGCGGCGCGGGCCGGCGCTAGCCGTCCGCCTCCCGCGCGAGCAGCGCTCGCTTGCGCTCCAGCCCCCACCGGCGACGCACTCTGGGACACCATCGGCCAGCTGCTTAACTGCTTCAGCCCAGCCGAGTGCCGCAACTACATCACCAACTCAGGATACAGGTTCGATTGAACCGGAAATGGTCTAAGTCGCCAGGTTCCGCGTTCCTCCTTCATGCTCGTCCTGGAGAATGTCGCGCTCACCTATGCGGACGGCACGGAGGCGCTGCGCGGCGTCGACCTTAGCTTGAGGCGCGGCATTTTCGGCCTGCTGGGTCCGAACGGCGCCGGCAAGTCGAGCTTGATGCAGCTGCTGGCCACCGTGCGGCGCCCCAGCTGCGGGGCCATAATTTTCGAGGACATCAACCTGCTCGCGGAACCGCGGCGACTGCGTCGGCTGCTCGGTTACCTGCCGCAGGACTTCGGCGTTTATCCGAACGCCTCCGCCACCAGCCTGCTCGATCAGCTGGCCGTGCTTAAAGGCATCGCGGGCAAGAACGAACGCGGGGCGGAGGTCGAACGGCTGCTTCGCCTGGTCAACCTGTGGGACGTCCGCGCGCGCGCCGTGGCGACCTTCTCCGGCGGGATGCGACAGCGGTTCGGCGTGGCCCAGGCGCTGATCGGCAGGCCGCGCTTGATCATCGTCGACGAGCCCACCGCCGGGCTCGACCCCGAGGAGCGCAACCGGTTGTATGACGTCTTGGCGCTGGTCGCGGAGGACGCCGTGGTGATCGTCTCCACCCACATCATCGAGGATGTGGCGAGCCTGTGCGACCGCCTCGGCGTGCTGGCCGGCGGCCGCCTGCTGTTCACCGGCACGCCCGCCGAACTCGCGGCGCCGCTCCGCGGCCGCCTGTGGACGAGCGACGAGGAGCCTTCGTCCGGGCTGGTCCTGTCGTCGCGGTTGATCGGCCGGCGGCGGCGCTTTCGCGTCCTCGCGGGCGCGGCGCCGGCGGCGGACGCCCGGCCTGCGGAGCCGACGCTGGAAGACGGCTACCTGGCCGTGCTCAAAGGCGCTCATCCGTGCTGACGGCGCGGCTCGCTGGGTCGGAGCTCGGGCAGCAGCTGCGCGGCCCAGTGTTCCGCATCGTCGCCTTCGTTTCCCTGCTGATGGTGGTGGGCGCCGCCGCCATCGACGCGCTGCGGATCGACGTGGTCAGCGGCTTGGGGAGCGGTCCCGAGCTGGTCGTCCGCGTGCACCTGGTCTGGACGCTGTTCTACCTGTTCACCGCCGCGTCTTTCGTCGGCGAGGCCGCGACGCGCGACGAACAGACCGGCTTCGCCCCGCTCGTGCGGGCGACGCCGGCGTCGCGCCCCGCCTACCTGCTGGCGCGGTTCGGCGGGGCCGCCGCGGCGGTGCTGCTGTGCTTCCTCACCGTGCCCCTCGGCCTGCTCGCTGCGCGGCTGCTGCCAGGGGCCGACCCGGCCTGGGCGGCCCCCGCGCCGCTGTCCGCCTACCTGCTGGCGCTGTTCGCGCTGGCCGTGCCGAACCTGCTGCTGGCGTGCGCGCTGTTTTTGGCGCTGGCGACGGCCACCCGGTCGATGGCCGGCTGCCTGGTCGGCGCCGTGGCTCTGCTCGGCCTGTACGGGGCGGGCGTCGGCGGTGGCGTCCCGTCCTTGTTCGAGCCGTTCGGTTTCGTCGCGGCCGAGGCCCTGCGCGCCGGTGCCGCCGCGCCGCTGATCGCCAACCGCGCGCTCTGGCTCGGCGCGGCGCTGCTCCTGGTCGGCGGCGCGCTGTGGCTGGACGCGCGCGCGCCGCGCGGCGTCGTGGGCAGGAGGGCGAACGAGCGGGCTTGCCCTGTGACGGCGCCCCCGCGCGCGGTTGTTGAAACGCGCGCCCGTCCCCGCCACGACGCCCGCGCCGCGCTGCTGCAGTTGCTGGTCCGCACGCGCCACCACGTCCGCGAAACCGTCAAGGCTCCGACGTTCCGCATCCTGCTGCTGCTTGGGCTAGGCAGCTGCCTCGCGAACCTCTGGCCCGAGGTGCGGAGGGGAGCCGCCGTCCGTGACCTCGTCGCCACGCTGATCGGCTCCTTCGCTCTGGTGCCGGTGGTGGTCATCCTATTTTTCACCGGGGAGATCCACTGGAGCGACCGGGTGCACCGCATGGACCGGATCGTCGGCGCCGCGCCGGTCGCGCGTCCGGTCCTGCTGCTCGCGGAGGTGGCGGCGCTCGGCGCGGTGCTGCTGCTGCTCGCGCTCGCCACGGGCGTCGCGCTGCCGATGCTGCTGGTGGCTGCAGGCAGGCCGCCCGACCTCGCCGCGGTGCTCGAGTCGTATGTGCTGCCCAAGACCTACGACTGGCTGCTGCTGGGAGTGCTGGCCTGGTTCCTGCAGACGCTCAGCCCGAGCAAGTTCGCCGGCTGGGGCTATTTCGTTCTGTTCCTGATTGCCAACCTAGCCTTGGACCAAGCGGGACTGACGGACCCCGCGCTCCACTACGGACGCTATCCGGGAGCGCCCGTGCCCCCCGTGCTCAGCGGGAACGCGGATGCTCAGGCGTACCGGGGTTGGTGGGGCGGGCTCGCCCTGTTGTTGATATTTGCGGCGTCGGCGAAAGCGCGGACGCCGGAAGCGCGTGCGGGCTGAGAGCCTCGCTTCTGCCTCATAAGCCGGCTTCGCAGTTTAGGATGCGTGGGCTGAGCGCGGATACGTGGAGGCACGCCGGACAGCCCGGTGAAGGCGGGAAGTTGATAGTATAAGCCGAGCCGCTCGACGCCGTTGATCAGCACCAGATCGTTTGCCGCCGTGTAATCGGTGAAGCGTGCGTCCGCCGCGGCGAGGTCGATGCCGAAGTGGCGCGCGGCCAAGCCGAGCCAATTCGGCGCGCCGAAACCAAGCAAATCGGCGGGCGTCCGTCGCCGCCGCACCGTAGGTCGCGAGGGCATAGGCCAGCACATACTGCGTATAACCTGCACCGAGTGAATAGCCAGTGACGTGGACTCGCGCGTCGGGTTAGCGCTACCATCCGAGCTGTTTGAGAAAGGGGAGCATTGCGTGAAGCTTCGTACAGTTTTCACCTTCCCGTTAGTGGTTCTCGCGTCGTTTAGGCTCGAGGCGGCAGATTTGCAGCTGAACAACAAGGGCTATTTCGCGCGCCAAGGCCTAAACGTGATGGTCTTCAGCGACTATTATCCCGAAGGTCACCAGACCGGCGTCACTATCGTCCAGCACGGCAAGCGGGTGGCGGCGAACGGCGACTTGCGGCTGGAAGCGTCGCCCGGCCAGTGGTCGCCGGTGCCGCTCGTCGGCGAGCGGACTGTGGACGCCAAGAGCCGGACAATCACGCAGTCGCTCTCCTATCCAGACCCGTCGAAGAACCGGCAAGGCTTCAACCCCGTGTTCTACCCGGACCTCCAGCTCGGCTACAAGGTCCGGGTGACGCCGCTCGGGGGCAACAGCTTCCGGATCAGCGTCGACCTCGACCGCCCGGTGCCGCGCGAATGGCTGGGAAAGGTGGGCTTCAATTTTGAGCTCTTTCCGCTCCATCTTTGGGGCAAGAGCTACCTCATGGACGGGCAAAGCGGCATCTTCCCGCGCCAGCCCAACGGACCCGTCGTCCGCGCGCGCGGCCCGGCGGTGGACGTGCCGGTTCCCGTCCAGGCCAACGGGCCGGTGACCCAGCATCGGGGCGAGCCGCTCGGCGCCCCGCTCGCGAGCGGGCGGCGCCTCGTCGTGGCTCCCGACGAGGCGCTCCAGCGTATGGTGATAGAAAGCCGCACCGGCACGCTCGAGTTGATCGACGGCCGGCTCAATCACAACAATGGATGGTACATCGTCCGCGGCGTCATCCCGGCCGGAGCGACGAAGGGCGCGCTCGAATGGGTGGTGACCCCGCACACCAAGGCGGGCTGGTTATATGAGCCGGTGATCCAGGTGAGCCAGGTCGGCTATGCACCCGATCAACCGAAGAAGGCCGTGTTCGAGCTTGACCCGAACGATGGCTCAATCAAGCGCGCGGCGCTTTATCGCCTGACCGAGAATGGTCGGGTGAAGGTGCTAGAAGCGGCGCCGCAGCATTGGGGCAACTTCCTGCGCTACAAATATCACGTGCTGGATTTCAGCGATGTGAAGCGGCCCGGCATGTACGTCGTGGGCTATGGGGATAAAACGTCGCACCCGTTCAAGATCGACAGCGACGTTTATTCGCGGGACGTGTGGCAGCCGACGCTGGAAGTCTTCCTCCCCGCCCAGATGTGCCACATGCGGGTCAACCAGAAGTATCGCGTCTGGCACGGTGTCGACCATCTCGACGACGCGCTGATGGCGCCGACTAGTATCAACCACTACGACGGATATGTGCAGGGGCCGAAGACGCTGACCAGGTACGAGCCTGGCGACATCGTTCCCGGGCTGGATGCCGGCGGTTGGCACGATGCGGGCGACTACGATATGCGCGTCGAAAGCCAGATTGGCACGATCTGGCTGCTGGCGAAGATGGTCGAGGAGTTCGGCCTCGATTACGACGCGACGCGGATCGACCAGAAGCGCAAGCTGGTCGAGATCCACGACCCGGACGGCCGCAACGATGCCCTGCAACAGATCGAGCATGGTCTGCTCAGCGTGGTTGGCGGTTATCGCGCGCTCGGCCGGCTCTACCGCGGCATCATCGATCCGACGCACCGGCAATATGTTCTGCTGGGCCAGGCGGAAAACCAGACGGACAACGTCTTCAGGAAGCCCGTCGAGGGTCTCGGGCGGGACACCAGCGGGCGACCGATCCGGTCCGACGATCGCTGGGTTTTCACCGAAGACAGTCCCGATCGGGAGCTCTACGCGGCCGCTGGGCTTGCCGCCGCGGCGCGGGTGATGAAGGCGAGCGACCCGAAGCTTGCCGGCGAGACGCTCGCTGCGGCTCGCGACGTCGCCGGCAAGGCCCTCGGCCGCGGGAAGAGCGTGCCCAACAAGGTGTTCGCCCTCGCCGAGCTGTTTCACGCCACGGGCGACCAGAGCTATGCCCGGCAGCTGATCGCCATGGAGAAGGACATTCTCGCCAACGTCGAGCAGGCCGCGTGGATGCTGGCGCCGATCCTCGGCCGGATCGCGGACGCCGGCTTCAAGCAGCGCCTGGACGCCGCAGTCGCCGCTTATCAGGCGACGGTGAAGGAAAGCGCGCGCACCGACTCCCCCTATGGCGTTCCCTACAAGCCGGACATTTGGGGGGCGGGCTGGTCGATCCAGGAGCGCGGCGTCCGGCAGTATTTCTTCCACATGGGCTGGCCGCAGCACACCGATTTGCAGAGCTGGCTCAACGCGTTGAATTTCGTGCTCGGCGTTCATCCGGGCGAGAACACCATGTCCTTCGTCAGCGGGGTCGGCGCCCGTTCCCCAACCGTCGCCTACGGCACCAATCGCGCCGACTTCTCCTACATCCCCGGCGGCGTCATCTCTGGCACCGCGCTCATCCGCCCAGATCTTCCCGAGCTCAAGGCATGGCCCTACTTCTGGCAGCAGACCGAATATGTGATGGGCGGCGGCGAGACGAACTACATGTTTCTCGCCCTGGCCGCCGACCGGCTTTACGGCAGCAAGAGGTGAGGGCGCTCGCCGCGCTGGGCCTGCTCTGGGGCGCGTCCGCGGGGGAGGCGGCGACCGTTTCCAGAGCCGCTTACGGCACGGCCAAGGACGGCCGCCCCGTCGAGCAAGTGACGCTCGCCAACGAACGCGGCATGACCGTGAAGCTGATCAATTACGGCGGCATCGTCACCGACGTGATCGTGCCTGACCGCGACGGCCGGCGCGACAATGTTGTGCTCGGCTTCGCGCGGCTCGCCGACTACCAGGCGAAAAACGGCGACTACGCCTTTGGGGCGATCGTCGGCCGCTACGCCGGCCGCATCGCCGGCGCACGCTTCGTCGTCGACGGACGCGAGGTACGGCTTAGCCCCAACGACGGTTCGAACGCCCTCCACGGTGGTCCCGGCAGCTTCGACGCCAAACTGTGGCGTCTCGGCACGTTCAGGCGCCGCAAGGTCGTCGGAGCGGTGCTTCACTATTCGAGCCCGGACGGCGAGCAGGGCTTTCGCGGCAGGCTGGATGTCAGCGTCACCTACAGTCTCCTGCCCGACAATGCGCTCCGCATTGATTACGCGGCGGAGGCGAGCAGGCCGACGGTCGTCAATCTGACCAACCACAGCTATTTCAACCTGGCCGGCTCCGGCACAGTGCGAAACCACCAGCTCCAGATCCTTTCCGATCGGCTGTTGGAGACCGACGGGGGCGGCATCCCGACAGGTCGCATGCTCCCCGTCAACGGCCCGCCGTTCGACCTACGGGAGCCGCGCACGATCGGGGCGATGCTGGACACGTCCCACCCTCAAATGCAGGGCCGCCGCGGCTTCAATCACAGCTGGATTCTGGCGAACGACGGCAGGCTCGCGGTCGCGGCGCGGTTGAGCGAACCGCGCTCGGGCCGAGTGATGGAAGTGCTGACCACCGAGCCGTCGATCCATGCGTATACCGCAAACTGGTTCAGCGGACGCGACGCAGGGGCCGCGGGACACATCCTCCGCCCGCACGACGGGGTGGCGCTGGAGACGCAGCACCTTCCCGATAGCCCCAATCGCCCGAGCTTCCCCTCGACTCTGCTGCGGCCCGGTCAGAAGTTTCGCTCCACCACGGTCTACCGCTTCGGTAGTCGGAGCGAGTAGAACGTCGACAACGATAGGAGGCGATGCGTGGACGGCCATGGCGTAACCCGGCGGAGATTGCTGGAACTCGGCGGAGGCGTGACAGCGGCGTCTTTGGCGCTGGCGGCGGGCCCGGCGGCTGCTCTGGTGCAGTCGCGAGGCGGCGCCCGCGCGATCGGTCAGCGGATGCCGCAAGGTGCGGAGCTCCCCGCTACCCCGCCCCGGCGGAAGCGGGCGGACAGCGTCGGCTTCGCCATCGTGGGTCTAGGCGGTTACGCGCTCAATCAGATGATGCCGCGCTTCGCGGAAGCGGGACGTGCGCATATCGCGGCCATAGTATCCGGGAATGCCGACAAGCTCGCCCGGGTGGGCGACGCTTATGGCATCCCGCAAAACGCGCGCTACTCCTACGAGACGTTCGGGAACATCGCTTCGGACCGCCGGGTCGACGCGGTCTATATTGTCCTGCCGAGCGGCTTGCATGCGGACTGGACCGTGCGAGCCTTCGCGGCCGGCAAGCACGTTTTTTGCGAGAAGCCGATGGCGCTCTCCAGCGCCGAGTGCGAGCGGATGATCGCGGCGAGCCGCCGTGCGAACCGGAAACTGATGATCGCCTATCGTTCGCACTTCGAGCCGCACAACCTCCAAGCGATGGAGTTGATGGCCCAGAGTGCCGTCGGACGAACCCGGCTGCTGCGGACCGAGCAATCCTATCGGATGAGTCCGACTAGTCCGCGGGAAAATTGGCGGGTGAACCGCGCCTTGGCGGGAGGCGGTCCGCTGGAGGACCTGGGAATTTACGGGCTTCAGGCTGCTCTCTACCTGGCGCGTGAGATGCCCGAAAGCATCAGCGCCAGCACCTTTCGGCCCGCCGGTGATCCTCGCTTCTCAGAAATTTTCGCCAGTGTCGCCTCGCAATGGCGATTTCCATCCGGTGCTGTCGCGCAGCTCGCCACGTCCTACGACTCGGCGGGGACCAACTTCGTCCACGTGCGCGGCACCGACGGAGCGTTGATCATGGACCCGGCGACTAACTACTCCGGCCAGAGAATGAGGCTGGAAGGCCGCGACCGCCGCGAGATCGAGGCGGGCGATCCCCTCGTCCAGTTCGCGGGTCAGCTCGATCATCTCGCGGACGCGATACGCGACGGCGCTCGGATCAGGACGCCTGGTGAAATGGGGCTGCGCGACCTGCGCTTGATCGAGGCCATATACGCATCGGCGGCGAGCGGTCGTACCGTGGGATTGAAGCCGGACGGGACGGTGAGGAGCTGAGGCCCAGCAAGCTTTGAAGGCGGCGAGGTCGGCAGAGTTCAGTCGCTCACCTAGTGAACCTCGGAAGTCCCCCGGGCTGCCGCCCTCAGGCTGGATTTCGGCACAGCCGACTTGGTCCGCTCGTCAGTCTCAGTCCCCTTTGGGACCAAGATAGGCGGGACCGTAGACCGCCTTCCTGAGATCGTGATGGAGGGTGCCGTCGAACGGCTCCGTCTGGACGAGGAACACGGCCGCGAGATCGTTGGCGGGGTCGACCCAGAAAAGGGTCGACCAAGCCCCGTCCCAGAAGAACTCGCCCACGGCGCCTCGATTCTCGTCCGGCGTCCGGGGTCGGGCCGTTCGGACGAAGAAGTTGAACCCCATGCCGCCGCCGCCCTTGCTGCCCAGCCAGTCGCGCTCGGTGACCGAGGGATCGAGATGGTCGGTGGTCATCAGCCTCACCGTCGACGGCTTTAATATCCGCGCTCCGTCCAAGCTGCCCCTGTTCAGCAGCATGCGCGCGAAGCGCATGTAATCGTCGATGGACGAGACCAAGCCGGCGCCGCCCATCGTCAGCTTGCGTGGGCCAAAGTTTGCCGCTCGTGTTTCCGCGTCCGGCTTCCGTTCCAGTCGGCCGCCGGCGGTCTT
>CADCVW010000081.1 GCA_902806235.1 uncultured Sphingomonadaceae bacterium | reverse complement strand
CTTGCCGACGCCGGACTCGCCGGTGATCGCGACGAGCTCGCCAGGGGCGAGGGCGAAAGAAAGCTCGGCGAAGAGCAAGAGCCCGGAGCCAACGCTCTTAGCGAGGCCAGAAACCCTCAGCAGCGGCGAGGCGTCGGAAGGCGCGGTCATGCCCGCTCGGTTACGTTGCCCTTCGCTTACGTCCAATACAGCACCCGGGTACCCGGTATATGGTGCTCGAGCCGTTCCTCAATGTGTGACCGCAGCTCCTTCATGACGTCCTTCGGATAGACGTGCTTGACGGAGCCGAACTTAGTGCGCTTCTCGCTCCGCTGCTCCTCGTCCATCTCCAACGAGGTCCCCGGGTACCAACTACTCAGCACGCCCTTCGAGTTGGGCGTAAAGCGGTGGGTAATCAGCTCGGCGGTGAGGTCGAGGCCCGGCACGTCGCGCAGGGCCGCCGCGGCCTCCGCGAACAGCCCGTCGTAGCCTTCGCGCCAGCCTTCGGCCGCCATGATCGGCGCAACGGTGAGCCCGACGGGATAGCCCGCCAGCGCGACACGGCGCGCGGCGAGCAGCCGCTGCGCAATCGGCGAGGTGCCGCCCTCGAACCGCTGGAAGCGCGATGCGTTGACCGACACGCGCATTCGCGTGCGCCGGCCATGGTCGAGCGGCAGCAGGGGGTCTACCGCCGCGAACTTAGTGGTGAATCGGAGCGAAGCGCCCGCCGCGTCCCCCGCTCTTCCGAACCACTCGATCAGCGCCGACAGCGAGCCCGTAAGGTGCTCGATGCCGAGCGGGTCGGTGTAGCAGCTCGCCTCGAACGTCGTTCCCTCGTGGGCGCGAAGCTCCTGCCGGGAGGTCACTGTGCCCTGCCCGACCCGCGGCGGGATCTCGGCCAGGATCTCGGGCAGGTTAGCGTAGGCACGCGTGATCGGAGGTCCTTTCAAGGAACCGGCCAGGTAGCAGTAGTGACAATGCGCCGGGCAGCCCTCGGCGAGGTCGACGCGCCAGTCGGCGCTGGGCGCGATCGGCTGCAGCCGTCGCTTAGCGGCGGACGCGACGGTGATCGCCAACGTGTTCTTGGCGTCGGCGTAGGCGCGGCGCGGTTCGTCGCCGAACTGCAAGGGCAGGCGGTCGGAGGGGAGCTCCGTCACGTCCGCCCCCAGTGCAGCGCAGCGCTCGGCCATGGCGCGGCCGTGCTCCCAACCGCGCGCCGACGCCGTGAGTAGCACGCGCTTGGGCGTCCAGAGGCGCAGTCCGCGGCCGAGCTTGGCGGACGAGGCGTTGGGGGCAAGGTCGGCGAGGGCGGCGTCCGGCGGGGTCACGCGGGCACTACGGCCCGCGCCGCCGAAGGTTCACGGCCGGTTGCGGTGAGTTAACGGTGGAAGCATCGCTCCTAGCCAACCGCCGCAGCCTATCCGCCCAGATACTCCCTCTCGAAATCGCCCGCCGACATCGGCTTGCCGTACAGCCAGCCCTGGAGATGTGTGCAGCCCGCCACTCGCAGCATCTGCACTTGCGCTTCGCGCTCCACCCCTTCGGTGGTGATTGTTAAATTGCGCGCCCGGCCGAGCGCGACGATGGCGTGGGCGACGCCCGCCGCGTCTGCGTCATCCGCGACACGCTCGACGAAGCTGCGGTCGAGCTTGAGCTTGTCCAGGTCGAACTGCTTCAGGTGGCCGATGCTCGCGTAGCCCGTTCCGAAGTCGTCGAGCGCGATGCAGATGCCGAGCCGGCGCAGCTTGTTTAGTACCTGCGCCGCCGCATCTGGGCGGCGCAGCAGATAGCCCTCGGTGATTTCCAACTCGAGACGGTGGGCGGGGAAGCCCGTCTGTTCCAGGATGGTCGTCACGTCGTCGAACAGGCCTTGGTCCCAGAACTGCGCGGGGGGACAGGTTCACCGCCATGTCGACGTCCCAGTGCCGAGCGCCCGTTGGGGCGCATCGCCAGCCCCTTTTTCACGCCCAGCACGAGCACCTCGCGCTTGATCTTGAGCCAGTCCTCGGCGGAGCCCTCGTTGCCGTGGAGCGTGGGGATGTTCCAGTGCGACGCCACCTCCACCCGCTCCGCGTCCGGGAAGCGCGCCAGCACCTCCCGCCCGCGCGGCAGCTCGGCGGCGGCGGGCTCCAGATAGATGCGGCGGACGTCAAAGAGCTGCCGAGGGAGCGCCATGCGCTCGATATGGGCGGGCGCGCGGCCTTTCCCAGCGGACGAGCCAAGCCTAAATGGGACGAGGCGAAGCGCCGCGACGGGAGTTCGGATCGATGACGTCGGAAAGGCGCGAGGAGACGGGAGGAACGGGGGTGCGCGGCGGCGATCTCGTCTTCCGCCACCGGCTGGCAACGCGGCTTTGGCACTGGCTCAACGTGGTCGCCGTCGTCGTGCTGCTGATGTCGGGCCTGACCATCTCCAACGCCCACCCCTTTCTCTACTGGGGCGAGTACGGCGCCAACTTCGACCGGGCCTGGCTCGACGTGCCGCGCTTCCCGGGCTGGATGACCATTCCTTCCTACTACGACCTCGCGCTCGCCCGGCGCTGGCACCTGTTCGTCGCTTGGCCTTTCGCCTTCGGCCTGCTGATTTACCTGCTCGTGAGCCTGTTCAACCGGCACATCGCGCGCGACTTGACGCTCAGCGCCCGGGAGCTCGCGCCTTCCCGTCTTTGGCGGGACATCAAGAACCACGTCCGCCTCAACTTCCCGACCGGGCACGAGGCCCTGAGCTACAACATCTTGCAAAAGATCGCCTACGTCGGCGTGATCTTCGGCCTGCTCCCCATCCTCATCCTCACCGGCCTGAGCCTGTCCCCCGGCTTCAACGCGGTGTGGCCCGGCCTGCTGGACCTGTTCGGCGGCCGGGCGTCGGCGCGCTCGCTCCATTTCATCAGCGCGGGGCTCCTCGCGCTGTTCGCCGTCGGCCACCTCCTGCTCGTGCTGCTCGCGGGTCCGTACAACCAGATGCGCGGCATGATTACCGGCCGTTACCGCATCCCGCCCGACCGCGATGCGCCCCGGGCGAAAGTCGCGGCGTGAGCGGGCTCGTCACCCGGCGCGCGCTGGTGGCCGGCCTCGCGGCCGGCGCGGGCGGCCTCCTGTCCGGCTGCGACGAGCTCGGGCAGGACCCGGAGTTCCGCCGGCTGCTGGGGACGGCGGAGCAGGCCAACTACCGGCTCCACCGCCTGCTGCAAAACCGTGCCGCGCTCGCCGAGGAGTTCGCGCCGCAGCAGCGCTCGCCGACGTTCCGCCACAACGGCACCGCCATGCCCGCCGGGACCGACTACGCGCGCCACCTCCGTGACGGCTTCGCCGACTGGCGGCTGGTAATCGACGGCATGGTCGCCCGCCCGCAGGCGATCCCGCTGGCGGAGCTCCGCGCCATGCCCGCGCGCCAGCAGATCACCCGGCACGACTGCGTGGAAGGGTGGAGCGCGATCGCCAAATGGACGGGGGTGCCGCTCAAGCTCCTGCTCGACCGCGCGGGGATCAGCCCGCAGGCCAAGTTCCTCGTCTTCCACTGCGCCGATGCGCAGTCGAACGGCGCTCCCTATTACGAGTCGATCGACCGGGTGGACGCGGCGCACCCGCAGACGGTGCTCGCCTGGGCGCTCAATGACCGGCCGCTGCCCGTCCAGAACGGCGCGCCCCTGCGGCTGCGGGTCGAGCGCCAGCTCGGCTACAAGCACGCGAAGTACGTCGGGCGGATCGAGGCGGTGGCGAGCCTAGCGGGCATCTACGGCGGCCGCGGCGGCTTCTGGGAGGACGTCGCCGGCTACGAGTGGTACGCGGGCATCTGATCGGCCCGCAGGGTAGTATTGGCGGTGGGAAGCGTCGAGGGCAGACGCGTCTCGACCGGCTTGGGTCAAGAGCGCGGGAAACGTCTGCTGTGTCGACGGCAGAAGGAAGGCTTCGTCTGGCCAGAAGGCTTCAGCAACCGAGAGCCGCGGGAAAAGGATGGCCGCTTGCAGCAGCAGCGAGGTCCGCCTTCCGTAGCGACGCTACGACCAGCGAAAGAGCGGGTTGCCCTCGACCGCCAAGCCATATCGCCGGATCGCTACCTCGGTCACAAGGTGGTCGGCGACGATTGCGAGCAGTAGCGGCACCCAGTTCACGCATCTCAGGTAACACGCCTACGTCCGCTATCCACCCAGTGCGGACGTTCAGAGGTCCCTCATGATCTCCGCTACGGCTGGTACGATAGGCGAGGACTCATGAGATCCATCCTCGCTTCACGTCCACTACTCTGGCTGTTCCTGGCTCTGCCGGGTCTCTGGATCCTCTACCGCTGGGCTGCAACCCCGACCTCCTATGGCTATGGCCACGCCATCGGCGACAGCGGGGATTGGGCGGCATGGCTGCTGATGCTGACACTCGCACTGACCCCGGTCCGCTTGATGTTCCGTCGGCGCAATTGGTCAATATGGCTGATGCGGCGCCGGCGGGATTTCGGCTTGGCCAGTTTCGCCTACGCGGCGGTGCACACCGGCATCTACCTGGGCAACAAGGCTTCTCTCAATGACGTCGCGTCCGAGCTGAGATCGCCGGACCTCGTTTCCGGATGGCTTGCGATGGCGCTGTTCGTTCCGCTGGCGGCGACGTCCAGCGACGTGGCAATCCGCGTGCTGAAACGAAGGTGGAAGCGGTTGCACAGCCTCGTCTATCCGGCCGCGGTCCTAACCTTCCTCCACTGGGTCTTGGCGGCGTTCGATCCGACCACGGCTTACCTCCACATCGTGGCACTTGCCGCAATCGAACTCATGCGCATCGGGCTGCAGACGCGTCAGAGGGTGACGTAGCGTCGGAAGCGCGTTACCTCGCTTTCATCGACATACTTACCGATTTCGCGGTTGAATTCGTCCATGTTCTCGTAGGGGCGGTATTCCAGGAATTCTCCGACCATGCGACTGGTCATGCCTGGAATGAGTGCAATTTCCTCGCGGCTCGCGGTGTTGAGATTGACCGGGACGAAGACCCCGGCGAGCACGGCGGAGGCAGCCTCCGGCGACATCGTCGCCCGAAGCTTGGCGTTGAGCTCCACCACGCTCGAATACGGGCGCCCGGCAGCGATCGAGTTGGCGACTTCGGGCGAGACTCCACGCACGGCGCCGAGTTGAGCGGCCGTGGCCGTGTTGGCATTGACCGGGGCGCCGGCAGCGACGGTTGCGCCGTCCGCACTTTGGCCAGAGGCAGCAGTGTTACTTACTGAGTTCTCCGTCGCGTTATCGGCGCTCGCGTGGGCGGCGTCGTTGGTACTATCGGAGCACGCACCCAGGGTCATGGCAGCGCCCGCAATTGCGGCGAGAACGATCTTGCGCATACGATAAGCCTCCTTGTTCTAGATCCCGTTAGCTAGCATTTTCTAGACCCCAAGCGATTTTCGCGTCGGCTCAGTCGCCTCGCTGGTACCCAGCTGTACAATTGCTCCTCACCGACGTGCGCGAAGCCATCAAATCACACCACCGCGGACACGTGCTCCTTATTGCGACGGAGGTAGGATGGGGCAGCAGGCGCCTTACGTGTCTGCCGCGTCTTCTTCAGTGCCCCAGGCGGCTGCCGCAGCCGGCCAGTCCGAGCCGTACCTCGCAACGTAAATGAGCGGCCGGCTTCGGAAAACTCTGTGGGTCTACAAGAACACTTGCCTGCGTAGCTGACGCCATAGGTGCGGCATGTCGAGGCACGCCGTTGCCGGTTCGATCTCGCGACGGCTTCGCTCCGATTGCACCTCGTAAGCTCGCTCCTGTAGCACGAGGAGCGTCGGCCAGTGGCTCGCGACCATGGCGCTCGCGCTCTCGGCTACTTGGCGGTTGTACTCGGCGACGCTTTCTTTCTGGACAGCGGCGTGCGACGTTATCGCCTCGATCTCGGACGCTATGAGCGCCGCGATCAGCCTCTCCTCTCCGCTCCATCCTCGCCTTGCACCATGATCCGTAGCATTCAACCCGCTACTCGCCCGTGGAGCGGCCTGGGCGGCGACGTATGAGGGGCCGGTCACGCGCGTCTATAGACGCCGAGCTAGTCGCCTAACCTGCTGAGCGTCCTGGAGCTTGTAAACCGTACCTGCGCTACAGCGCGGGCGGGCAGACGCGTCTCGACCGGCTTGGGTCAAGAGCGCGGGAAACGTCTGCTCTCGACCGAGTTCGCTGACTGGGATGAAGGAAGGTACCGCCTCCGTTGCCAGCTCTGCAACAAACGTCGCTGCGCCGCGACCGGCGAGCCCGACCTGCGCCGCAGTTCAGTGGTCACGCGAGCGCGGCATCAGCTCGCGGCAACCATCAGCCGCAATCGAGGATCCGCGCGACGGCTCAGCCGCGCTTCAGTGCTCGACTACGTCTTGCCCGCGCGTTTCCGGCAGGAATAGCAGGCCGATGACAAGCGTCGCCGTCGCGACGACGATGGGGTACCACAGGCCGTAGTAGATATTGCCCTTGGCCGCGACCATGGCGAAGGCGGTCGTGGGCAGGAAACCTCCGAACCAGCCGTTGCCGATGTGGTAAGGTAGCGACATGGAGGTGTACCGGATGCGGGTGGGGAACAGCTCCACCAGCAAGGCCGCGATCGGGCCGTAGACCATGGTCACGTAGAGCACGAGCACGAACAAGATGGCCACCACCAGCGGCTTGTTCACGGTCGCCGGGTCCGCCTTGTCAGGGTAGCCAACCGCCGCGAGCGCTGCCGCCGTCCTCGCGTTGAAACTGTCGATCGCCGCCTTTCTCGCCGGACCCGCCAGCGCGGCTTGGTCGGGCGCCGGGATCACGGCATTGCCGACCCGGACAGAGGCGGTCGCGCCGGTCGGGGCGGGAAGATTGTCGTAAGACACGCTCGCCTTGGCGAGAAAGGCCTTGGCGACGTCGCATGACCGGGCGTCGAACCGGTTGCGGCCGACAGGGTCAAACTGGAACGAGCAGTCGGCGGGATCGGCGCGGACGACCACCGGGGCACTCGCCTGCGCCCGCGCTAGCGCCGGATTGGCGGCGGCGGTTAGCGCGCTGAACAGCGGGAAGTAGGTGAGAGCAGCGAGCGCCAGCCCCACCATGATGATCGGCTTGCGCCCGATGCGGTCGGACAGCCAACCGAACAGGAGAAAGAAGGGCGTGCCCAGCGCCAGCGCGACCGCGATCAGGACGTTAGCGGTCGCTCCGTCGACCTTGAGCACGCGTTCGAGGAAGAAGAGCGCGTAGAACTGGCCGGTGTACCAGACCACTGCCTGCCCAGCGACCGCGCCGAACAGCGCGATGATGACCACGCGAAGGTTGCGCCACTCGCCAAAGGCCTCGGCGATCGGCGCCTTGGACGTCCCGCCCTCCGCCTTCATCTTCAGGAACGCGGGACTCTCCGCGAGTTGCAGGCGGATCCACATGGACACGCCCAGTAGCAGGATCGACAGCAGAAAGGGGATGCGCCAGCCCCAGGCCCTGAAAGCTTCTTCGCCGAGCGCGGTGCGCGTGCCGATCACGACGAGCAGCGCGGCGAACAGACCGAGCGTGGCGGTGGTCTGGATCCAGCTGGTGTATAGTCCGCGCTTGTCGTCGGGCGCGTGCTCGGCGACGTAGGTCGCCGCGCCACCGTACTCACCGCCGAGCGCGAGCCCCTGGATCAGGCGCAGCGCGATTAGGATCACCGGCGCGGCGACGCCGATCGACGCGTAACTCGGCAGAAGGCCGACGACGAAGGTGGACAGGCCCATCAGCCCCATCGTCACCAGGAAGGTGTGCTTGCGCCCGACGAGATCGCCCAGCCGCCCGAACACCAAGGCGCCGAACGGCCGCACCGCGAACCCCGCGGCGAAGGCGGCGAGCGCGAAGATGAATGCGGTGGTCTCGTTGACGCCCGAGAAGAACTGTTCGGAGATGATCGCGGCGAGCAGGCCGTAGAGGTAGAAGTCGTACCACTCGAACACCGTGCCGAGCGACGACGCGCCGATCACGAGCTTCTCGTTGCGGCTCACCCGCGTCGCCGCCGCGCCGTCGCCGGCCGTCGCTATCGCCATTCGGCACCCTCCCTGCCCGGACTACGACCGCCGGGAACCCCAAGCTGAACTGTTAGAACGGCGGGCCAAGCTGATGTCACGTCGTTCCTCGTGCCAGGTTCCTCATCCAAGCCGCCAGCAGCTCTGGCCACCGCGCGCCCGGCAGGTCCGGCGACAGGTGAAGCCCGAAGCCGTGCCCGCCGCGCGCGACCAGGTGCGCTTCCACCGGCACCCCCGCGGCGCGGCAGGCGGCGATCCAGTCGAGGCTATTGTCCATCGCCACCACCGGATCGTCGAAGGCGTGGACGAGGAAGGAGGGTGGCGTCCGCGCGCCGACGTGGCGCACGGGCGAGCGCGCGGCGACCAGCGCGGGCGACGGGCGCGGGCCGAGCAGGGCGTTGCCGGAGACCGGGTCGCCGGCCCAGCGCCGCAGGTCGGTCACCGGATAGACGAGCGCCGCGAAGGCGGGCCGGGCCGAGCGGCGGTCGGCGGCGTCGACCGGGGCGTGGACGAGCGCGTCGAAATGCGTCGCGAGATCGGCCGCCAGGTGCCCGCCCGCCGAAAAGCCGACGACGCCGAGCCGCTCGGGGTCGACCCGAAACTCGGCCGCGCGCGCCCGGACCAACCGCATCGCGCGCTGCGCGTCCTGCAGCGGCGCGACTGCGCGGTCCGCCCAGCCCTCGCCCGGCAGGCGGTAGGTGAGCACGAAAACGGTGGTCCCGCGCGGGTTGAAGAAGCGGGCAACGTCCAGCCCCTCGTTCTGCACCGACAGGAACTGGTAACCACCGCCCGGCAAGGATAGCAGCGCCGACCCGTCGGGCCGCGGAGCGCGGAAGACGTGGAGCTCGGGTTCGGGCACACCGCGCACCCACAGCTCACGCGCGCCCTCAGGCCCGTTCATCGTCCAGTTCGGACGCGGCGCCGCCGCCGGCGCCCCCGGCGCGCCGCCCGGCCAGAGCGCGAAGCGCTCGCGCGGCGGGGTCGCCCGCGACCGAGGTGGGCGGATCGCCCCACTGCGCGCGGGCACCCCCCACCGCAGCGAGCAAGCTCGCGGCCCCGGCGGCAAGCAGATGCCGGCGGTCGATCATCGTCCGTCCTCGTCTTTCAGGCGACCTGCTCCACCGTGACGGAGGACGGAGGCGGTCGCAAGCCGACCCGGCCCTCCCGCCGCCTCGCTAATGGTAGCGCTCACAGTTTCCATTTGTCCCTTTCACGTTCCTAGGGCAACAACGGCCCAAAGAATGGAGTGGATCATGAAGCCAGCCCTGCGCGCGGCCACCGCCGCCGTCGCCCTGCTCGCACCCCTCGCCGCCTTCGCGCAGACTGGCGGGCCCGCCCGCCGGCTGGCGGAGACCATCGCCCATCCCGCGCAATGGCCGCGGACCGCGAGCCGGGGGCTTGTCGACGCGCGCACGGAGGCCTTCGTGACCGACCTCCTCGGCCGCATGAGCCTGGAGGAGAAGGTCGGCCAGATGATCCAGGCCGACATGGGGTCGATCAAGCCGGAGGACCTCCGGTCCTACCCGCTCGGCAGCATCCTGGTGGGCGGCAACACGCCGCCGACCGGCGCCGACGAGCGTGCGCCCGCGCCGGCCTGGGTGGCCGCCGTCCGCGCCTATCGCGCGGCGGCCGGGGAGCGGCGGGGGGGCGTCGCCGTCCCCCTCATGTTCGGCATCGACGCCGTGCACGGTAACGCGAACGTGCGCGGGGCGACGATCTTCCCGCACAACATCGGGCTGGGCGCGGCGCGCGACCCGGCGCTGATCCGCCGCATCGGCGAGATCACCGCGCTAGAGACCGCCGCTACCGGCTTCGACTGGGCGTTCGGGCCGACGCTGGCGGTGCCGCAGGACGACCGCTGGGGCCGCACCTACGAGGGCTACGCCGAGGACCCCGCCGTGGTCCGCGCCTACGCCGGCGAGATGGTGCGCGGGCTGCAGGGCGAGCCCGGCCGCGGCACCATCCAGGACGGCCGCGTGTCGGCTTCCGCCAAGCATTTCCTCGCCGACGGTGCAACCTTCGAGGGGACGGACCAGGGCGACGCCCGGATCGACGAGCGGCGGCTGATCGACGTCCACGCCCAGGGCTACTTCGCCGCGATCCCGGCTGGGACGGAGACGGTGATGGCCAGCTTCTCGAGCTGGAACGGCGCCAAGATGCACGGCAACCGCAGCCTGCTCATCAACGTGCTTAAAGACCGGCTCGGCTTTCAGGGCTTTGTCGTCGGCGACTGGAACGGCCACGGCCAGGTGCCCGGCTGCACCAACACCGATTGCCCGCAGACCTTCAACGCCGGGCTCGACATGGCGATGGCCCCCGACAGCTGGAAAGGGCTCTACGACTCCACGTTGCGCCACGCGCGCGCCGGGACGATCCCCATGGCGCGGATCGACGACGCGGTGCGCCGCATCCTGCGCGTCAAGGCGAAGCTAGGGCTGTTCGACGCCGCGCGCCCGTTCGAGGAGCGCACGAACATCCTCGGCCAGGCGGCGCACCGCGCGGTCGCGCGCGAGGCGGTGGCCAAGTCGCTCGTGCTGCTCAAGAACAACGGTTCGGTGCTCCCCATCCGGCCTGGCGCGCGGGTGCTGGTGACTGGCCCGGGCGCGGACAATATCGGCATGCAGACGGGCGGCTGGACGCTCAGCTGGCAGGGCGAGGGCAACAAGAACGCGGACTTTCCCGGCGCCCAGTCGATCTTCGCGGGCATCCAGGAGGCCGTCGCCGCCGCGGGCGGGACCGCGACGCTGAGCGCGGACGGCCGCTATGCCATCAAGCCCGACGTGGCACTCGTGGTGTTCGGCGAAACGCCCTACGCCGAAATGATCGGCGACCGGAAAACGCTGGAGTTCCAGCCGGGCGACAAGCAGGCGCTGGCGCAGCTGCGCGCGCTCAAGGCGGCGGGCGTGCCCACCGTGGCCGTGTTCCTGTCCGGCCGCCCGCTGTGGGTGAACCCGGAGCTCAACGCGTCCGACGCCTTCGTCGCCGCTTGGCTGCCGGGCAGCGAGGGGGCCGGCGTGGCCGACGTGCTCGTGGCGGGCCGCGACGGCCGCCCGCGCCGCGACTTCTCCGGCAAGCTCTCCTACTCCTGGCCGCGGCTCGCGACCCAATTCGTGCTGAACCGCGGGCAGACCGACTATCGGCCGCTCTACCCGTTCGGCTACGGCCTGAGCTACGCTGATCGGGGGCGCGACCAGCCGAACTACCCGGAGGCGTCGGGCGTCGATCCCGCGCTCGCCAACACCGACACTTTTTTCGTCCCCGGCCGCGAGCCGCCGCCGTGGCGCTTCGCGACCGACGGGCCGGTCACGACGACCAACGTCGACGCGGGCGGGCGCCAGGAGGGCGGGCGACGGTTCGCCTTCGCCGGCACCGGCCCGGGTGCCGTCCGCTCGACGGGCGGGACGCTCGACCTCACCCGCCAGGTAAACGCGGATGTGACACTGCTGATCGGCTACCGCGTCGACGCGCGGCCGAGCGGCTCCGTGCGCTTGGGGATGAACGACGCTTCGCAAGGCTTCGACGCAACGAGCCTGTTCACCCGCGGCGCGGTGGGCGCGTTCCAGTCGGTCAAGGTGCCGCTGCGCTGCTTTGCGAACGCCGGGATCAACATGAGCCGGGTGACCGCGCCTTTCGTGCTGTCAACGCCCGGGCGCTTTCAGGTCACGATCAGCGAGGTGCGGCTGCAGGCCGACCCGACAGGGGCAATCTGTCCGGGGGCGCGGTGACCTCGCCCGTCAGCGCGCGACGGGGGTGAAGGCGCCCAGCCGGCAGAGCGCGAAGGCCTGGGTCCCCACGGCCCGCGCCTCGACGGGATCGAACACGCGGAAGCTGTCGTTGCGGCACAGCTCCGCCCCGTCGTCGACATTGAACCGGATGACGTCCGCCGCGCCCGCGCGCTCGAGCCCCGGGCAGGGCGCGGGCAGATCGTTGCGGTAGGT
>CADCVW010000080.1 GCA_902806235.1 uncultured Sphingomonadaceae bacterium | reverse complement strand
CAAGGTCGGCATTCCTCAGGTGTGCCGGTGATGAAGATGACAGGGACCTCGCCCGCGTCGGCCGTGATCGCCTGCACCGCGCGGGGGCCGGTGCCGCCAACGAGGCGCACGTCGGACAGGATAATGTTCGGCACCTGCTCCCGGGCGGCGGAGATCGCCTCGTTCTCCGTAACGGCCGTCGCGACGGAGGTGGCCCCCGCCTCCTCGGCCAGCACCGTCAGGTACTCCGCAATAAGCCATTCGTCTTCGATGATAAGCGCATGGCACATGGGCGCGATCCGACAAGCAGTTCGACCCCAACACACATTAACCCGTTCGGCTCCTTTCCGCCAACGTTCGAGTGAGAATTTCATCGTGCCGAGCGTCGGCACCTCGTCCTGCCGGCCGCTAGGCTGGCCGAGGCGGGTCCACCGCACCGCGTGTCTCATAGAAGGTGGACGGTTCAGCGCCTACTCCTCCACCGCATGGCGACACCGCTTGCGCGACCGTGCCCACACCACGAGCGTGACTCCGGCCGCTTGGCGTTCAAGGGTCCGCTATGGAGAAAGCGCACTCTCAACGGCTTTCTTGGTCGGGTAGCCCCGGTCTAAAAGTCCGCGATGCAGCATACCCGAAGGCACCTCTTCCGCAGGTTCGGAACACCCGTTCTCGCCGGAGCTAGCTACAGGGATCGTGCGGCAGCCTGCGTTGGAGCACTGGTTGGCATCGCGCTGACGGCGGTTGCATCCTCGCTCGTGGGGACTTCCACAGCGACCATGCCCGCTTTGGTTGCCCCCATTGGTGCGTCAGCAGTGCTGCTTTTTGCGGTCCCTGCGAGTCCTCTTGCGCAGCCTTGGCCTATCTTGGGGGGCAACGTCATCTCAGCGCTGGTGGGCGTTACCGTAGCGCGGCTAGTTCCAGACTTTGGGATCGCAGCCGGGGTGGCAGTAGCGTGCGCGATCCTCGCGATGTCAATGCTTCGCTGCTTGCACCCTCCGGGCGGAGGTTTTGCGCTTCTCGCTGTTCTCGGGGACCATTCCATCCAGGCCGCAGGTTACAAATTTGCTCTCGCGCCGGTGGCACTGAACTCTTTGCTGCTCGTCGTGGCGGGCTGGTTGTTCCATCGTGTTTCGGGCCACTCCTACCCCCACCGCGCAATTCCAGTGGCAGGACACAGTGTCACAATTCCTGAGGACCCGCGCTTTCGGCCTGAAGACATCGACGCAGCCCTGGCAGAGCTAGGTGAAACCTTTGATGTGAGCAGGGAGGACCTCGACCTGCTATTCCGTGTCGCAGAGCGGCATGCGGCGGAGCGTCGTGCGATCTAAGAAGCAAGGCTGTTCCGATGCGCGACACCGGCCCAGCGCCACCTGTCCGAGCTCGTCACCAAAGGCGTGTGCGTTCAAGCCGAGTGCCGGTGCACGACGCCGACCTGAGTTTCATTTGAGCCCTCAAGCCAAGCAGGCGTTCCATCAGGGAACATTTTCTGGGCACGATGGCCTGGACTGAGAGAAAACAGCTGAACTTAGCCGTTCTTGGCGGAGCGGGAGGGATTCGAACCCTCGATAGGCTTTTGACCTATACTCACTTTCCAGGCGAGCGCCTTCGACCACTCGGCCACCGCTCCGCACCAGCGACCGCTTAGAACGGCCCGCCCGGCAGGGCAAGCTGTTCAGGCCGCCGCGTCGGCGTAGGCGTCGATCAGCTTCGCCAGCGCCACGTCGCGCGCGGACAGGCCATTGGCGTCGTGGGTGGTGAGCAGGATGTCGACGCGGTTGTAGACGTTGCTCCACTCCGGGTGATGGTCCGCCTTCTCCGCCGCCAGTGCGACACGGGTCATGAAGGCCCAAGCCGCGCCGAAATCGGCGAAGCGGAACGAGCGGCGGATGCCGTCGCGCTCCGCGTCCAAGGTCCAGCGCGGCAGCTCGGCCAGCGCCCGCGCGCGCTCCTCACCCGTCAGCCTGGCGACCATCTCTTGCCTCCTCCCCGCCCCGCGTCGATGAGCGCACTCATGGACGATCCGGCCCGCGACACAAGCTTCGCCCCCACCCTCCTTGACCTCGAGCAGCTCGCCCGCCGCGCGCTCCTCCGCCTACCCGCGCCCTTCGCCGGGCTGCTCGACGGCGTGCTCCTGCGTGTGGAGGAGTTCGCCGACGAGGAAACGCTGGACTCGATGGGGATCGAGGACCCGTTCGAGCTGACCGGGCTCTATTCGGGCCGCCCCATCGGCGAGCCCGCCGCTACCGGCGATCCCCCGCCAACCATCCACCTCTATCGCCGCCCCCTGCTCGACGAGTGGTGCGACACGGGCGTGGGCTTGGAACGCCTGATCACCCACGTGGTGGTGCACGAGATCGGCCACCATTTCGGCCTGTCCGACGACGATATGCACCGCCTGGAGGAGGCCGGGTGATCCTCCGCATGGCGGGCGTCGCGCTCCGGCGCGGCGAGCGGCTGCTGTTCGAGGGGCTCGACCTCACGCTCGGCCCCGGCGAGGCGGTGGTGGCGACCGGGCCGAACGGCGCGGGCAAATCGAGCCTGCTGCGGCTCGCCGCGGGGCTGCTCCGGCCCGCGGCGGGGACGGTGGAGCTCGCCCCGCGCGGCGTCGCCCTCGCCGACGACCAGCTCGCGCTCGACGGGCGCGACCCGCTCGGGCGCGCGCTGCGCTTTTGGGCGAAGCTCGACGGCGGCGACGCCGCGGCCGGGCTGCGCGCCTTCCGCCTGGAGCGCTTGGCCGAGCTAACCGTGGCGATGCTCTCCACCGGCCAGCGCCGCCGCGCCGCGCTCGCCCGCGTCGCCGCCAGCGGGGCGGCCTTGTGGCTGCTCGACGAGCCCGCCAACGGCCTCGACCGCGAAGGCGAGGAGCTGCTGGCCGCCGCGGTCGCCGCCCATCGCGCGCGCGGCGGCGCGCTGCTCGCCGCCTCGCACCTGCCGCTCCCCCTCCCGGGCGCGCGCGCCCTGAGCATCGGCGGGTGATCGGAGCGCTCGTCGCCCGCGAGGTCCAAGGCGCATTCGCGCGGGGCGGCGCGCTGCTCCCCGTGCTCTTTTTCCTGCTGGTGGCAACCCTGTTTCCCTTCGCGGTCGGGCCCGACCGCGACCTGCTTGCGGCGGTCGGCGGCGGCGCGCTGTGGACCGCCGCACTGCTTGCCGCGCTGCTCCCTGTCGAGCGCCTGGTCGAGCCCGACCGCGCTTCCGGCGTGCTCGATCAGCTGGCGGCGCGCGGGATCGCGGAGGAGGCGGTTGCTCTCGCCAAGCTCCTCGGCCATTGGCTGAGCTTCGGCCCGCCGCTGCTCCTCGCCGCCCTGCCCGCCGCCGCGCTGCTCAAGCTGCCGGGAGCGACGCTGCTCAGACTGGAACTTGGCCTGCTCCTCGGCACCCCCGGGCTCGCCGCGCTGGGGCTAATGACCGCCGCGCTCACCGCGGGTCTGCGCGGCGCGGGCGCCGTAGCGGGGCTGCTGATGCTGCCGCTCGCCGCTCCGCTGCTGATCTTCGGGGCGGGGATGCTCCGCACCGGGCAGGACGCGTCCGCGCCCAAGCTGCTGGCGGCGGCCTCGCTCGCGCTGGTCGCGCTCGCCCCGTTTGTCGCGGGCGCGGCAATCCGGGCGGGGCGGACCTAGGCTCCGCCCCCCCGCCACCGTGCGAAGATCGCCGTCGGCAGCAGCAGCCCGCGCGCTTCCTCGCGCACCGCCATCTCGCCGTACTCGACCTCGCCGCCGAGGCCCGCGGTGGCCTGCCGCACCAGCTCGCCGACCGCCAGCGCCTGTATCCGCACCGCGTAGACGGTGAGCACCAGGAAGGCGCTGCCCGCGTCCAGCAGCCGCGCGCAGTCGGCGAGCAGCGGAGCCAGGCCCTGCTCTAGCCGCCACGTCTCCCCTGTCGGCCCGCGCCCGAACTTCGGCGGGTCGAGGATGATCCCGTCGTAGCGCCGCCCGCGCCGCACCTCGCGCGCGCAGAACTTGCCCGCGTCCTCCACCAGCCAGCGTACCGGCGCGTCGCCCATGCCGGAGAGCGCGGCGTTGGCGCGCGCCGCCTCCACCGACTTCTTCGAAGCGTCGACGTGGACCAGCCGCGCCCCCGCCCCGGCCATCGCCAACGTGCCGATGCCGGTGTAGCCGAACAGGTTCAGCGCCTCGGGATCGCGGCGCATGCGCAGCCGCTCGCGCATCCACGCCCATTGCGGGGCCATGTCGGGAAAAAAGCCGAGGTGGCGGAACGGCGTCGCTTGGGCGGTGAAGCGAAGCTCCTCCCAGCCGAGCGTCCATCCGTCGCGCGGCACCGGGCGGCTGAACGTCCAGCGCCCGCCGCCCTCCTCGTCCGGACCGGGGACGAACTCGCCGTCGGGGTCCCACGACGGCTCTGCCGCTGCCCACAGCGCCTGCCCTTCCGGCCGCACGAAGCGATGCCGCCCGTAGCGCTCGAGCTTGCGCCCGCCGCCGCAGTCGAGCAGCCCGTAATCGCCCCACGGTTCGGCGACGAGCGTGACCGGCGTCACGCCGCGCGCGCCAGCCGCCCGCCGATGGAGGCGGTGGCCCTCGGCCCGGCGAGGATCGCGCCCGCGACCGCCCGCACCTCGTCCAGCGTCACCGCCTCCACCCGCTCCAGCGTCCGCGCCGGCTCCGCCAGTTCGCCGCTGAGCGACAGGTGGTGCGCCAGGTGGTCGACCCAGCCCTGTGGCGACTCGAGCGCCATCAGCAGCCCGGCGCGCGAAGTCCGCTTCGCGCGCGCCAGCTCCGCCTCCGTTGCTTCCGCCGCGGCTGCGGCCAGCACCGCCTCCGTCAGCTGCAGCGCGCCCGCCGCCTCGTCGCGCTTGGCGGCAAGGTAGACGGTCAGCGCGCCGGCGTCGCGGTAGCCGTGGAGCGACGCCCACACGCTGTAGGCGAGCCCGCGCTCCTCGCGCACCGCCTGGAACAAGCGCGAGCTCATCCCGCCCCCCGCCAATTCCGCGAACAGCCGCGCGGCGTGGTGGCGGGGGTCGAGCAGCCCGGGCGCGGGGAACGCCAAGGCGATGTGCGCCTGCTCCGCCCGGCGGCGGTCCACGCGCCGCCCGCCGACGAAGCGCGCGGGCGCGTCGGGCGCGATGGCCCCCGCCGGAAGCGCGCCGAAGCGCCGCTCGGCTTGGGAGACCAGCGCCTCGTGGTCGACCTTGCCGGCGGCGACCAGCATGGTTGAGCCCGCGCGGTACCGCTCCGCCGCCCAAAATCGGAGATCCTCGACGGTGACGGCGGCAATCGTCTCCTCCTCGCCCAGCACCGGCCGGCCGAGCCCCTGGTCGGGGAAGCACAGCTCCGCCAGCTGGTCGAAGATGATGTCGTCGGGCGCGTCGCGCGCCTCGCCCAGCTCCTGCAGCACCACCTGCTTCTCGCGCTCGAGCTCGTCGGCGCGGAACAGCGGCGCTGTGACGAAATCGGCGAGCAGGTCGACGCCCAGCGGCAGGTGCTCCGCCATTACCCGCGCGCTGAACGCCGTGCCTTCCCGTCCCGTGGACGCGTTCAGCGCTCCACCGACGTCCTCGATCGCTTCGGCGATCCCCCGCGCGTCGCGGTCGCCAGCGCCCTTGAACACCATGTGCTCGAACAGGTGGGCGAGCCCGTTCCGGGCCGGCGCCTCGTGCCGCGCGCCGGCGTCGGTGTGGAGCGCCACCGCCGCGGTCTCGATGCCGGACATGGCGCGGGTAGCGATGCGAAAGCCGTTGGGTAGGGTGGTGAGCTGGGAGGTCATCGGGGGCTCATATAAGCCCTCTCTCATTCAGGGGAGAGGGTTGGGAGAGGGGCCGAGCTGCAAGCTCGGTCCTTCTTGCTACCGGAGCAGCCGCTCTCCGCTGCGACTAAGACCTGCTGCGCAAACCTAAGTCTCGCTCCGCTCCCCTGAAGGGGAGAGGGCTTCACGCCTTACCCCGCCCGCTCCTCGATCCACCCCCGCACCGCCCCCAGCTCCGCCGGCAGCCTCGCGCAGCGCTCCTCGCGCTCGAACAGCCCCGCCATCCGCTGGGGCAAGCCCGGCCGCGTCCCCGTTGCGCGCTCCACCGCGTCGCGGAACTTGCCCGGGTGCGCGGTGGCGAGCGTGACGATGGTGACGTCCTGCGCGATACTTTTCTCCAGCGCGCGGGCCGCGGCGAGCCCGATGCCGGTATGCGGGTCGATCAGCTGCCCCGCCTCCGCGCAGGCCCAGCGCATGGTCGACGCCATCGCGTCCGGCTCGACTGCGGCGGAAGCGAACAAGGCTGCGGCGATCCCCCGCCGCGTGTCGTCCAGCAGCATGCGGCGTTCGGCCTCGAACCCCGCCATCGCCCGCGCCACCACCTCGCCGTCGCGGTCGTGGAGGTCGAACAGGAGCCGTTCGAAGTTGGAGGACACCTGAATGTCCATGGACGGCGCGGCCGTCGCCCGCACCTCTCCCACCGAATAATCGCCCGCGCTGAGCGCCCGGTGCACGATGTCGTTGCCGTTGGTGGCGACGATCAGCTTCGCCACCGGCAGCCCCATCCGCGCTGCAACGTAACCGGCGAAGGCGTCGCCGAAATTGCCCGTCGGCACGGAAAAGGCCACGGGCCGGTCCGGCGCGCCGAGCCGGACGGCGGCGTAGAAATAGTAGACGACCTGCGCCATCAACCGCGCCCAGTTGATGCTGTTCACCGCCGACAGGTGGTATCGCGAGGCGAATTCCGCGTCGCCGAACAGCGCCTTCACCAGCGCCTGCGCGTCGTCGAAGCTGCCCTCGACCGCGACGTTGTGGACGTTGGGCGCGAGCACGGTCGTCATCTGCCGCCGCTGCACGTCCGACACGCGGCCGGCGGGATGGAGCATGAACAGCTCGATGCCCTCCCGCCCCGCGAGCGCGTCGATCGCCGCCGATCCCGTGTCGCCGCTCGTCGCGCCTATCACCGTCAGCCGCCGCCCGCTCTCCCCTAAGAACCGCTCGAACAGCGGCCCGAGTAGCTGCATCGCCACGTCCTTGAAGGCGAGCGTCGGGCCGTGGAACAGCTCGAGCAGCCAGTGGCGCCCGTCGAGCTGGACGAGCGGCGCCACGCCCGCGTGGTGGAACCGGCCGTAGGCGGCGCGGCAGAGGTCCAGCAGCTCGTCGGGCGCGAGAGCGTCGCCGACGAACGGCGCCATCACCCGCGCCGCCGTTTCCGCGTAGGTCAGCCCAGCGAACGCGGCGATCTCCGCGCGCTCCAGCCGCGGCCAAGCCTCCGGCACGTACAGCCCACCGTCCGACGCGAGCCCCGCGAGCGTCGCCTCCTCGAAGGACAGCGCGGGCGCGCGGCCCCGGGTGCTGACGTAACGCATGGAACCCGGTCTAAGCGCGGGGATGGCGGGGGGCAACCGAAGCGTGGATCCACCCCGCTCACCCCCTTTACGCGTCCATCCAACCACCCCCGTTCGCGCTGAGCTTGTCAAAGCGCCTTCTTGGACATCCCGCCGTCGAAAAGGAGGAAACGGCTTCGACAAGCTCAGCCCGAACGGGTTAGGGAATTGGAGCGCATCTGCTCGCGGAGCCCCCATGCCCGATACCCCCGTCCTCTACGATTACCACCGCTCCTCCGCAGCCTACCGCGTCCGGATCGCGCTCAACCTTAAGGGCGTCGCCTACCGCTCGGTCCCCGTGAACCTTGTCACCGGCGAGCAGGCCGGTGCGGAGCATCGCGCGCGCAACCCGCAGGGTTTCGTGCCGATGCTCCGCACCAGCGACGGCCTCCAGCTCACCCAGAGCCTCGCCATCATCGACTGGCTCGACCGCGCCCACCCCTCGCCCCGGCTGATCCCCGACGAACCGGAGCCCCGCGCGCACGTCCAGGCGATGGCGCTGCTCGTCGCCTGCGACGTCCACCCGCTCAATAACCTCCGCGTGCTGCGCTATCTGAAGACCGAGCTCGGGCAGGAGCAGCCGGCGGTCGACGCCTGGTATGCGCACTGGATCCGCGAAGGATTGGCCGCGCTGGAGGCGCTGGCCGCGCCGCACGCGGGCCGCTTCCTCCACGGCGGCGCCCCGTCGCTCGCCGACCTGTGCCTCGTCCCCCAGCTCGCCAACGCGCGCCGCTTCGCCGTGCCCCTCGACGACTTCCCCACTCTGCTGCGCGCCGACGAGGCGATGCGCGCGCTGGAGCCGGTCGCCGCGGCCGCGCCGGAGCGGGTGGGAGCTTAAAACCCTCTCCCGCTTGCGGGGGAGGGTTGGGTGAGGGTACGCCATCTCGACCGAGCGCGGCCCTTTCGTCGGGCGGCGTACCCTCACCCCGGCCCTCTCCCGCGAGCGGAAGAGGGAGCAGAAGGAGCGTAGCCATGAACGCAATGGGCGAAATCCAGGTGCCTTCGGTGCAGAGCCAAGTCAGCCCGGAAGAGTGGGCGGTGCGCGTCGACCTCGCCGCCGCCTATCGGCTCGTCGCGCATTTCGGCTGGGACGACCTGATCTTCACCCACCTGTCCGCCCGCGTGCCGGCACCGGGGGGCGAGCACCACTTCCTTCTCAACCCCTACGGCCTGCTGTTCGAGGAGATCACCGCCTCCTCGCTCGTCAAGGTCGACGTGGACGGCAACGCGGTGGACCCGACGCCCTTCCCGACCAACCCCGCGGGCTTCACCATCCATAGCGCGCTGCACATGGCGAGGCCCGACGCCCACGCGGTGATGCACCTCCACACGCCGCACGGCCAGGCGGTGTCGGCGCACGAGGACGGGTTGATGCCGCTGACGCAGACGGCGATGCTGGTGCGCGACGAGATTGCCTACCACCACTTTGAGGGCGTCGCGCTCGACCTGGAGGAACGCGAGCGGCTGATCGAAGATTTGGGCGCCAAGCGCGCCATGATTCTGCGCAACCACGGCACGCTCGCGGTCGGCGACTCGGTCGCCACCTGCTTCCTCCGCCTCTACTACCTCGAGCGCGCCTGCGAGGCACAGGTGATGGCGCTCACCGCGGGCTCCCACGCCGTCAACCACCCGCCGCAGGGCTCGCCGGAAGTCACCGCCGAGCAGGGCCGCCGCGGGCTCGACATGGTCGCCACCAAGCTCGCCTGGCCCGCACTGCTGCGCCGCGCCTACCGGCTCGATCCGGGGTTCGCCAGCTAGGGGCTCGGCCACCCCGAGCTGAACAAATGTTAATATATGCAACCCCGCGCGCCCGTGCCCGTTGCATCTTCGTCGGCCGCCCTTCGCAGGTGCAGCAGACGACGGATCAACGGCGACGGGAGCGGATATGCCGCTGGAGCTCTGGGGCGGGCACGAATGCACGGTCAACCGCGTGGGCGACCGCTGGCTCGACCAGACCAGGCGCGGCGGGCACGAGCAGCGGCTCGATGATCTTCAACGCTTCGCGGACCTCGGCCTCAAGGCGCTCCGCTACCCGGTGCTGTGGGAGCGCGTCTCTCCTGATCACCCGGACCAGCGCAACTGGACCTGGTCCGATGAGCGTCTGGCGGAGATCCGGCGGTTGGGCGTGCGCCCCATCGTCGGCCTCGTCCACCACGGCAGCGGCCCGCACTGGACCAGCCTGACCAGCGACGACTTCGCCGACGGCCTCGCCGCCCACGCCCGCGCCGTGGCCGAGCGCTATCCGTGGGTCGAGGACTGGACGCCGGTCAACGAACCGCTCACAACCGCGCGCTTCTCCGCGCTCTATGGCCACTGGTATCCGCACGCGACCGACGACGGGAGCTTCTGGACCGCGCTCCTGATCCAGATCAATGCCACCCGCCTCGCCATGCGCGCCATCCGCGAGGTGATCCCGCACGCGCGGCTCGTGCAGACGGAGGACCTCGGCCAAACCTACTCCACGCCGGAGCTGGCCGGCTGGGCGCGCTTCTGCAACGAGCGGCGCTGGCTTTCTTGGGACCTGCTGACCGGCAAGGTCGACGAGAACCATCCCCAATGGTGGCAGGTCCAGCGCAACGGCGCGGAGGACCGCGTCCGGCTGATCAACGCCGACCCCTGCCCGCCGGACGTGATCGGAGTGAACCACTACGTCACCAGCGAACGCTTCCTCGACCAACGGACCGATCGCTATCCGGGCGAGCGCGTCGGCGCGGAAGGCTTCGTCGACATCACCGCCGCCCGCGTGCTGCGCCCGGAGCCCGTCGGCTTCGACGGGCTGCTCCGCCAGACGTGGGAGCGTTACGGGCTGCCCATCGCCGTCACCGAATGCCACCTCGGCTGCACGCGAGAAGAGCAGCTGCGCTGGTTCGCCGAGACCTGGACGATCGCCGAGCGGCTCCGCACCGACGGCGTCGATCTCCGCGCGGTGACCGCTTGGGCGCTGCTCGGCTCCGTCGACTGGAACAGCCTACTCACCCGCGACGCCGGCCATTACGAACCGGGCGCGTTCGACCTGCGCGGGCCCGAGCCGCGCCCCACCGCGCTCGCCAAGCTCTTGACGGAACTGGGCCACGGGCGGGACCCGAAGGCGGCGAGCGGGGCGGACCGCGCGATCCTGTCCACCCCCGGCTGGTGGCGGCGCGAGGTCCGGCTGGAGCACGCCCCCTACGTCTGGAGAAACGAGGTGGCGGAGCCCGCCGGCCAGCCCGACGATCTCCCGCCCATCCTGATCGCCGGCGCCACCGGCACGCTGGGGCAGGCCTTCGCCGGCGCTTGCCGCCTGCGCGGGCTGCCACACCTGCTCACTAATCGCCGCGCGCTGCCGCTCGACGATCCGCGAGCGATGGCACGTACCCTCGACGAGCACCGCCCCTGGGCGGTGGTCAACGCCGCTGGCTGGGTCCGCGTGGACGAGGCGGAAGCGGCGGAGGCGGCCTGCACGGCCGCCAACGCGACGGGCGCGATCTTCCTGGCCCGCCTCTGCGCCGAGCGCGGCATTCACCACACCGCCTTCTCCTCCGACCTCGTATTCGACGGGGCGAAGGAGGGGTCTTACGTTGAGGACGACGCGCCGAACCCACTCAACGCCTACGGCCGCAGCAAGGCGGCGTTGGAAGAAGGCGTGCTGGCCACCGGCGGAACTTCCCTGGTGATCCGCACCGCCGCCTTCTTCTCCCCCCACGACCCGCACAACTTCGCCGCCTGGATCGAGCGGGAGCTGCGCGCCGGCCGCGCCCGGCGCGCCGCGGACGGCTTCGTCGTTACCCCCACCTACGTTCCCGACCTGGTGAGCGCGACGCTCGACCTCGCGATCGACGGGGACACGGGCCTGCGCCACCTCTCGAGCGGCGCTGCGCTGAGCTGGCTGAGCTTCGGCCGGCTTGTCGCCGCCCGGCTCGGGTTCGACCCGGAACGGGTGCGCCCCGCCGACCCGGCCGAGCTCGGCTGGCGCGCGCTCCGCCCGCGCCAGGCGGCGCTGGGCACCGCGCGCGGCCAGCTCCTCCCCCGCTTCGACGATGCGCTCGACCGCCACGCCGCCCGCCGCGCGCGGGAGCAGACAGCGGAGGCCGGGGCGGGGACGCTCAGGTCGGTGGCGTAGCAGCCGGGGCGGGCGCCGCCCTGCCCCGCCCGAAGACGTGCCGCGTGTAGAACCAGCTGATCCCGATTAGGCTCACGCCCAGCCCCAGGAACGACGCGATCCGGGCCAAGCCGTCGAGCGCGGATGCGTCAGCCAAGAATACCTTGGCCACCGTCGCCAGCATGAGGACCAGCGAAGCGACCCGCGTCACCGGGTCGCGCCGCGCCGTGCCCCAGCCGAGCAGCGCCAGCGCCGTCAGCAGCCCCGCCGCCGAATAGGCGAGGTTTTCCGCGGTCGGGAGCCCGCCGTTGGGCAGGATCGACCCGTGAAACAGCTGCCGTACCGCGAGCAGCGGCCAGCTGATTACGCCCGCCACCGCCAGCCCCTTCCAGGCGTCCGCCAGCCGCGCCGCCCGCCCGCGCTCGGCCGCGGCGGCGAGCGCCAGCGCCGCGGCGGGCAGGAGATAGGCGGGGGCGAGCAGGTTAACGAGAGGCGGGCCGCCCACCGCCTGCGGTCGCCACGCCGGGTTGAACAAGCCGAGGTCAAACAGGACGAAGCGCGCGACGGCGGCCGCCAGCAGCG
>CADCVW010000079.1 GCA_902806235.1 uncultured Sphingomonadaceae bacterium | reverse complement strand
GCCCGCGCTCGCCGGCCGCGCCCACCACCCCGAGCCGCGCCCCCCGCGACGCTGAGCCGAGCCGCGCCGCCGGTCCGGCGGCGTCCCTTTCCCGCTCAGCACAGGCTTCTTTCACCATGCGATTTTCCGCTCGCGGCGGCGCGTTCGCCGTCCTTCTCCTGTCCTCCACCGCCGCCCTCGCGCAGCACGCCGAGCACGGCGCGCCGCCCGCGCCGCCCGCCGCGGAGACGCAGCCTCCGGCGGCTCCCGCCGAACACGACCATGGCGCGATAGATCAAGGCACCATGGATCACGGCTCGATGAACCATGGCGCGATGGACCACGGCTCCATGAATCACGGCTCGTCCACCGAAGGCCACGCCGGCGAGGAGGACTCCGCCGCCGGCTCCGGCACCTCGCGCCTGCCCGAGGCTGAGGGCATGATGCCCGGGCTCCACTTCTCCGCCGGCGGCTGGGGCCTGATGGCGCACGGCTACCTGTGGCCGATCTACTCGGACCAGGGCGGGCCGCGCGGCGACGAACAGGCGTTCGTCACCTCCATGGCGATGCTGGAGGGCGACCGGCAGCTCGGGACCAAGACCAACCTCCAGCTCCGCGCCATGCTGTCGCTCGACCCGCTGATCGGCGACCGCGGCTATCCCAACCTGTTCGCCACCGGAGAGACGGCGGGCGGCGCCCCGCTCGTCGACCGGCAGCACCCGCACGACTTCTTCATGGAGCTCTCCGCGCGGGTGGACCGGGAGGTCGCGCCGGGGACCAACCTGTTCCTCTACGGCGGGCCGGTGGCGGAGCCCGCGCTGGGGCCGTCGGCGTTCATGCACCGGGCGTCGGCGCGCAACAATCCGGAAGCGCCGATCACCCACCACTGGTTCGATTCGACCCACATCACCTTCGGCGTGCTGACAGCCGGCGTGGCGGCGCGGCGCTGGCAGCTGGAGGCTTCCGCCTTCCGCGGCCGCGAGCCGGACGAGGACCGGTGGGACATCGAAACGCCGAAGCTCGACAGCTGGTCGGTGCGCGGCACGCTCAACCCGACGCGGTCGACCGCGCTACAGGTCAGCTACGGCAAGCTCCGCGCGCCCGAGCGGCTGCACCCGGACGAGGACGAGGGGCGGCTGACGGCGAGCGCGCACTACTTCCGCGGCGACTTGGCGGTGACGGCGGCCTATTCGGCGAAGAACCGGCTGCCCGGGCCGACGCTCGACGCCTTCCTGGTCGAGGCGAACTACGATCTCGGCCGGCATAGCCTGTTCGGCCGGGGCGAGGTGATCGACAACGACGAGCTGTTCGGCGAGGGCGACCCGCTCCACGACCGGGTGTTCCGTATGGGCAAGCTCTCGGCCGGCTACGCCTACCACGTGCCGCTCGCGCGGAGCGTCCAGCTGTCGCTGGGCGGCTCGGCGAGCGTTTACGCGAAGCCGGCCGCGCTGGACGCGACCTACGGGGAGAACCCACGGAGCTTCACCTTATTCGCGAAGCTGGCGCTGGGGGAGGAGTAGCTCCTCGCCCGTCATCCCGGCCTTGAGCCGGGACCCGCCTGCCTTCGACCACGGATGCAAGGAGAAGGTGGGTCCCCGGTTAAGCCCGGGATGACGACTGTTCTCTATTCGCGAGGCTTTCAGAGCTCCGCCACGAACGCCCGTACCGCCGGGCCGATGTCCTCGCGCGCCATGGCCAGCGCGATGTTGGCCTGGATGAAGCCCGCCTTGTCGCCGCAGTCAAAGCGGCGGCCGTCGAAGGTCAGGCCGTGGAACGGCTGGCGGCCGATCAGCTGGGCCATCGCGTCCGTGAGCTGAATCTCGCCGCCCGCGCCCGCGCCCTGCGTTTCTAGCAGCCGCATTACGTCCGGCTGGAGGATGTAGCGGCCAGCGACGATCAGGTTGGACGGCGCGGCGCCGGGGGCGGGTTTCTCCACCATGCCGCGCACCTCGGTCAGGGCGCCGTTCCGCGCGCCGGGGTCGAGGATGCCGTACTGGTGCGTCTGGTCGTCGGGCACCGGAAGCGCGCAGACGAGGTTGCCGCCGACCTGCCCGTAGGCGTCGACCATCTGCTTCATGCAGCCGCGGCCGGGTGCGCCCCACATGAACTCGTCGGGGAGGAACACGGCGAAGGGCTCATCGCCGACGATGTCGCGCGCGCACCACACCGCGTGGCCGAGGCCGAGCGGCTCCTGCTGCCGCACGAACACCGCGTCGCCGGGGGTCAGCCGCGTGCCTTCGAGCAGCGCGAGTGACTTGCCGCGCCCGCGCATCGTGTCCTCGAGCTCGTAGGACAGGTCGAAATGGTCCTCGATCGCGCCTTTGCCGCGGCCGGTGACGAAGATCATCTGCTCGATGCCCGCCTCGCGCGCCTCGTCCACCGCGTATTGGATTAGCGGCTTGTCGACGATCGGCAGCAGCTCCTTGGGCACTACCTTGGTCGCGGGGAGGAAGCGGGTGCCGAGCCCAGCGACGGGGAAAACGGCCTTGCGGACAAGTTTCATTTGTTCTCCTCTGAAAGCCACGGCGGCAGCCGGTCCATGGCGATCAACGCTTCGATCGGCTGGCGTTCCCGCGTCACCGCCCAGCGGTCGCCGGAGACGATGGCTTCGGGGGTGAGCGGGCGGCTGTTGTAGGTACTCGCCATGGTCGCGGCGTAGGCCCCGGCGGTCATGAAGGCGAGCAGGTCGCCCTCCCCCACCCGGTCCATTGGCCGGGCGGTGGCGAAGGTGTCGCCCGTCTCGCACACGGGGCCGACGACGTTGGCGGTGAAGCGCTCTCCGCGAGGCGCGACCGCGCGGAAATCGTGCCACGCGTCGTAGAGGGTGGGGCGGATCAGGTCGTTCATGCCGGCGTCGACGACGACGAAGGGGTGCTCTGCGCCGGCTTTCACCCGGATCACGCGGGTGAGCAACACGCCCGCGTTGCCGACCAGCGCGCGGCCGGGCTCGAAGATCAGCCGGACGTCCCAGCCCTCCGTCACCCGCGCCACCATCGCGCCATAGGCTTCGGGCGTCGGCGGGGCGGGCTGGTCGGCGTCGTAGGGCACGCCGAGCCCGCCGCCGAGGTCGGCGCGGTGGACCGGGTGCCCCGCGGCGCGCAGCTCGGCGATGAGCTGCCCGATGCGCTCGAAGGCGCGTTCCAAGGGCGCGAGGTCGGTGAGCTGGCTGCCGATATGGACGGCGATGCCGACCGGCTCGAGCCCGGAGAGCGAAGCGCACAGCGCGTAGGCCGCCGCGGCGCGCGCGTAAGGGATGCCAAACTTGTTCTCGGACTTGCCCGTCGAGATCTTGGCGTGGGTGCCCGCGTCGACGTCCGGGTTGACGCGCACGGCAACCGCGGCGGTCAGGTCGAGCGCGGCCGCAACCGCCGACAGCGTGTGCGCCTCCTGCTCGGACTCTATGTTGAACTGGAGGATGCCCGCGCGGAGCGCCGCGGCCATCTCGTCGCCCGTCTTGCCGACGCCGGACAGCACGATGCGCTCGGCCGGCACGCCCGCGTGGAGCGCGCGGGCGACCTCGCCCCAGGACACGGCATCCGCGCCGAGCCGTTCGCGGGCGAGCGTGCGGAGCACGGCGGCGTTGGGGTTCGCCTTGACCGCGTAGGCGATCAGCGGGTCGTCGAGCCCGGCCAGCGCGGCGCGGAAGACGCGCGCGTGGCGGACGAGGGTGGCGGTAGAGTAAACGTAGACGGGGGTGCCGACCGCTTCGGCAATGCGGTCGAGCGGCACGTCCTCGGCGTGGAGGACGCCGTCGCAAAGGTGGAAGTGGTGCAAGTCGAAACCTAGCCGCCGCCCATCCCCGTTCGGGCTGAGCTTGTCAAAGCCCCTTCTTCCGCTTCGCCGCCGGCGCAAGAAGAAAGGCGCTTCGATCCTTCGTCAAGCTCAGGATCAGCGCGAACGGACTTGCATTCGCCTGCCCCCTGTCACCCCGGCGGCGGCAGGTCGAAGCGGTCCTCCTCGCGCGGCGCGCTGCGCGTCAGTGGCTCGTCCTCGCGCTCGGGGCGCGCCTCGGGCGAGGGCGTGAGAAGTTCGGCGACGGTGGGCGCGTGGGTGGCCAGCGCGGGCTTGGGCGGGGCCTGCATGCCCGCGGCCGGGCGCAGCGGGTCGCGCTGGCCGCAGGCGACGAGCAGCAGTCCGCTCAAGGTGATGATCGCTCGTTTCATTCCCTGTCCAACTCCGCCCGCGCTTCCGCCGCCCGCGCCCGCACCTCCTCGGGTGCGGTGCCGCCGTAGCTCCGCCGGGACGCCACGGAGGCGTCCACCGACAGCACCTCGTACACGCCCGCGTCGATCCGCGCATCCACCGTCCGGAGGACCTCCAGCGGCAGCTCCCACAGGCGGCAGCCGCGCTTCTCGGCGAGCCGCACCGCGCGGCCGGTGACGTGGTGCGCCTCGCGGAAAGGAATGCCTTGCACCCGCACCAACCAATCGGCGAGGTCGGTGGCGGTGGAGAAGCCCCCTTCGGCCGCCGCGCGCATCCGGTCGGGCCGGAACGCCACCGTTTCCACCATCCCTGTCATCGCCAGGAGGCTGAGGCCCAGCAGGTCGTGCGCCTCGAACACTGGCGGCTTGTCGTCCTGCATGTCCTTCGAATAGGCGAGCGGCAGGCCCTTCATGGTGACGAGAAGGGCGGTAGCGCACCCGACGATCCGCCCCGCGTGGCCGCGCACCAGCTCGGCGGCGTCCGGGTTGCGCTTCTGCGGCATGATGGAGGAGCCGGTCGACCAGGCGTCGGGCAAGCTCACGAAGCCGAACGGCTGCGACGCCCAGATCACGAATTCCTCCGCCAGCCGGGACAGGTGAAGGGCGCACTGCGCGGCTGCCTGAAGGTAATCGAGCGCGAAGTCGCGGTCGGACACCGCGTCCAGGCTGTTGCGCATCGGCCGGGCGAAGCCGAGCGCGGTCGCGGTGCGATCCCGGTCGATCGGGAACCCCGTCCCCGCCAGCGCCGCCGCGCCCAGCGGCGACTCGTTCAGCCGTCGGCGGCTATCGATGAAGCGCGACCGGTCGCGCGCGATCATCTCGTGAAAGGCGAGCAGGTGGTGGCCGAGCGTCACCGGCTGCGCGACCTGGAGGTGGGTGAAGCCGGGCATGACGGTCGCCGCCTGCTCCTCGGCGCGGGCGACCAGCGCGCGCTGCAGGCTGCGCAGGCCGCGGTCGACCTCGTCGATCGCGTCGCGCACCCACAATCTGAAATCGGTTGCCACCTGGTCGTTGCGCGAGCGGGCGGTGTGGAGGCGGCCGGCGACTGGCCCGACGAGCTCGGCGAGCCGCGCCTCCGTCGCCATGTGGATGTCCTCCAGCGCGGGGTCGTCGGGGATGCGCCCCGCCTCGCACTCCGCCGCCACCCGGCCGAGCCCTTCGGCGATGGCGTCGGCATCCGCCGCCGGGACGATGCCCTGCGCGCCGAGCATGGCGACATGCGCCTGCGACCCCGCTATGTCCTGCCGCCACAAGCGCCGGTCGAGGGCCAAGCTGTTGTTGATCTCGCGCATCACCGCGGCCGGCCCGCCCTCGAAGCGGCCGCCCCACATCTCGTTGGAGCTTTCCTTGCGGCTGATCCCCATTCTCCTGTGTTCGGCGCTGGCGCTGGCCGGCTGCGATAGGCAAGCGGCCGAACTCCCGCAACAGGAGGCGACGGGCGTGGCGAAGAGCTCCGCCAGCATCGGCGGCGTGAACCGCGCCCAGGCGGGCTTCCGCGCGCCGGCGGACCCCTTGCTCACGCTCGATGGAGGCAAGAAGAGCCTCCGCGATTTCGGCGGCAAGCCGACCCTGGTGAACCTGTGGGCGACGTGGTGCGTCCCCTGCGTCAAGGAACTGCCGACGCTCGACGCGCTGGCGAAGCGCGAGCAGGGCAAGCTCAACGTCGTCGCGGTCAGTATGGATACCGACGAGAGCCCGAAAGTGGCCTCCTTCCTGCGCGAGCGCAACGTAGCCGCGCTGACCCCGCTCCACGACCGCGAGTACGGCATGATGACCGCGCTCGGCGAGCAGGGGCTACCCACCACCATCCTCTACGACGCGGCAGGCCGCGAAGTGTGGCGCTTCACCGGCGACCGCGACTGGACGGACGCGGCGAGCGCCAAGCTAGTGGCGGAGGCGGCGGGGCGGAGCTGAACGGCCGGTGCTGCTAATTCGCGAGGACGACCTGACGGGCGCGGCGGTGCAGGAACTGCTCGCGCTGCACCTGTCCGCGATGCGCGCGGGCTCGCCGCCCGGCCATAGCTTCGCGCTCGACCTGTCTGGCCTTCAGGGCCCGGACGTCACCGCCTGGACCGCTTGGGACGGCGACCGCCTGGCCGGCGTCGCCGCGCTCAAGGTGCTGGATCGCGACGCGGGGGAGGTGAAATCAATGCGCACCCACCCCGACCGCTTGCGCCGCGGCGTCGCCGCCACGCTGCTCGAGCACGTCATCGACGCCGCGCGCGGGCGCGGGCTCGCCCGCCTGTCGCTCGAGACGGGGAGCGGCCCCGCTTTTAAACCGGCGCTGGCGCTCTACCGCCGGCGTGGGTTCGTCGAAGGCGCTCCCTTCGGGGATTACGCGCCCAGCGCGTTCAACCGGTTCCTGCACCTGACCCTCTGATGCGCGCGGCCGGGCGGCGCCCTCCCGCGGCTGGGTTTTCGCGCCGGACACCCCATATAAACATTATCGCCGGTACGATCCCCGCAGCCGCCGGCGGCTGAGAGACTTCGCGCGCTCCCGCTCACGACCAGGGAGTTCCGCCCGTGGACCTCAACCACCTCCTCTACCGCCACCAGCTGTCGCTGATGCGCGCCGACGCCGCGCCGTCCGCGCCCGCGCGGCAGGCGCACGGCGATTGCGCGCGGCTCTACGCCCGCCGCATCGGCGACCACCAGCGCGCGCTAGGCGCGTCCTCCTTTCTCCTCGGCGGGGCCTGAGCGATGAGCGCCGACGACCTCGCGCCCGCCCCCGATCCCGCCGCCGCGCCCGCGGAGGAGCCGCCCGCCGTATCGCGCCGGCCGGACGTGAAGCGGTTCCGCAAGCGGTTCACGGCCGTCCGCCTGTCGCCGGAGGAGGCCGCGCGCCAGGGCCGCATCTCGCAAGGCGCCTGGCTGGCGCTCGGCGGGCGCGACGCGGCGATCGCCTTTCTCAACACGCACCACGACGCGCTCGGCGGGCGGCCGATCGACCTCGCGGTGGCGAGCGACGAAGGGCTGGACGCGGCCGAGCGCGAACTGGCGGCGCTGGGCGAGGCGCGGCGGGGCGATTGAGCGCCGGCGGGCGCTCCTTTCGGGGCGCTCGGCCATCGCGCGGGTAGCCGCCGTTACCAATATCACGCCATGATCTCGCGTGCCCAATCGGGCTCGCGAACTTCCTCGCGCGGCAAGAACCCCGACATGACAGGTTTGATGTCGAGGACGGGCGAGCCGTCAATCGCGTCCAGTCCCTCAACCTCGACGGACAGCCCTTCCACGCGAACGACGCAACAAACGCTCACCCCGATGCGGCTCGGTCGGTTCTTGCCGCGCTGCGCGAAGTTGCCGACCTTCGGCCAAGCCTCGTTCCCGCGCGGGCGACTTGCGTCGAAGGTCACCTCGTCCTCGCCCACGTGGTCGAAGACGAAAACCACCTCCATGTGGCTGAAGGCATCGAGGCCCGTCAGCGCCGCGGGGGTGAACCGGGCGGCGTCGAGCTCGATGCGGGCACGGCTGCTGCCCCAACTATCGTCTTCGGGGACGTCGCGCCCGCCGCGAACATGCCCGACCGCCTCGATGGTGAACACCGTTATGCTCCTGCTCCGGCCTCGATGCAGCCGCACGATAACGGCTGGCCAGCGACGAACCAGGGCTCCCGGCCAATACCCGCCGACTTCGAGCGCGTGCCCTCAGTCCTTCAGGAGTTCCTCTCGCACGCGGAGCGAGCGCGCGGCGAGCCGGATTTCGAGCAGGAACAGCAGCAGCCCGGCGATCAGCAGGGCCATCGCGAGCACGAACAGGGCGGCGATCGGCCGGCCGGACCCGAGGTCGATCAGCGCGGTGACGAACAGGTCGGCGACCACCAGGCAGACGAACAGGGCGGACGCGGTGCAGCAGGTGATCGCCCAGTTCACCAGCCGCATCCGCCGCGACAAGGTGCGTAGCTCGGTCCGCGCGCGGCCGCGCTCGTCGGGGGCGAAGCCGGGCAGCCCGCGCTCCAGCGTCCGCACCCGGTCGACCACCCGCGCGAGCCGGTTGGCGAGCACATTCAGGATCGCGCCGATGCCTGCCACCAGGAACACGGGGGCGATGGCGAGCTGGATCAGCCCGGCGACGGCGGACACGGGCGGGGCGGCGGTCATGCGCGGGTGAACGCGCGAAGGGTAGGTTCAGACGAGTCCGTCCGTCGCCACGGTCAGGCCGGGGATCGTCGCGGCGGTTAGGAACTCGCCAAGGGGCGGCTTCTCGCGCGTCGCATAGCCGTCCGGCCCCGGCTGGGAGAAGCGGTGCAGTTCGCTCCCTTCCACATCCAGCACTTAATATTCGGGGATGCCGGCCCGCGCGTAGATGCGCGCCTTAGGCCCGAGGTCGAGCCGTTGCGTGCTGGCCGACACCTCGACCACCAGTGCCGCCGCGGTGGCGGGCACGACTCCCGGCCGCTTGTCCGGCGGCGCCAGCATGATGTCCGGCTCCGGCACGCTGTCGATCGCCGCTTCCACCGATGCTTCCGTCCATACGAACAGGTCGGAGCCCAACTCTTCCAGCGCGCGCCGTAGCCGGTAAGCGAGTTCGTTCTTGGCGTAACCATACGGCCGGTGCTGCGCGTTCACCGCGCGGATCACTCCGTCGATCAGCTCCGTCTTGCCGTAAGCGGCGAACGCGCCCGCGTCGTCCAGCAGCAGGAAGTCGCGCGCCGTCAGCTTGACGACTTGCGGCTGCTCCAGGGAGACGGGCGCGTTCATCGGCATTTCCTTACCACGGCCGCCCGCCCCGGAAAACCGACCCCGCCTCAGATCGGCGACACCCCCATGAACTTCAGCACGCCCAGCACCAGCAGAAGCAGGGCGATCGCGGCGATGATGCCGCTGATGTTGAAATTGGCGGTCGTGCTCGCGTTGCTCTTCTCGACCACCATGTGCTCGTCGCTGTTCAGTTCGGCCATGTTCACCTCCATTGCGCCGCCGAAACGTCTCGGAGTTCGAGAGCGTTCCACGACGTTTGGTAACAAAGAAGGTAAACGAAAGCTTAATCCAGCACCGGCCGTTACTTAGTCGCGCAACAACTCGTTGATCGCTGTCTTGGCCCGCGTGCGCGCGTCCACGCGCTTGACGATCACGGCGCAGGCCAGGGACGGCCCCGGCGAACCGTCCGGCAAGGGCCTGCCCGGCAGCGCGCCGGGCACCACCACGGCGTAAGCGGGCACGCGGCCGGTGAAGACCTCGCCCGTGTCGCGGTCGACGACCTTGGTCGACGCGCCGAGGAACACGCCCATGGCGAGCACCGCGCCCTCCTCCACCACGACGCCCTCCGCCACCTCCGACCGCGCGCCGACGAACGCTCCGTCCTCGATCACCACCGGCCCGGCCTGCAACGGTTCCAGCACCCCGCCGATCCCCGCGCCCCCCGAGATGTGGACGTTCCGCCCGACCTGCGCGCAGGAGCCGACAGTGGCCCAGGTGTCGATCATCGTCCCCTCGCCCACCCGTGCGCCGATATTGACGAAGCTCGGCATCAGCACCGCGCCCGGCGCGACGAACGCGCCCCGCCGCACGATCGCGCCCGGCACGGCGCGGAAGCCGGCGGCGCGGAAGCGCTCCGCACCCCACCCCGCGAACTTCGACGGCACCTTGTCCCACCAGGGCGCGCCGCCGGGGCCGCCAGGGATCAGGCCCATGTCGTTCAAGCGAAAAGAGAGCAACACCGCCTTCTTGAGCCATTGGTGGACCGTCCAGCCGTCCGCGCCTTTTTCCGCGACGCGGAACCGGCCGTCATCCAAGCCCTCGATCGCCGCCTCCACCGCATCGCGCGCTTGCCCGCGCGACGCCGGTCCGAGCGCCTCGCGATCCTCCCACGCCCGCTCGATCGCGGCCTCCAGCCCGTCCGTCATGCTTCCAGGATCTCCTCCAGCCACTCGCCGACGTCGCGGACCGTGTAGTCCACGGCGGCCCAGTCGGCGTCCCTTTCCGCCGCCTCCGACCCGTTGTCGACCCACACGGTGGTCATGCCGAGAGCTTTAGCCGGGACGAGGTTGCGCGCCATGTCCTCGACGAAGAGTGCTTTAGCAGGCTCGATTCCGAAGCGGTCGCACAGCAAGCGGTAGCCGCGCGGGTCGGGCTTGGGGACGTATTCAAGCGCGTGAATGTCGAATAGGCCGTCGAACGCGCCTTCCAGCCCGAGCGCGCCGAGCACCCGGCCCGCGTAGTCGCGGTCGCCGTTGGTGAACACCCATTTGCGCCCCGGCAGCTGCGCGACGCCGGCGACCAGCCGGTCGTCGCGCGACAGCCGATCGAGCGGGATGTCGTGGACGTAGCGGAGGAACTCGTGCGGGTCGACGCCGTGGCTCCCGATCAGCCCGGCAAGGGTGGTGCCGTGCTGGTGGAAATGCGCCTTCTGCACGCGCCGCGCTTCCTCCCGGTCGCAGCCGTGCAGTTGCTCGACGAAATTGGTCATCCGCTCGTCGATCAGCGCGAACAGGTCGCACGACGCGGGGTAGAGGCTGTTGTCGAGGTCGAAGATCCAGTGGTCGACGTGGGCAAAGCGCGGGTCCATGGCCGGGCGCTACGGCAGCGGGGCGGCGGAGGCAAAGCCGAACGACGATGCCGTTGAGAATCTGGCGCTCTTCAGCAAACGGAAAGCGATCGGCCCTCATGGGTCGACGGCCAGAGAAGATCACCGAGGGCTGGCCCGGGAGAGGATCGCTTGACCGCACGCACGCCCGCCCTGCTGGGCCTCGCCCTGCCCTTCTCGCTCGCTGCCTGCGGCGGGGGCGGCGCGTCGCCCGCGCCCATCGTCACGCCGCCGCCCGCGCCGCCCGTCGTCGTCGTGCCGCCGCCTCCGCCCCCGCCGGTGGTGACGCCGCCCGTCAACTACGACACCGCCGAATACCGCCGCTCGAACGCCGCGGCTGCGGCGGGCGCGATCACCGCCTACAACGCGGGTGCGACGGGGCGTGGCGTGAAGCTCGCGGTGATCGACAGCGGCGTGAATCCGAACCTCGCGGAAGTCGCTGGGCGCATCGACCCGGGCAGCGCCGACCTCGCCGGCTCGCGCGGGGTGAGCGATGAGGACGGCCACGGCACGGCCGTCACCGTGGTCGCCGCCGGCGCGCGCAACAGCGACCAGGTGATGGGCGTCGCCTTCGACGCGACGATTCTGTCCTTCCGCGCCGACCGGCCGGGAACCTGCGCCCAGGTCGGCCCGGAGGAGGGCTGCGAGTTCTTCGACGCGGAGATCGTCCGCGGGCTCGACGCCGCGCGCGCGAACGGCGCTCGTGTGGTCAACATGAGCCTTGGCGGCGAGGACGCGCCGGGGACCGCGCTGCTCGCGGCGATCGAGCGCGCCACGGCGGCGGGGATCGTGGTGGTGATCTCCGCGGGCAACGAGGCCGCGGCGAGCCCCGACCGCTTCTCCACCGGCGCGGCGGCACGCGGCAACGGCGCCTTGATCCTCGCCGGTTCGATCGGCGCGCCCGTCAACGGCGACCCCGCGCAGGGCACGGACCTCCGCCAGCTGTCGACCTTTTCCAACCGCGCGGGGGCGAGCGCGAACCAGTACCTCGCCGCGCTCGGCTATCGCGTCCGCACCATCGACCATACGGGCGACGCGTTCCTTTATTCGGGCACCTCCTTTTCCGCCCCTGTGATTAGCGGCGCGGCGGCGCTCCTCGCCCAGGCCTTCCCGAACCTGTCGGGCGCGCAGATCGTCGAGATCTTGCTGACTTCCGCCGACGACCTGGGCGACCCGGGGACGGACGCGACCTTTGGGCGCGGCGCGCTCAACATTTCGCGCGCCTTCGCGCCGCGCGGGGCGACGACGCTCGGCGGCACGGGCGTAGCAGCGACGGGCGGCGGGGAGCTCGGCGGGGCGATGGGCGACGCGGGCGCGCGGGGCACGACGTCGGTCGGCGCCGTGCTGCTCGACGGCTACTCGCGCGCCTACGCGGTGGACTTGGCGACGGGGCTGACCCGCGCCGCCGAGGCGCGGGCGCTCGCCGCCGCCGTCGGTGCGGCCGGCGACGTGCGCTCGCTCAGCGCGGGCG
>CADCVW010000078.1 GCA_902806235.1 uncultured Sphingomonadaceae bacterium | reverse complement strand
CTTGCCCATCAGGATGAGGATCCGGCAGCGCGGGTCGGCAGCCCCGGAGATCCACCACTTGCGGCCGTTGATGACGTAGTCGTCGCCGTCGCGCTCGATCCGGGTCGAGATGTTGGTCGCGTCGGAGGACGCGACGTCCGGCTCGGTCATCGCGAAGGCGGACCGGATCTGCCCCTCGAGCAGCGGCTCGAGCCACTGCGACTTCTGCTCGGCGGTGCCGAACATGTGCAGCACCTCCATGTTGCCGGTGTTGGGGGCGTCGCAGTTGATCGCCTCGGGCGCGATGTGCGAGCTCCAGCCGGTGATCTCGGCGATCGCGGCGTACTCGACGTTCTTCAGGCCGGACACGGCCGGCAGGAACAGGTTCCACAGTCCGCGCTCGCGCGCCTCGAGCTTCAGCTCCTCGACGACGGGCGGCAGCGTGTGGTCCTCGCGGCCCTTCTCGTTGCGGTACGCCTCGTACTCCGCCTCCGCGGGGAGGATGCGGGTGTCCAGGAAGTCCTGCATGCGGCCGATCAGGTCCTGCGCCTTGGCCGAGTGGTCGAAGTCCACGCCGCTGCCTCTCCTCGATGTCACGGGCGCCCTGCGCGCCGTGTGCCAGCTCCTCCGCCAGTGTGCCGTGCCTCACCGCGGTCGGGCGGGGCGGGGCGTGTGAGGTCGGGGCCGGATACAGCGCTTTCGCTGAACGCAGAGCTTCGAGGAGAGCGGCCCCGCGCGGGTCAGTCAGCTGGCATCGCGCGTCGGGATCATGCGCTGATAGGCGACGGGGGCGAGTCGCTGAGCGGTCGCCATCATCAACGCATCACGGCCGACCACGATGCGCTGCTCGCGCCGCGCGATGCCGTCGGCGATGCGCTTCGCGGCCTTGACCGGGGGCAGTCGGAGCATCGGCGCGAACTCGGCGAGGCGGCGCTCCCATTCCTCCCTAGCTACCATTGCAGGGACGCGCGCGCCGTTGGCGATGTTGGTGGCCACGCCGCCCGGGTGAACGAGGCTGACGCCGACACCCGTGCCGCGCAACTCGAGCCGGAGCGCTTCGGAAAAGCCTCGGATGGCGAACTTGCTCGAGCAATAGGCGGTGTTGCCCGGCGCGCCGATCAGCCCGAACAGGCTCGACACGTTGACGATCTGCGCGGCGGGTTCAGCGCGGAGCATGGCCATGAAGCCGCGCACGAGTTGCACGGGCGCGTCGAAGTTGATGCGCATCAACCAGGCGAACTCGTCCTCGCCCAGCTCGTCGAAGCTGCCCCCGAGCGCGACGCCCGCGTTGTTGACGAGGATGGAGGTGCGGCCGTGGGCGGCGCGCACCGCCTCCGGCAACTCGGCCGTGGCGGCGTGGTCGGACAAGTCGACGTGATGGGCCGACACCTTGCCCCCCCGGCGCCCGGCGAGAGCGGCGGCCCGGTACAGGCCCGGGAGGTCGCGATCGACTAGCGCGAGCGCCGCGCCGCGCGTGGCCAGCTCCTCGGCCAGCGCCGCGCCGATGCCGCTCGCCGCGCCCGTCAGCACGACAACCCCGCCCTTGGTGGAGAACGCCATGGCGCGAGGCTTCGCCCAGGCGGACGGCGAGCGCAAGTTTTTGTAGGCAGGGACGCGTTTTTCCGCTTAGCTTCGAACCGGAGCACCGCGCCGAGTACGAGCGCGGGCCTGGAGAGTTGGATGCCGAAACGTCCGGATCGGGCGTTCCACGACCGAAAGCATCGCGCGGCCGGCATCACCGCCCGCGTCGGCTCTCCCGCGCCCGCGCACCCTCCGGGGCGATGCTGACGAAAAAAGAAGGGGAGAGCGATGACGAAGAAGCTGGGCGCGCAGGCGCTGCTGGGGTCCACCGTATCGGCGCTCGCGCTGCTGCTGGCGACGCCCGCCGCCGCGCAAACGATCCCCGAACCGCAACCGGAGACTAGTGCGGAGCCGCAGGCGGGCGACATCGAAGGCGGCCAGGGCGGCGATAGTAGCGGCGGGGCGCAGAGCGGCACCACCCAATCGGCGGACTCCAGCGGCGCCGGCTCGCCAATCGACGAAATCATTGTCACCGCCCAGCGTCAGGCCGAGTCGCTGCAAGACGTACCGATCTCAGTTTCCGCTTTCACCGCGGAAGGTCTCGAGCGGCAGCAAATTGAGAACACGAGCGATCTGCAGCTGACGCTTCCCAACATTACCTACACCAAGACTAATTTTACCGGCTCGTCCTTCACGATCCGCGGCGTGGGCGACCTGTGCACGGGCTTCACCTGCGATGCGGCTACCGGGGTCCACGTCAACGATATGCCACTGCTGGCCGGCCGCCTGTTCGAAACCGAGTTCTTTGACTTGGAGCGGGTGGAGGTGCTGCGCGGGCCGCAGGGTACGCTTTTCGGGCGCAACGCGACTTCCGGCGTGATCAACTTCATCACCGCGCGGCCCAACCTTAACGATTTCGAGGGCAGCATACAGGCCGAGTACGGCAACTTTGACTCAAAAAAGATCACGGGCATGCTCAACCTGCCGCTTGGCGACGTGCTGGGCGTGCGGCTGGCGGGCTATTACCTGAATCGCGAGGGTTTCACCCGCAACCTGTTCGATGACAGTCGGATCGACGGTCGCGATCTGTATGCGCTGCGCGGCACCGTCCGCTTTCAGCCGAGCGACTCGACAACCTTCGACATCATTGGCTTTTACTTTAAAGAGAACGACGACCGGTCGCGCATCCAGAAGCAGCTTTGCAACCGCGACGAGACCGCGATCCTCGGTTGCGCGCCCGACAGCCTTCAGTTCGAGACGGTGAACGGCAACGCGACGCTCGCTGCCATCGTGACCTCGCGCGAATTCAACTCGATCGCCCTCAGCCCGGCCTTTGCGCCGCTCGGCCTGACTAGCCTAAGCACGCCAAGCATCGATCCATTTTTCGGCGGGGTCGTGAACCCGACTGACCTGCGCACGGTGAGCATCGACTTCAACCCGACCTACCGCGCCGAGAACTACTTCATCATGGGTCGGCTCGAGCAGGACCTGGGCGAGAGCTTCTCGCTCACGGTGACCGGGGGCTACTCGCACGACGAGGTCGACTCGCGCACTGATTACAATCTGGCGGCGAGCCGGACCCTGTCGGGCAACCCGGGGCTGTTCGGGCTGGCCGCCTTCGCGGGCAACCCGGGCTTCGGGGCCAACAACCCGTTTATCGCTGTGCGCAACGCACTCACCCCACAAGGGCCCACCGGCCCAGTCTGCGTATCGGAAGCGAACCGCCTCTACTCGGGCATCTACGGCGGCCAGGTAAACCGCTGCGCGACCAATGGCACCGACTACGACCGGTCTCGGTCGAGCCAACGGCAGTACTCAATCGAGGGCCACATCGACAGCCGCTTCGATGGGCCGTTCAACTTCCTGCTCGGAGGCATCTACGTCGACGCCAAGACGGAGGGCGACTACTTCGTCAATTCGACTGGTCTCGACTACGCGTCGGGCGTGATCGGCGCGGCGACGACCATCGGCCGGCGCACGGCGGGGGACGCCGGTTTCCCCAGCGTGTACAATGCCTCGCCCTTCTTCAACAGCGAGACGCCCGTCTTCACCTTGAGGAGTTACGGCATTTTCGGCGAGGCTTATTTCGCGCCGTCGGACAAGCTAAAGTTCACCGCGGGCCTGCGCTACTCTAATGATCGCAAATTCGTGCGCGCCCGAAATCAGCTGCTCACGTCTGGCTTCTTCGCCCCCTTCGGTGTGGCGGACGCGAACAGCTCGCCGTTTCTGTCCAACGTCGACTTTGACGCTTCGCGCGCGGGCGCGCAGCTGTTCGCGGAGGACACGGCCAAGTTCGACGAATTCACCGGCCGCTTTGTGGTCGACCTCAACCTTACGGAGGACAACCTTCTCTACGCGTCCTACTCGCGCGGTTATAAGTCTGGGGGCGTCAACCCGCCGATTCCGCCCGAGTTTCAAGTGCAGCGGCTGTTCGCGCCCGAGATCATCAACGCCTTCGAGGTCGGCTCCAAGAACACTTTTGCCGATGGCAAGGTTCGGCTGAACGGCTCGATTTTCTACTACGACTACAAAGATCTACAGCTGTCCCGCATCGTCAACCGTACCTCGGTGAACGACAACACGGATGCAACCATCTATGGCGCGGAGCTCGAGGCGGTGCTGGCGCCAACGCGCAATTTGCTGGTCAACCTGTCGGCCAGTTACCTGAAGACGAAGATCAAGGACCTGCAGCTCGTCGATCCGCGCGACGTGTCTGGCGGGCGCTCGGACACGGTGATTATCAAGGACCTCACCAACGCGTCTAACTGCGCTGTTATTCCGACGACGGCCGGCAACGTGGTGGGCACCAACACGCTGGTGACCGCATTCAACTCGGCGCTGGGCCTGCGCGGGCCAACACCGGTGCCAGGGACCAACACTACGGGCGCGTTCTCTATCTGTAACGCGCTTGCTGGTACCATTGCCAATCCGTCCGCGCCGCTTCGCGCGCTGTTTGCGACGCCGACCGGCGCGCTGCCCTTCACCGTCTCGTCCGGCGCCGCAGTGGACCTGTCGGGCAATGAGCTGCCGCAGGCGCCCGAGTTCAAATTCTCGGCGGGCATCCAGTACACGATTGAGTTCGGCGGTGGCTTCAGCCTGGTTCCGCGCTTTGACCTCGCCTACACTGGCGAGTACTTTGGGCGCAGCTTCAACAGGCCCATCGACCGCATCCGCGGTTATGAGATTCTGAACGCCCAGGTGCAGCTCAATGCTCCGGACGACCGCTTCTTCGTTCGGGGCTTTGTGCAGAACCTGACCAACAACGACGCAGTCACCGGTCTTTACGTCACCGACCAGTCCTCAGGCCTGTTCACCAACATCTTCACCCTCGACCCGCGCCGCTACGGCATCGCGGTGGGGGCGAAATTTTAGTTGCTCCTCCCTGCCGCCACATTCTCTCCCGCGTGCGGGAGAGAATGTGGCGGCCTGACCACCTGCCTCAAGGTATAGGTACGCCGCCGATCGCCAAGATGATGCGTTGTCCGATCGGTGTACCCTCACCCAAACCCTCTCCCGCGAGCGGGCGAGGGCTCTGACAAGAATGGAGCCGGCCATGCGCGACTTCCTCCAGTTCTACATCGACGGCCGCTGGGTCGACCCGGCGGGCGGCGTCCGGCCGTTCGACGTGATCAATCCCGCCGACGAGTCGGTCGCCGGGCGGATCGCGATGGGCGCGGCGGAGGACGTCGACCTCGCGGTGCGAGCGGCGCGGCGCGCCTTCGCCGCCTACGGGCGGACGTCCAAGGCGGAGCGGAGCGAACTTCTGCAGAGCGTTATCGCCTCCTACCAGAAGCGCATGGGGGACATCGCCGCCGCGATCACGGAGGAGATGGGCGCGCCGGCCTGGCTCGCGAACCAGGCGCAGGCGATGCTGGGGATCGCCCACCTGCAGACCGCGCTGGGCGTGCTGCAGGAGTACCCGTTCGAGCACCAGCGGGGCACCACGCTGCTGGTCAAGGAGCCTATCGGCGTGTGCGGCTTCATCACGCCGTGGAACTGGCCGATCAACCAGATCATGTGCAAGGTGGCGCCAGCCCTCGCGACGGGCTGCACCATGGTGCTCAAACCCTCGGAGGTCGCGCCCTTCTCCGCGATGCTGCTGGCGGAGGTGATGCACGATGCGGGCGTGCCGGCAGGCGTGTTCAATCTGGTGAACGGCGACGGGCCGACGGTGGGCGAAGCGATCTCCAGCCACCCGGAGGTCGACATGGTGAGCTTCACCGGCTCGACCCGCGCCGGGATCGCGGTGGCCAAGGCGGCGGCGGACACGGTGAAGCGCGTCCACCAGGAGCTCGGCGGCAAGTCGCCCAACGTCGTGCTGGACGACGCGGACCTGCCCACGGCCGTCACCGCCGGCGTTCGTGCGGTGATGATGAACTCGGGCCAGTCGTGCAACGCGCCGACGCGGATGCTCGTACCTGCGCCCAAGATGCGCGAAGCGGCGGAGATCGCCCGCACCGCGGCGGAGGCGACCACCGTCGGCGCGCCCAGCGGCAACGCGGCGATGGGGCCGGTCGTCTCCCAGGTCCAGTATGACCGCATCCAGGCGCTGATCCAGCGCGGTATCGACGAGGGCGCGACCCTCGTCGCGGGCGGCACGGGCCGGCCGGAGGGGCTGGAGCAGGGCTACTACGTCAAACCCACCGTGTTCGCCGACGTTACCAACGACATGACCATCGCGCGCGAGGAGATCTTCGGGCCGGTGCTGTCCATCCTCGGCTACGACAACGAGGAGGCGGCAATCGAGGTCGCCAACGACACGCCCTACGGCCTCGCCGCCTACGTCCAGGGAGAGCTGGACCACGCGCCCGCGGTCGCCCGTCGCCTGCGCGCGGGGCAGGTGAACATCAACGGCGCAGGCGTGGACTTCATGGCCCCGTTCGGCGGCTACAAGCAGTCGGGTAACGGGCGGGAATGGGGCGACCACGCGTTCGGCGAGTTCCTCGAGACCAAGGCGGTGCTGGGCTACGACGTCCAGGCGGCGGAGTAGACGAAATCCCCTCCCCGAAGAGGGCTAAGGAAGTCTTCATGCCCCTCGACCCCGCCGTCCTCGACCGAGCCTTCGCCGAAGCGCACGTCCCCACGCTGATGGCGGCGCTGGTCCACTTGACGGGCGACGCGTCGCACCTCCGCTCCGAGTGGCGTCCCGCCTACCAGCCGATCGGCGACGACGGGCAGGGAGGCGTCCCACCCGAGGTCCAGGCCGAAATGCGTCGGCGGGCGGGGGCGGCGCTCATGGCGCACCTAGAGCGTGGCGAGCCGCTCGCCCCGCCGCCCGGACCGGCGATCCTCCACCGCATGATGGAGTTCGTCGCCGGCGCCGATATTCCCGAGCGCTACCTGCCGTTCCTCGCCGACGAGCTGGGGCTGGCAGACCGCGACGCGAAGACGCCCGATTGGCGAGCCGCGGAGGTGTCGCCGACGGGCCAGCCGCTCCGCGTGCTGATCGTCGGTGCGGGGATGTCCGGGCTGCTCGCCGCGATCCGGCTGCGCCAGGCGGGGGTGGACTGCACGCTGATCGAGAAGAACGCAGACGTCGGCGGCACCTGGCTCGAGAACCGTTATCCGGGCTGCCGCGTCGACAACCCCAACCACTTCTACTCCTATTCGTTCGAGCGCCACGACTGGCCCGATCATTTCTCCACCCAGCCCGTGCTGCTCGACTATTTCCGCGGCGTCGCCGAGCGCCACGGCTTGCGCGACCACATCCGGTTCGAGACGGGCGTGGAGGAAGCGCGTTGGGACGAAGCGGCTTCGCTCTGGCGCGTCGTCGTTCGCGACAAGGAGGGGCGGACGGAGACGTTGACCGCCGACGCGGTGGTGAGCGCGGTGGGGCAGCTCAACCAGCCGCGCTATCCCGACATCCCGGGGATGAAGGATTTCGCGGGCGACAGCTTCCACTCCGCGCGCTGGCGGCACGACGTCGACCTGGCAGGCCGCCGTGTTGCGGTGATCGGCACGGGGGCAAGCGCTTTCCAGTTCGTGCCGGAGATCGCCCGCGAAGCGGCCGAGTTAACAGTCCTCCAGCGCACCCCGCCGTGGCTGGGACCGACGCCCGAATATCATGCGGCGGTGGGCGAGGGGACGCGCTGGCTGCTCGCCAACTTTCCCCACTACGCTGAATGGTACCGCTTCTTCATCTTTTGGACCTCGACGGAGGGGCTGCTGGAGGCGGCGCGGGCCGACCCGGCGTGGGACGATCACCCGGGCAGCGTGAGCGAGGTCAACCACGCGTTGCGCGAGGGGATCGCCGAGTCGGTGCGCGCGCAACTCGCCGGGGACGAGGCGCTGCTGCGCCACGTCGTCCCGGCGTACCCGCTGTTCAGCAAGCGGAGCGTCCGCGACAACGGCGTGTGGCTCGCGGCGCTCCGGCGCCCCAACGTCCGCCTCGTCACTGAGCAGATCGCGCGGATCGCGCCGGGCGGCGTTGTCACGGCGGACGGGGCGGAGCACCCTGCCGATGTGCTGATCTACGGCACGGGTTTCCACGCCAGCGATTTCCTGCGCACCTTCCGCGTGGTCGGGCGCGGGGGCGTGGAGCTGCACGGCCGCTGGGCGGGCGACGCGCGGGCCTATCTCGGGCTGACGGTGCCGGGCTTCCCCAACTTCTTCATGCTCTACGGGCCGAACACCAACATCGTGGCGAACGGCTCCATCATCTTCTTCTCCGAATGCGGGGTGCATTACCTGCTCGGCGCGCTGCGCGAGGTCGCCGCACGCGACGCGGCGATGGAGGTGCGCGAGGAGGTCCACGACGCCTTCAACGCGCGGCTCGACGCGGAGAACGCGCGCATGGCCTGGGGCCGGCCAGACGCGCGCAGCTGGTACAAGAACGCCTCCGGCCGGGTGAGCCAGAACTGGCCCTGGCCGCTGATCGACTATTGGGAAGCGACACGCGCGCCGAATCCTGAGGAGTTTAGGTGGACGCCGCGCGGGCGAGGCGGGGAGCGGGCGGCAGCCTAGGCGTGGACGCAGCGAACGACCTTTCGGGCGAGTGGCGCGGCGTGTTCAACTACCCGATCGGGTCGCCGCCGGTCCACTTCACCGCCGCGCTCGAGGACAGGGCCGGCCTCCTGTCCGGCAAGATCGTCGAGCGCGCGTCGGTGGGCGTCCGCGCCGGCCGCACCGTTGCGGCGCGGGTGGACGGCCGGCGCGAGGGCTCAGCAGTCGGCTTCGCAAAGCTGTACGAGCCCGACGACGTCTACGACAGCGTCTCCTACCGGGGCGAGCTGTCGCCCGACGGCGACGAGATTGTCGGGCGCTGGACGATCCCGGGCGAGTGGAGCGGCGACTTCATCATGATCCGCGCTCGCGGGGTCGCGGCCGAAGCGGAGGCCAAGGCGACGGAAACGGCGCGGTAGCGCGCGCACGCCGCGCGGGCGGAGCGGTGAGCGGGCGGCAATCCGAACTAATTATTGCCGTCATTACGGACTTGACCCGGGACTCAACTTCTTCTCGCCTCCGTGGTCGAGGGCAGGTGGCCCCGGCTCAAGGCCGGGGTGGCGGGTTCTATTGCTCTACGGCAGGGCCCTCGAACGCTGCCATTACCTCCGCCACAAGCGCTTCCTCCATGCCCTCGTAGCGCGGCGAGAAATGGAACGACTCGACTCGCCGTACCCCCGCCGCGCGGGCGATCTCGCCCGCGGCGGCCGTGGTCAGGTGCGCCCGCGCCCGGGCCCGCTCGGCGTCGGCCACGGCGAAGCAGCCCTCGATGAACAGGAGGTCAGCGCCGCGCGCGAGGTCGACGATCGCCGCGCGATTGGCGGGCGTGTCCGCGACGTCGGTGACGTAGGCAAGCTTCTGTCCCGGCTCGACGCTGACGAGGTCGCGCAGCGTGCTGAGCATCGCGGTGCGCCCGTCCGGCAACGGCACGGGTGTGTCGTCGGGTAGGCCGTCGCGCACCGCCGCCTTCAGCCCCTGCAGCCACGGGCCGGGCGCGAAGCCCCGCTCGGCGAGCCGGTTGCCCCAGATGTTGACGTGCACGGGCTCAGCGAGAGCGTAACCGAGGCAGGGGCCGTGGTGCTCAAGCACCGCCGCGCGGACGGTGAAGCCGGGCGCAGTGAGGATCAGGCCGTCCTCGACTGGCAGCATAGGCAGGTGCTCGCGGGCGAAGCGTCTTTTCATACGGAAGCGGGCAGCGAGCGCCTCGCCCGGGCTGTGCAGCTCCGTCACATCGAATAGGAGGTCGTCCGCGTAGCCGTCGACGAGGTCCCACTGGTAGCCGCCGAGCTTGGCTTCAATCCTGTCCGCGAGTCCCGCGGGGCCGAACAGGCGCACGGTCCTGTCCCGCCCGACGAGCGTGCGGAGCAGCGCGTCGAAGCCGATCAGGTGGTCCATGTGCATGTGGGAGACGAAGGCGTGGGTCACGCGTAGCAGGTCGCGCACGGAGAGCGGGTGGAGGTCACCCAGATCGAAGAGCAGCGCCTCGCGCCGGTGAAGCAGTTCGATGAACAGCGCTGGGTCGCCGGAGCGGCCATTCACCAGGCGCGGGTGGAGCGTGGGGGTCATGCCTCGAAGTGGGGCCGCGAGAAGGCCGTCAGCCCTGTGTTGGTCGAAGAGCTGGATGCGCTCACCAGCCGGCGCGCATGCGGCCCGCGCTTTAACGAGCTCAGGGCTGACGGGGTCCGGGGAGAGGCAGTTCGCCCTACTTATTCGTCCGCCCTAGGCGCGCCTCGCGCACGGAGCCGTCAGTCATGGGGTCGTTCTCCACGTCGCCTTCTTCCGTGTTGTCCGCCTCTAGCTCTAGCGGGTCCTCGCCGGTGGCGAAGCTGCCGCCGGACTGGCCGATGCCGGGGTTGCGCTCGAGGTCGCTCTGGAAGGGGCCTTCGCCCTCTTCGACCTTGCCGTGCTTGCTCGTGCTCATGACCTGTTCTCCCGATGGGTGCGGGGGACGGAACACATCGCGGCGCGGTTCGCTCCCGAGCGGTCTAGAGGAGAAGCAGCATGGCGCAGGTGATTGACCGGCCGGAGCGCAATGCGTTCACGCTGGAGGTGGACGGCGACACCGCGCTCGCCGCCTACCGGCGGGAGGGACAGGTGCTGAGCTTCGTCCACACGGAAGTGCCAGAGGGCCACGAGGGCGAGGGCATCGGCACGAAGCTGATTGCCGGAGCTTTGGATCAGGTGCGCGAGCGCGGCGAGCGGATCGTGCCCCTCTGCTCCTTCGTCCGCCACTACGTCGATACGCACCCGGAGGTGGCCGACCTCGTCGCGGAGCGGCGATGAGCGAGCCGCTGGTCTACCGGGACGGCGCGCTCGGCTGCCGCGGCGAGCTGCACCGGCCCGACGGCGTGGCGAACGGCCGCGCGGTGCTCGTCGTGCACGAGGCCGACGGGATCGGCGGCAACGTGCGGCGGCGCGCGGCGCAGTTCGCGGACCTGGGCTACGCGGCGCTGGTCGCCGACCTATACGGCGAAGGCCGCACCTTCGACGGCGACAGCTACCGCGAGCCGATGATGGCGCTCCGCAACAACCCGCCCGCCTTCCGCCGCCGAGTGCAGGCGGGGGTGGACGCGCTCGCGGGCGCGGCAGGCATCGGGCCGGAACGGATCGCCGCGGTCGGTTACTGCTTCGGCGGACTGGCCGTTCTAGAGCTCGCGCGGGGCGGAGCGCCCGTTGCGGCGGTGGCGAGCTTCCACGGGCTGCTCACCAGCCCGGCGCCCGCCGGGCCCGGCGCGATCCGCGCCAAGGTCTTCGCCGCCGCCGGCGCGCTGGACCCGCTCGTCCCGCCCGCGGACGTCGCCGCCTTCCAGGCGGAGATGGGCGAAGCGCGGGCCGACTGGCAGCTCCACGTCTACGGCCCCGCGCTGCACAGCTTCACCAACGTCGGGGTCGCTGGCAGCCCTGATCCGCGCATGGACTACCACGCGCCAAGCGACCGGCAGAGCTGGGCCGCGATGCTGGCCTTCTTCGCCGAAGCGTTCGCCTAGGGCTCCCGCGTCAGCGGGACGAAGCGCACGGGCAGCACAGATTCGCGCGTCACCCGCCCGTCCGCGGCCTTGCGGACCAGCAGCAAGTCCTCCCCGCCGCGCGCCGAGCGGACGGGGATCACCAGCCGCCCGCCAGGCTTGAGCTGGTCAACGAGCGGCTGCGGGATCTCCGGCGCGCCCGCCGTGACGACGATCGCGTCGAACGGCGCTGCTTCCGGCCAGCCGGCGTAGCCGTCGCCCTGGCGGACCCGCACCGGGTAGCCAAGCGCCGCCAGGTCGCGCGCCGCGCGCTCGGCCAGGGGTGCGATGATCTCGATGCTCCGCACCTCCGCGCCCAAGGCGGCGAGGACGGCGGCTTGATAGCCCGAGCCCGTGCCCACCTCCAGCACGCGGTCGCCAGGGCTGACGTCGGCCAGGTCCGTCATCAGCGCGACGATAAAGGGCTGGGAGATGGTGACCTCGTGCCCGATTGGCAGCGCGCGGTCGGCGTAGGCCTGCGCCCGCGCTTCCTCCGGCACAAGCAGGTGGCGGGGCACGCGGCGCATCGCGTCCAGCACGCGCGGCGCGACCGCCAAGCGCCCGCGCACCCCAGCGGTGGCGGCGAGATTCTCGACCGTCAGCACCATCAACTCGCGTTCGGCCCGGCGCTCGGCGGCGGGACTCTCGACGGGCACGGGCGGAACGCTGTCCATGATCGCTGGCGGCAACGAACCGGCCGGCCGCTTCGCTCCCGCGCGTCACCGTCCCGGCGCGGCACGGCCCGCGGATGCTGCGGTTTTGTTGCGCGGAAGCCACGCTTTCCGGGCTGCGCGTTCAGACCCGATAAACGCTCTTCCGCTTACACACGAGCCCTGTCAGCAACGGTTTGTCCGGGACCGGGGAGGATGCTGTAATGTCCAGGAAAGTACGCGAGTATATCGACATCGCCGACCTTCAATCGCTCGATGGGCTCATTGAACGGTTGCAGGAAGTACGGGCGGCGCTGCCGGCGGGCGGCGAGGCCGAGGTGCGGATGCGCGGCGACGATCATTTCGGTCGCCGCCTGACCGTCTCCTTCTCCCGCCCGCAGACGGCGGAGGAAGCGGAGCACGAAGCGCGCTGCGCCCACGCGTTCCGCGAAGCGCGCGAGCGCAACCGCCGCGAAGCGGAACGGGCGCGCGAGGAAGAAGGCCACGGCCGGCTGCGGCTGGTGGGCTGAGCCCGATCGGGGCTGAAACTAAGCAGGGCGGGGTAGCCGGGGGGCTACTCCGCCCTTCTTCGTTCAGCCTACCATTCGGCGAAGCTGCCGTCCGGGTGGCGGAAAATCGGGTTGCGCCAGCGGTGCGGTTCCTTGGCCACCTCGCGCACGGCGTCCTCGTCGATGGTGACGCCCAGCCCCGGCTCCGTCGGGATCGGCAGGTTGCCGTCCACCGGGGTCAGCGCCTCCTTGTTCACGACGAAGTTCAGGAGGTCGTGGCCCACGTTGTAGTGGATGCCGAGGGACATCTCCTGGATCGCGACGTTGGGAGTGCTTCCAGCAAGCTGGAGGCAGGCGGCGAGCGCCAGCGGCCCCAGCGGGCAGTGCGGCGCCACCGCGACGTCGTAGGCTTCCGCCATCGCCGCGATCCGGCGGCACTCGGACAGCCCGCCCGCGTGGCTCAGGTCGGGCTGGACGATGTCCACCGCCGCCGCTTCGAAGAAACGCTTGAAGTCCCAGCGCGAGTAGAGCCGCTCGCCGAGCGCGATGGGCGTGGAGACCAGCCCAGCGATCTGCGCGAGGCCCTCGTGGTTCTCCGACAGCACCGGCTCCTCGATGAAGAGCAGGCCCAAGGGCTCCAGCACCTTCGCCAGCTGCTTGGCCATGCCCTTGTGCACCCGGCCGTGGAAGTCGAGGCCAACGTCCACCCCAGCGGCTTGCGCCGCGCGGACGCGTTCCACTACCTCGTCGAACAGCTTGGGCGTGCCGATGAAGTCGAGCTCGGCCGTGGCGTTCATCTTGACCGCGCTGAAGCCCTGCTCGCGCCGGGTCTGCGCCGCGGCGGCGATCTCGTGCGGCCGGTCGCCGCCGATCCAGGCGTAGGCGCGAATGCGCTCGCGCACCTGGCCGCCGAACAGCTCCCACGTCGGCACGCCCAGCGCGCGGCCTTTCAGGTCCCACAGCGCTTGGTCGAGACCCGAGAGCGCGCTCATCAGCACCGGCCCGCCGCGGTAGAAGCCGCCGCGATAGGCGACCTGCCAGACGTCCTCGATGCGCCGGGCGTCGTGGCCGATGAAGCGGTCGCGCAGGGACTCGAACGCGCCGGCGACCGCCTCCGCGTGACCTTCCAGGCTCGCTTCGCCCCAGCCCACCGCGCCGTCGTCGGTCTCCACGCGGACGAACAGCCAGCGAGGCGGGACGAGGAAGGTCTCGATGCGGTCGATCTTCACCTCAGTCCCCCACGCGCGCCTGATGGATAGCCCGCGAAGCCGCCATGGTCACGCGCGCGTCCGCCGCCTGCTCGCGCTGCGCGGCGTTATCGTAGTGCGACGGCGGCACCACCGGGAGCACGAGGCACACACTCTGCGCGGGGAGCACAGTGCCCCAATCCTTGATCAGCTGCTTGTAGGCGCGGCCGACCGGCCGGATGTTGCGGTCGAGGTCGTACAAGCCCACCTTGTGAACGTTGCCGTTCACCTCGCGCAGCGCCGTGTCCCAGTCGGTCTGGTCAGTGAGCGAGTACCAGGTGAAGCCCACCGTCGGGATGCCGACGTTGCGCAGGCGCAGCACGTTAGCCCACTCCTTCCACAGCCAGTTCACCGCTTCCTCGCCGGTCGGCCCCTCCACCATGTTCGTTTCCGTGTGCATGATGGGAATGCGGTAGCGGTTGTAATATTGCCGGGTGATCTCGTCGTATCCGAACACGTCGCCAGCCGCGACCGTGTGCCCGTCGGCCGAAACGCGGTGCTCGTTGGTCAGGTAGTAGTCGTTGCCGAGGATGCAGTGCTGCTTGATCCGGTTGCCGAGGAAGAAGTGGTATTCCTCGCGTGTCATCCCGTTGTCGAACAGGAACTCGTACATCTAGCTGTCGACGCGGCGGCCGTAGTTGAGGTCGAGCGACAGGAAGCGCATCGAGTTGAGGAACTCGGCCGGACCGATCGCCGCCGGGTTCTCCGCGTGGAAATATTCGCTGCTCTCGCTCTGGATGAAGATTGCGTCCGCGCGCCGCTTCAGGATCTCCTGCATCGCCAGCACATTGGCTTTGACGATGTGCTTCAGCGCGGTGACGAAGGAGCGGTCGTCCTTCTGCTGTTCGTTCCACCAGCCGTAGCGGGCGGAGAACATCGCGCAGATATACATCTCGTTGACCGGGGTGTAGAGTTGCACCCACGGGAAACGCTCGGCGAAGGCGGCGGCGTAGAGCGCGAACTGCGCCGGGAAGTCCGGGTTTTGGAAGTTCTGCAGCCAGTCGGGCACGCCGAAATGGCACAGGTCGATGATCGGCGTGATGTCGCGCCGCTTCAGGTCCGCCAGCGTTTCGTCGGCGAAGCTCCAGTCGTAGCGGCCGGGCCCCACCAGCGTCAGGTGCAGCGGCGGGCCATAGCGGAGGTAGGGGATACCCATCTCCTGCACGAGGTCGAAATCCTCGCGCCAGCGGTCGTAATGGCCGCAGCTCTCCATCTGGTCGACCCGTGTGCGCCCGCCGTGGATGGTGGGGATGCTGTTCTCGATACCGGTGGCGAACATAAAGCCGGCGATGACGGATACTCCTTCGGCTCAGGGGCGCGCGTTTGGTCGCATAAACGGCGCGTGGGCGAAAGGTTGCACGGCGCGAACGATCGCCCGACGGAACCGCCCGGCGCGCGGATGTTTGGGCGGGAACGGCAATGGGAGAACGGCGTGCCTTGGGCGGACGGCTTCATCGCGGTGGATTGGGGGACGACCAACCGGCGGGGCTACCTGCTCGCCCCCGACGGGAGCTTGGTCGACGAGACAGAGGACGACCGCGGCATTCTGTCCGTCCCGGCCGGCGGCTTCCCCGCGGCAGTGGAGCAGCTGCGCCGCCGGCTCGGCGACAAGCCGATGATGATGGCGGGCATGGTCGGCTCCAACCGCGGCTGGGTGGAGGCCGCCTACGCGCCCTGCCCGGCAGGGCTCGACGCGCTCGCCGCGGGGCTGGCCTGGCCGGAGGAGGGGCGGGTGGCGATCGTGCCGGGCGTGGCGCAACAAGCCGACGACGCCGACGTGATGCGAGGCGAGGAGACGCAGCTTTTGGGCGCAGCGGCGGCGGGCGACGTGCCCGCCGACTGCCTCGTCTGCCATCCCGGCACCCACAACAAGTGGGTGCGGATGCAGGGCGGCCGGATCGCCTCCTTTCGTACGGTGATGACCGGCGAGCTGTTCTCCCTGCTGCGCGAGCGGAGCATCCTCGCCGACCTGCTCGCGGACGCGGCCGTGGATGACGCGGGCGAGGGCGAAGCCTTCGACCGTGGGGTCGCCGAAGGGCTCAGGAGCGACGCGCTGCTGAGCGATCTCTTCTCCGTCCGCGCGCGCGTGCTGCTCGGCCGGCTGCCGCGGGCGGAGGCGGGGGCCTATATCAACGGGCTGCTGATCGGCCACGACCTGCGGGTCGGGCTGCGGCTGGCCGAAGGAGGGGACCAAGTGATCGTGATGGGACGACCGAGTTTGACTGCGCTGTTCGCGCGCGCGCTGCGCGCCGCCGGGCGGGACGCGCGGGAGCTGGACGGGGAGCGGGCATTCCTTCACGGCGCGCGCGCCATCGCGGAGCGGGTGGCGTGAACGCGGCGGGCGTCCCCGCCAACCCCGCGCCACACGGGCTGGCCGAGCGCATGGCCGAATGCCCGCTGGTCGCCATTATCCGCGGCGTCACCCCGGACGAGGTGGAGGGCGTCGCCGACGCGCTCTACGAGGCGGGCATCCGGGTGATCGAGGTGCCGCTGAACTCGCCGGACCCGTTCGGGAGCATCAAGCGCCTCGCGCGCTCCCACGGCGAGCACGCGCTGGTCGGTGCGGGGACGGTGCTGACGGTCGACGACATGCGCCGCGTGGCGGACGCCGGCGGGCGGCTGATCGTCTCGCCCAACACGGACGCAGAGGTGATCCGGGCAACGGTCGCGGCGGGGCTGGTCTCCGCGCCGGGCTATTTTACGCCGAGCGAGGCCTTCGCCGCGCTCCGCGCGGGCGCGCACGCGCTGAAGTTTTTCCCGGCGGAGGGCGTCGAGCCGCACGTCCTCAAGGCGCAACGCGCGGTGCTGCCAAAGGACGCGCCCGTGCTCGTTGTCGGCGGAGTCAAGCCGGACAACATGGGCCCTTGGCTCGCGGCGGGGGCGGACGGCTTCGGCATCGGCTCGGCGATGTACAAGCCGGGACAAGGCAGGGAGGAGGTCGCGGCGCAGGCCTACGCCTTCGTATCAGGGTTGCGGGAAGCGCGGGCGTGAGCGGGCCGGAGCGGGAGCGGAGCATCGCCATCGTCGGCTTCGGCAAGATCGCGCGCGACCAGCACGTGCCATCGATTGAGGGCGAGCCCGGCTTCCGCCTCGCCGCGACGGTCTCCCCGCGCGGGCCGGGGATGGACAGGGTGCCGAATTTCAAGGACGAGGTCGAGCTGCTGCGCGCGGTGCCCGACCTGGACGCGGTCGCAGTGTGCACGCCGCCCGGCGCCCGCTTCGCCATCGCGCGCGCCTGCCTGGAAGCGGGCAAGCACGTGCTGCTGGAGAAGCCGCCGGGCGCGACGCTGGGCGAGCCGGAGGAGCTGGCGCGGCTCGCGGAAGAACGCGGGCTGACGCTGTTCGCCACCTGGCACGCGCAACACAACCACGGCGTGGACGCTGCCCGCCGCGCGCTGGAAGGCGAGCGCATCCGATCGATGCGGATCAGCTGGCGCGAGGACGTGCGGAAGTGGCACCCGGGCCAGGCGTGGATCTGGGAGCCGGGCGGCTTCGGCGTGTTTGACCCCGGCATCAACGCGCTGAGCATCGCGGCGAAGCTCGTCCCCGCGCCGCTGTTCGTTCGGCGGGCCAAGCTCTCCGTGCCCGGGAACAAGCAGCAGCCGATCTCCGCCGAACTGACGCTGGCCAGTCCGGCGATCGGTGAGGACGTGCCGGTCGAGCTCGACTGGCGGCACAGCGGCGGCGAGCGGTGGGACATCGCCATCCGCACGGAGAGCGGGCGTGAGCTGCTGCTCAGCGAGGGCGGGGCGAAGCTCGCGGTCGACGGCGAGGGGCGGCCCGGCGACGCGAACGGCGAGTACGCGTCGATCTACCGCTGCTTCGCCGAACTGATCGGGCGCGGCGAGCGGGAGGTGGACCTGAGCCCGCTCCGCATGGTCGCAGAGGCCTTCCTGCTGGGCGAGCGCGAGATGGTGGAGCCGTTTGAAGACTAGCCCGGAGGCGACACTTCCGTCCTCGCCCCGAGGTCCTTTTACGGGAATATGGAAGAGCGCCGCGGCGAAGCCGCGTCGTCGGACGACGCACGCGAGGATGAACTCGCGCGGTCGCCGGCCGGGTCGGCGCTGGTCCTCGGCTAACCCGGGACCGCTACGCGGTCGCCGGTTAGTCTCGGGCGCCTTCCCTTACTTCCCCCTTCCGGTCTCCTCTTGCAGCTCGTCAATCTTGAGGCTCGCCTCCGCCTTGTTGAGGTTCGGGTCGAACTCCTCGTGCGCTTCCTCCGACAGGGTCTTGAGGTAGGAGGCCTGCGCGCCGGTCATCGGCTCCTCGCCCGTGGTCCAGTCGTGCGGGTCCTTGACCGCGTTCGACGTCGGGTGCGTCTTGGGATTTTCGGCGTGCTGGTCGTGGTTGTCGTGGCTGTTCTTCGCTTGGGTCACGATTTGTCTCCGATGCCTGAAGGTCGTGGGATCAACGTTCCTGTTCCCCATCCGTTCCACTCAGTGGCGCGTCGAACTCGATCAGCCAGAAGCCGGTCTCGGCTCCCTCCACGCCGAAATCATTGTCATTGACGAGCAGCAGGCGGCGATCGTCCAGCACCGCCATGCCCTCTAGGTCGGCGCCGACCGACGTGTCCCGGTCGCTGTCGAAGAGCAGTGTCTTGGGCAGCGGCCGGACGGGGAGGGCGCCGCGATCCAGCTCCTCCGGCGTCGGGCGATGAGCCTCCTCGCGGTGCTCGGGCGGCAGCGCCAGAGCCTCGGTGAGCCGCACGCGATAGATGCGCGTGGTCTCGCTCACCCGCTCGAGGAGCAGGAGGACGTCCGGCCCCGCCATCGCCGCCTCGCTCAGCTTGACGTTGTCAATCTTGACCGGCTTGCCGCGCTTGGCCGCGTCGCGCGCGTAGCCTTCCGGCGGATCCAGCTCGTATAGCCATTGGCGGTCGAGCGTGCCCGTCGCCAAGTCGAGCCGCCACACGCGCACCAGCCGCGACCGCGCCGTGCTCTCCTCGTCCGGGTGGGCGAGCGGGCTCTGAAAGGCGAGATGGAGCCAACGCTCGTCCGCCGACGCGGCCAATGCTTCGAACCCGCGATTGAGGCGACGACGCGCGGCGAGCGCGGGGAGGCAGGGCGTGACCGGGTAGCGCGCGCCGGCGAACAGCGCTTCCTGCCCCGCCGGAACGCGCCGCTCGAGCACGCGGCCCTCGGCCGAGACGTGGAGCAGGGACGGCCCGAACTCGTCGCCGATCCAGAAGGTGCCGTCGGCGAGAGCAACGATTCCTTCCGTGTCAGCGCCCGACGGGTCGGGGGCGAGTCGTTCGCCGGCGAGGTCGAACGCCGGTTCGATCGCGCCGCGCTCACCGTGCGCCGGGCAGCCGGAAATCGGCTCGCCGTCGTCGCCGGTCAGCGGCACCCGCCGGACCAGCCGCACCGCGCCGTCCTCCAGCCGGAGCTCCGCGAGCGCAGGGCCGACGTCGACGCGCGGCATCACCTTGGCGCCCTTGTGCTCGTCCAGATGGGCTAGATCGTCGCGCCCGTAGCGTTCGATCATGTCCTCGATCTCGATGTTCGGCCCGCGGTCGCCGACCGCCCACGCGACGCTCGGCGGATCTCCGGGCCGGACGGCGAGCCCCGATCCGAAGCCGCGCAGGAGGCGCAGCGGCCGGGCCGGCTGGTCCACCGTCTCGATCGGCTCGTCGGCGAAGGTCAGCCGCGTCGCGCGCCAGCCCGGGGATGGTTCGTCCTGCATGGGCAAAGGACGAGCGGGCCGGCGTCGCGGTTCCGCCGCCGGGGAGTTCGCCTGGCGCGGCCGTTGCTTAGCGGACGCGTCCCAGCTAAGCTGAAGGAGCGGCGGCGGGGTCGCGGGGTGGGAGTATCGGTTCGAGTGAAGCGTGTAACGTCGCTGCTGCTGTGCGCGGCGCTGGCTTGGCCTGCGCCCGTCGCGTTGCGCGCGCAACCGGCGGCGACGCCGCGCCCCGGGCGGCCCACGCTGCCACCGCCGGCCGGCGCGCCGCTGGCGATAGATCCGTCAGCCGATCCGCTGCTGCGGCTGAGCCGCCAGACGGGCGACCTGGCCGACTTCCGCGCGCTGGTAGCGGGGGCGGTGGCGCGCTATCCGTTGATCGCCGAAGCGGAAGCGCAGCGCGCGGAAGCGGAAGCGGCGCGCACGGAGGCGCGCTCGCTCCGCTACCCGACTGTAGACGTGAACATCGGCAGCCAGCGCGTGCTCGCGCGCGAGTTCGACAATGATCCCAACAACATCGACAATATCGTAGAACGCTCGCGCCGCACGCAGCGCACTGACGCGATCCTCAACGCCGAGCAAGTGCTGTTCGATTTCGGCGCGACCAGCCGCCGCATCAGCGCCGCCCGGTCGCGGCTCGAAGCGGCGGCGCTCGGTGTAGACAGCGCGGTGGACCGCGTCGCGCTGCGCGCAATTGGCGCCTGGTACGAGGTCCACAGCTACCGCGCTCTCGTCGGGCTGACTGAAGCCTTTGCTGAGGGCCAGGCCGAGACGCGCGCCGCGATCGAGCAGCGCATCGCTCAGGGCGTCACCGCCAGCGGCGACCTCGCCCGGGTCGACAGCTACCAGGCGAGTGCTGCGTCGCGCCTCGCGCGGTTCCGCCGCCAGCTGGCCGGCGCGGAAACGCGCTTCCGAGAGTTCTTCGGCGCCCCCGCGCCCGCTGGACTGGCCCGTGCGCCCGCCCCGCCCGGGCCGGCGCTGAGCGCGGAGGCCGTGCGCGAGCTCGCGCTGCGGACCCCGGACGTGCGCGCCGCCGAGCTCGTGGCGCAGGCCACGCGGACGGAGGTGCGAGCGGTCCGCGCCGAGCAGCTCCCCCGCGTCACCGCCGGCCTGGACGCAGGCCGCTACGGCGTGTTCGAGACCGAGCGCGACTATGACATTCGCGCGCGATTGGGTGTGCGCCACCGTATCAGCCTCGGCGCGGGCGCTCGTACCGACCAGGCCCGCGCGCGCGCCGAGGGGGCCGAAGCGCGCGCCCGTACCGCGCGCGAGGAAGCACTGCGCGAGGCGGAGATCGCGCGCGCTGACATTGAAACGCTGCAGCGCCAGCTCGGCGCGCTGGAAGAGGCCTATCTCGCCTCCCGCCGCTCGCGCGACGTGCTCGCCGAGCGGTTCCGCGTTGCCCGGGGCTCACTTTTCGACCTGATCGAGGCGGAGGACGCGCTGTTCGAGACGGCGACCGCCTACCTCCTCGCGCTGGCGGAGCTCGACACCGCGCGCTACATCCTCCTGTCGCGCACCGGACAACTCGTGACCGCGCTCGATCTGCCGCGGCCCGAGCCCGCGCCCCGGCCTGAATGGAGGCTCCGCCCGTGAACGCCCATAGTTATGTCGCGGTCCCCGAGCGTCGTTTCGCTGACTGGCTGATGGACCCTATCCGCCGCAACCGGAGCGTGTACGTCAAGGTCGGGCTAGCTGCGGCGGTGATCAACATTTTCGCGCTGGTCACGAGCCTGTTCACCATGACGGTGTACGACCGGGTGCTGCCCAACAACGCGGTGGCCTCGCTTATCGGCCTGTCGATCGGCCTCGCCATCGTCATGATCTTCGATTTCGTGCTGAAGCTGCTGCGCGCCTACTTCATCGACGTGGCGGGCGCTGACATCGACCGGGAGATCGGCGGCACTCTGTTCGACCGGCTACTGGCCATGCGGCTGGAGCTGCGGAAGGCGTCCACCGGCGCGCTCGCCGGGCTGATGCGCGAGTTGGAGACGCTGCGCGACTTCTTCGCCTCCGCCACGCTGACCGCAATGGTCGACGTGCCCTTCATCCTCGTCACGCTCGCGGTGATCGCCATGATCGGCGGTCCCCTCGTCTGGGTACCGCTCTTGATGATCCCGGTCGTGGTCGGCGTGTCGCTCGCCACCACGCCCGCAATGAACCGGCTGGCTGCGACCAGCATGGGCGAATCGATGATCAAGCAGTCGGTGCTGGTGGAAACGATCGGCGGCATCGAAATGGTCAAGACGGCGGGCGCGGGCAACCTGCTGCGCCAGCGCTGGCTCCAATCGATTGACCGCCATTCCAACGAGTCGCTGCGCCAGAGGCTGGTGTCCACGGTCTCGCTGACCTTCGCCGGCTCCGCGCAGCAGCTCGCTTACGCCGCAGTGGTGGTGGTCGGCGTCGGGCTGATCGCCAAGCAGGAACTGACCATGGGCGGGCTGATCGCCTGCTCCATCCTCGCCGGCAGGGCGGTCGCACCGCTCGGCCAGATCGCTGGGCTGCTCACCCGCGTGGCGACCACGCGCACCGCCTACCGCCAGCTCAACGAAATCATGCGCCAGCCCGCCGAAGGGCCCCAGGGGGCGGGCCTGCAGGTCGCAGAAGTGCGCGGCGCGATCGCCTTCAAGGACGTTACCTTCACCTACCCCGGCGCGGCGGAGCCCGCGCTCCGGGACGTCAGCTTCGCCATCAACCCCGGCGAGCGCGTCGCGTTGCTCGGCCCCATCGGCTCCGGTAAGTCAACGGTCGCCCGGCTGATCATGGGCCTCTACCCACCCGACACGGGGCTGGTGCTGATCGACGGCGTCGACATCCGCCAATACGACCCGGAAACCTTGCGCTCGCGGATCGGCGCGACGATGCAGGAAGTGGTGCTTCTCACCGGCTCCGTGCGCGACAATATCGCGCTTGGCCGGGCGGAGGTAAACGACGAGGAGATGCTTCGCGTCGCCGGCATCACCGGCACCCACAGCTTCATGGCGAAGCTGACCAACGGCTACGACCTCAAATTAGCCGACCGCGGCGAGGGGCTGTCCGGCGGCCAGCGCCAGTCGATCGCGCTCGCCCGCGCGCTCGCCGGCAACCCGACCATCTTGCTGTTCGACGAGCCCTCCTCCGCCTTCGACTCCGGGAACGAGGCAGGCTTGATCCAGCGGCTGAAGGATGAGGTGCAGGGCAAGACCATGGTGGTGGTGACCCACCGCCCGCCCGTGCTCGCGCTCGTCGACCGGATCATCATAATGGACGGCGGGCGGATCACCGCGGACGGCCCGCGCGACGAGATCCTGAAGCGGATCAGCGGCCCCAGAAAGGCGACGGCATGAACCAGCAACTGCCTTTTCCGACCGGCGACGTCGGCACGGTGCGGATGAAGCCGCGGCGCGCGTCCAACGTGCTGCTTTGGGCAATCCTGCTGTTCTTGGTCGTCTTCGTCGTCTGGGCGCACTTCACCGAACTCGACCGCACCGTGCGCGGTCAGGGCCGCGTGGTGCCGAGCGCGCAGCTGCAGACGGTGTCAAACCTCGAAGGCGGGGTGGTGGAGGAGATCCTGGTCCGCACCGGCGACGACATCGCCCGCGGCTCGCCGATCATCCGGCTGAGCCCGGTGGCCAGCACCGCCGAGCTCGGCGCGACCCAGTCGCAGTACGCCGCGCTGGGCACCAAGATCGAGCGGCTCGGGGCCGAGGTGGGCGGCCGCGCGCCGTCGCTCGGCGGTTCCGCCGCGCAGGTCTCCGCCGAACGCCAGCTGTATCAGGCGCGCACCGCCGAGCTCGCCAGCCTTTCGGCCGCGGGGCAGGCGCGCGTAGTTGCCGCCGAGCGTGCGGTGGCCGAAGCGCGCGCCGCCTACGACGCGCGCCAGTCCGCCTTGTCCGCGGCACGCACCGAACTGTCTTCCATCGCGCCGTTGGTGCGCGCGGGCATCGAGCCGCAGCTGTCGCTGACCAAGGCGGAGAGCGCGGTGGCCATCGCCGGGAGCGAGGCCGCCGCCGCCGCCGCCGCCGTGACGCGGGCGAGCGCGCAAGTCGCCGAGGCGCGTGCCGCCTCCTCCCAGGCTCGGCAGGACTGGCGAGCGCGCTCCGCTGACGAGCTCGCCGCCGCGCAGAGCGAGCGCGCGGCGCGCGGCCAGGGGCTCCCCGCGCTCGCCGATCGCTTACGCCGCACCGTGCTCCGCGCGCCGCTCGCCGGCCGCATCAACCGCGTGCTGGTGACCACCGTCGGCGGCGCGGTGTCGCCCGGCCAGCCGCTCGTCGAAATCGTGCCGAGCGACGACAAGCTGCTGATCGAGGCGCGGGTCACCCCGCAAGACATCGCCAACGTCCGCACCGACCAGGACGCCAAAATTGACATCACCGCCTATGACCCCGCGGTCTACGGTTCGCTCCGCGGCAAGGTGGTGACCATCGCGCCCGACGCGGTAGTGGACGAGAAGACCGGCGAGAGCTTCTACCTAGTCCAGGTCCGCACGGAGGACCAGCTCAAGGACCCGCGCACGGGCCGCCCGCTCGCCATCGGCCCCGGCATGATCGCCAGCGTCGCCCTGCTCGGCGACAAGCGGAGCGTGCTCAGCTACATCCTGAGCCCGCTAACCAAGCTCTCCGGGCGGGCGTTCAGGGAATGACGGGCGCCCGAGACTAAGGAGGCGTTCGCGCCGCGAACGTCGCTTTGGGCGGGGATCGGCGCCCGTCCGGCCGGCGGGTCGGCCCCGGCCGAGCCCGACCGACTTCACGGCGCGGCTTCGCCGCGGCGAGCCCACTTCCATCCCCATCTCACACCACGCCCGTCGTCGAACGCGCCCCGGCCACAAGCTTCTTGGATAGCGCGGCGGCCCCACCGTTCCTAAGCCGGGCGGCGGCGAAGGCTTGGACGGGCGGGCGATGTCGGAAGGCTTGGAGGCGTTGACCGGGAGGGAGAAGGAGGTCCTCCGCCTCATCGCTCGCGGCCACGACGCCAAGTCGACGGCGCGCCAACTCGACCCGTCGGTCCACACCGTGAACGAGCGGCTCCGCTTCGCGCGGCGGAAGATGGTGGTCACGAGCAGCCGGGAAGCGGCGCGCATCCTGCACGACCGGGAGGAAGCGCACCCCCAAAACTCTAGGCACGAGTTTTCTGGGGGAAGCCGGGCCAGCGGTCCCGACGGCAGAGGACGTCGAGCGCCGCCTCGGCGCTTCGCGTTCATCATCGCGGGAGCCGTCCTCATGTCCCTGATCCTCGCCGGACTCCTGGTCCTCACCTCTCCTCCGCAGGCTTTGCACGCGGCGCGGGCCGATGCCGCGGCCACTCCAGACACCGCCGTCGTCGACGCCGCGCGTTCGTGGCCTTCTCTGGTCGGCGACTCGAGGTGGGACGCGAGCTGGAGCGCGACCGGTAGCACTTTTCGGAGGATGAACACGGTAGCGCTATGGGCGTCCGCGTCCGGAACCGCGCGCGTTGCGCTCGGGCGGGCGCTGTCCCGCAACCTGCTGGGGCAGGAGGACCTGCGCGTGGTACCCCGCGACTACCGAGTGTTGAAGTTCAGCACGAGCTTCACCAACAAGCCGGGCGCGATTGGGACCGTCGCGCTGGAGCGGGAGGGCGCCGCTTGGCGGGTGGTCGGCTACGTTATCGACTGAGGGGCGGGCGGGGCGCATGCCGTAGTGCCTGCCCCGCGCCGTCGGTCACGGCGGAGCCGCGCCTTATGGCGCGCTCCGCTCGCGCCGGCCGGTATTGCACTTCTAGGGCAATACTTCGAACAGCCCCGCCGCGCCCATGCCGCCGCCGACGCACATGGTCACGCAGACGTACTTCGCCCCGCGCCGACGTCCTTCCAGAATTGCATGGCCGGTCAGCCGCGCGCCGCTCATCCCGTAGGGGTGGCCGATGGAGATCGCGCCGCCGTCGACGTTGAGCCGGTCGTCGGGGATGCCGAGCTTCTCCTGGCAGTAGAGCACCTGCACCGCGAAGGCCTCGTTGAGCTCCCACAGACCGATGTCCTCGACGCCGAGCCCGAAGCGCTTGAGGAGCTTGGGTACCGCGTAGACCGGGCCGATCCCCATTTCGTCGGGTTCGGTGCCCGCCACCGCCATGCCCATGTAGCGCGCGAGCGGCTGGAGGCCGCGGGCCTGCGCCACGTCGTCGGCCATCACCACGCAGGCGGACGCGCCGTCGGACAGCTGGCTCGCGTTGCCCGCGGTGATCTGCTTGCCCTCGCCGCGCACGGGCTGGAGCGCGCGCAGCCCCTCGATGGTCGTTTCCGGCCGGTTGCCCTCGTCCTTGGCGAGGGTGACCTCCTTCATCGTGACCTCGCCCGTCTCCTTGTTGGTGACGGCCATGCGCGCGGTGACGGAGACGATCTCGTCGTCGAAGCGGCCTTCCGCTTGGGCCGCCGCCGTGCGCTGCTGCGAGCGGAGCGCGTATTCGTCGCAGCGTTCGCGCGACACGGCGTAACGGTGGCCGACGACCTCGGCGGTGTCGATCATCGGCATGTAGATGCCGTTGTGCAGCGACAGGAGCTCGGGGTCGGGGCCGACGCGCATGTCCTTGGTCTGGACCATGGAGATGCTCTCCACGCCGCCCGCGACGCAGGCGTCCATCCGGTCTACGATCACCTGCTTGGCCGCGGTGGCGATCGCCATCAGCCCCGACGCGCATTGCCGGTCGAGCGACATGCCCGCGGTCTGGACGCCCAAGCCGGCGCGGAGCGCGGCATTGCGGCCGATGGTGGTCTGCACGCCCTGCTGCAGCGCCGCGCCCATCACGCAATCCTCGATATCCTCGCCGGACACGCCCGCGCGCTCCACCGCCGCGCGGATCGCGTGGGCGGCCAGCGTAGGGGAGGGGGTGGCGTTGAACGCGCCGCGGTAGGCGCGGCCGATCGGCGTGCGTGCGGTGGAAACGATGACGGCTTCGCGGGTGGCCATGCTGCTATCCTTGGCTAGTGCTCAAACGAAGAACTGGGAAATCCACTCGGCGATCAGCGCGGGCTTCTCCTCGCCCTCGATCTCCACGGTGAACTCGGTGGTCTGCTGGAACTGGCCGGGGCGTTTCTCGACCACCTCCAGCATCCTGAACCGCCCCCGCACCCGCTTGCCGGAGCGCACGGGCGACAGGAAGCGCGTTTTGTTGCCGCCGTAGTTCACCCCCATGCGGACGCCCGGGATCTCCGCCGACGGCGCCTTAGAGCGGAGCAGCGGCATCAGCGACAGGGTGAGGAAGCCGTGGGCGATGGTGCCGCCGAAGGGCGTCTGCGCGGCGCGGACCGGATCAACGTGGATGAACTGGTGGTCGCCGGTCGCCTCGGCGAAGCGGTCGATCATGCCCTGGTCGACGAGCACCCAGTCGGAGACAACCTCGTCCTTCGTCAGTTCCCGGACCTGCTCGAGCGTTACGGCCATGCCCGTCTCCCCTTGCAACCCATCGCGGCCCGGCCTTAAGCGGTGCGGAGCGGTCGGGCAAGGAGACGCGCGCTGAGCATCCGGGGCAGGGCCTATATCGCGGGGGCGTGGGAGCACCCGACGCGGCTGGCGCCGGACAAGTCCACCGCGCAGCTCCACGCGGAGTGCGCGGCGGGCGCGCTCGCGGACGCCGGGCTCACCCACGCGCACGTCGACGGCTATTTCTGCGCGGGCGACGCCACTGGCTTCGGGCCGCTGTCGATGGTCGACTATCTCGGGCTCCGGCCGCGCCACGTCGACAGTACGGAGACGGGCGGGTCGAGTTACATCCTGCACGTGTCCCATGCGGCCCAGGCGATCGCCGCCGGTAAGTGCTCCGTCGCCCTAATTACGCTCGCCGGCCGGCCGCGCTCCGAGCCGTTCGCGGGCGGACCCCGGCCGGGGCCGGAAGCGGCGTTCGAGTCGTGGTGCGGGGTCACCACACACAACGGCTACGGAATGTGCGCGGCACGGCACATGCACGAATACAGCACGACGCCTGAGCAGCTGGCCTGGATCAAGGTCGCCGCCTCCCACCACGCGCAGCACAACCCGCATGCGATGCTGCGCGACGTGGTGACGGTGGAGGACGTGCTAGCCTCGCCGATGATCAGCGACCCGCTGCGCCGGCTCGACTGCTGCGTGGTATCAGACGGCGGCGGCGCGCTGGTGGTCGTTGCGCCGGAGGTGGCGCGATCCCTGAGCAGGCCGCTCGTGGCCGTGCGCGGGGCGGGGGAAGCGGTGAAGGGACCGCGCGGCGGTCGGGGCTTGGACCTCACCACGTCGGCAGCGGGGGTGTCCGGCCCACTTGCCTTCGCCGAGGCCGGGGTCGCGCCGGCGGACATCGATTATGCGTCAATCTATGACAGCTTCACTGTTACGGTCTTGATCCAGCTGGAGGATCTAGGGTTCTGCGCCAAAGGGGAGGGCGGACGCTTCGTCGCGGACGGCAATCTGATCGCCGGCGTGGGCCGGCTTCCGTTCAACACGGATGGCGGCGGCTTGTGCAGCAACCACCCAACCAACCGCGGCGGCATCACCAAGGTGATCGAGGCGGTGCGCCAGCTGCGCGGCGAGGCGCATCCGGCGGTGCAGGTCCCCGACTGCCGGCTGGCAGTGGCGACGGGGATCGGCGGCAACCTCGGCCTGCGCCACGGCGCGGCGACGCTGATCCTGGAGCGCCAGTGATGGCCTATCGCGCCCCGCAGCCCGGCCCCGACAGCCAGCCCTTCTTCGCCGCGGCGACGGAAGGGCGCTTGCTCGTCAAGCGCTGCGGCGCGTGCGGGGAAGCGCACTATTACCCGCGGCCGCTCTGCCCCTACTGCTTGTCCGCCGACACGCGGTGGGAGGAAGCGTCGGGCGAGGCCGTGATCTACAGCCTGTCGACCATGCGCCGCGGCCCGGCCGCGCCGTACACGCTCGCCTATGTCGAGCTGGCGGAAGGGCCTGCGGTGCTCACCAACATCGTCGCCGACGATCACGACGGCTTGCGCATCGGCCAGCGGGTTGCGATCTGCTTTTCATCTAGCGACGATGGGCCGCCCGTGCCGACGTTCCGGCCCGTCTACTGAACGAACAAACGGAGGATGGACATGGCGAGCGCAGCAGCGATCCGAGACGACCAAGACCTCGACAGCTTCCGCGCCGAAGTGCGCGAGTGGCTCGAAGCGAATTTCCCGGCGTCGCTCCGCGGCAAGGATAACGCCATGGCGACGATCGAAGGGCCGGCGCAGCCGTCCGCCGACGAGCTCGCCTGGCAGCGCGCGATCGGCGAGAAAGGCTGGGGCGTCCCCACCTGGCCCAAGCAGTACGGCGGCGGCGGCCTGGGCCGCGCGGAAGCGCGCGTGCTGGGCGAGGAGATGGCGCGGATCGGCGCGCACAACCCGATTGGCGGCATGGGCGTGATGATGTTCGGCCCCACCCTTCTCGAATACGGCACGGAAGCGCAGAAGCAGCAGCACATCCCGCCGATCTGCCGCGGCGAGATCCGCTGGTGTCAGGGCTATTCGGAGCCGAACGCGGGCTCCGACCTCGCCGCGCTCCAGTGCCGGGCGGAAGACCGCGGCGACCATTTCCTCGTCAACGGGCAGAAGACCTGGACGTCCGGCGGGCAATGGGCCGACTGGTGTTTCGCCCTGGTCCGCACGGACACCACCCGCAAGCATGAAGGCATCAGCTTCCTCCTGATCGACATGAAGTCGCCGGGGGTGGAGGTGAAGCCGATCCGGCTGATCTCCGGCCAGTCGCCCTTCGCCGAGACCTTCTTCACGGACGTGCAGGTGCCCAAGGAGAACCTGGTCGGGCCGTTGAACGGCGGCTGGTCGATCGGCAAGCGGCTGCTCCAGCACGAGCGGTCCAGCCTGTCGGGCGGCAGCAGCTCCACCCGCCCGCGCGGCGCGGAGGACCGCTCGCTCGGCGAGCTCGCCAAGCATTATTTGGGGGCGGACGCCGAGGGCCGCGTCAGCGACGGCGAGCTCCGCGCCAAGATCGCGCGGCACGAGATGGAGGCGCGCGCCTTCTCGCTCACCTTGCGGCGCGCCGCGCTCGAGGTGCGCGGCAACCAGGGGCCGTCGGCGGCGACTTCCATCATGAAGAACGTCGGGGCCAAGGTGACCCAGGACCGCGCGGAGCTGGCGATCGAGGTGATGGGAATGAACGGGCTCGGCTGGGAAGGCGAGGGCTTCAGCGACAAAGAGCTCGCCACCACGCGGCAGTGGCTGTGGGGCAAGGCGGTGTCGATCTACGGCGGCTCCACCGAAATCCAGAATAATATCGTCGCCAAGCGAATCCTCGGCCTGCCCGACCCCAAGCCGGGCGCGGCCTGAGCTTATAGTCCTCCCCCGGGCGACGCTCGGGGGAAGATGCTACTTCATCTAAACCGACCGGAGCCCCCTCCTTATGGCCGTCCTGAACGAAGAACAAACCATGCTGCGCGACATGGCGCGCGAGTGGGTGCAGAACGAGCAGCCGATCACCGCTTTCCGCGCGGTGCGCGACGCCGGCACCGCCGAGGGTTACGACCGCGACGCCTATCGCACGGTCGCGGAGATGGGCTGGACGGGGGTGATCGTACCCGAAGCGCACGGCGGGTCGCAGTTCGGCTACCTGTCGGCTGGGCTCGTAATGGAGGAGCTCGGCCGCAACCTCGTCGCTTCGCCACTCGGCGCGACCACGGCGGCGGCGGGCGCCCTCGCGCTCGGCGGGAGCGAGGCGCAGCAGGCGGCGTGGCTACCACGGCTGGCGGGGGGCGAGGTCGTCGGCACGCTCGCGGTCGACGAGGGGCCGCACCATGATCCGGACAAGGTCGAGGCGACCGCCGCCCGCGACGGCGACGGTTACGTCCTGAACGGCACCAAGTCCTTCGTGCCGGAAGGCGACTCCGCCCACCTGTTCCTGGTGCTCGCCCGCGCAGACGGCGAGCGCGCCTTCTTCCTCGTCCCCGGCGACGCCGCTGCTATCACGCGCGCGCGGCGCAAGATGGCGGACGGGCGCAGCCACGCAGAGGTTCGGTTTGAAGGCGTGCGGCTGCCCGCCGACGCCAAGCTCGGCGGCGAGGCGCTTGTCGATCCCGTGCTCGACCGCGCGCGCTCGCTCGTCGCGGCCGAGATGCTCGGCATGGCGGGCCAGGCGTTCGAGACCACCGTCGACTACCTCAAAACCCGCGTCCAGTTCGGCCAGCCGATCGGCGCGTTCCAGGCGCTCCAGCACCGCGCGGCCAAGATGTTCGCGGAGATCGAGCTGATGCGCTCGGCGGTGGAGGCGGCGCTGGAGGCGATCGACGCCGGGCGCTCGGACCTCGCAGAGACCGCATCGCTCGCCAAGGCGGTCGCCAACGAGACGCTCAACCTGGTGAGCCGCGAGATGGTGCAGCTGCACGGCGGCGTCGGCATGACGGACGAGTACGACGCCGGGCTCTACCTGAAGCGCGCCCGGGTGCTGGAAAACCAGTGGGGGTCCGCGGGCTTCCACCGCGACCGGTTCGCGAAGTTGAACGGGTATTAATGAAGCCCTCTCCCGCTCGCGGGAGAGGGTTGGGTGAGGGTGCGCCGGCCGCGATGGGAGCACGGGTGGAGAGGGCGTTCCCCCACCCCAGCTCTCTTCCGCGAGCGGGAAAGGGAGCTCGGGGCTCCCGTGGCTGACCGTGGCACGCCCCCTCAGCCCGACCCCGAAGCCGCCTTCGACGGCTTCGTTTCGGCCAACCTCCGCCGCAACTACCTCGCCCACTACGTCCATGGCATGCTGGGGATGACGGGCTTCCGCCTGCTCAACGCCCCCACCATCGTGCCGACCTACCTCCACCTGCTCACCGGCTCCGCCGCGCTGGTCGGTCTCGGCCAGGCGCTGCAGCAGTTCGGCACGGCGGTCGCCCCCGTGCTCGGCGCGGCGCGGATCGAGGGGCGCGCCCGCGCGCTGCCCACGGCCATGCGGATCGGGGCGGGGATGCGGGTGCCGATCCTGGGCCTGGCGCTCGCCGCCTGGTTCTTGGAGGGCACGGCGCTGGTGGTCGCCACCATGGGGTGCCTGCTCGTGCTAGGGCTGTTCACCGGCGCGCAGCGGGTGGTGTTCCAGGCGCTGCTCGCCAAGGTCATCCCCATCGACCGGCGCGGGCGGCTGCAGGCGTGGCGTAACCTGACGGGCGGAGCGATCGCCGCCGCGCTCGCCTGGGCCGCAGGGCATTATTTCATCGAGCGCGGGTTCCTGGGCAACGGCTACGCCGCGACTTTCTTCCTCGCCTTTCTCCTCACGGCGGCGGGGCTGGCCTTCCTCGGCTGGACCCTGCGCGAGCCGGACGCGCCGACGGTGCGTCCGCCAAGCCTGCTCGCCGATCGGCTGCGCGACTTCCCGGCGCTGCTGGCCGACCCCGGCTACCGCCGCTTCGTGTTCGCCCAGTCGCTCGCCGCCGCCGCGCGCCTGAGCGCCCCCTTCTACGTGCTGCACGCGGGAACGACCCTGCCGCTCGACGGCGCGACCATCGGCCTGCTGTCGCTCGCCTTCCTCGGCGCGGACACCTTGTCGAACCTGCTGTGGGGCTACCTCGGCGACCGGCGCGGCTTCCGCCTCGTCTTCCTGCTCGCGTTGGTGGTCTGGCTATTCGCGATCGGCGCGATGCTGTGGGCGGACGACCGGCCGGGTTTCGCGCTCGCTTTTGCCGGGCTGGGCGCGGCGAACAGCGGGGCGATGATGGCGGCCACCACCTTGGTTCTCGAGTTCGGCCGGCGCGAGGACGTCGCCATGCGGCTTGCCCTGTCCGCTACCGCGGAAGGCGCAATCGCCGCGGTGGCGCCGCTGCTCGGCGGGCTGCTCGCACTTTGGACAGGTTATCCGCCGCTGCTCGTCCTGTCCTCGTTCTGCGTAGTGGGAGCGTTGATCCTGCTCCTCCGCCTGCGCGACCCGCGCGGGGTGTGACCCGGATGCTGCGCAACACGATCAATATGTCACGCCGCTTGACGGGGCCGCCGCGCTGACCTCTACTCCACGTCAGCGACGCATCGAAAACAGAGCGCGCCGAGGAAGAGGAGATTGCCGGTGAACACTTCGCGCCTGCTCACGCGCTGCGCCCCACTGTCGCTTGCCGTAGCGCTGGCGGCTGGCAGCCCCGTCTACGCCCAGACCACCGGCGAGGCGGGCGCGCAGGTGCAGGAGGAAGCGCCGATCCCCGACGATCCGGCGCCCGACGAAATCGTCGTTACCGGCACCTTGATTCAAGGCACAGCCGAAACCGCCGCGCTCCCCGTCGACGTCATCTCGGCCGACGAGATCGCCAAGCAAGGCTCGCCGAGTGTGGTGGAGTTGTTGAAGCGGTTGCCCGTGTCCAACGGCGTGCTCGGCGATACCAACCAGTTCGACGCGCGCGCGCAGGGCTCGGCCGGCGCCAGCACGGTAAACCTGCGCGGACTCGGGCCGGGCCGTACGCTGGTGCTGCTCAACGGCCGCCGGCTCGTCCAGGCCCCGCTCGGGATTCCGGCGGTGGACATCAGTCTTCTGCCGGTCGCCGCTTTGGGGCGGCTGGAGGTGCTCAAGGACGGCGCGGCGGCGACCTACGGGTCGGACGCGATCGGGGGCGTGGTGAACTTCATCACCAACTCGCGGCTGAACGGCTTGGTGCTCGCCGCCGACTACAATTACATTGAAGGCTCGAACGGTGATTATAGCGCGTCGGCGACCTACGGGCGCGACACAGGGGAGGGCCTGCGCCTCCTTGCCTCGTTCGGCTACCGCCACCGCTCCGCGCTGCCAGTGATCGAGCGTGACTTTACCACCGCCTTTTCCTACGCTCAGAACCCGCAGGGCGGCTTTACGTTAGGCGGCAACCCGAGCGTATTCATCCCGTTCCGCACCGCCCCAACCGCTGGCCTGCAGCTCGACCGCGGTTGCGAGCCGTTGGGCGGCACGGCGGTGCTCAGTGCCGGGTCCACCCGCTGCGCAGGAAATTACACGCAGTTCGACAACCTGGTCGACGTCGAGAACCGCTACGTTGGCTACCTGGAAGCGGGGCTCGAACTCGGCGGGCGGACGGAGCTCACCATGTCTGCGCTGATTGGCTATGGTGACCAAACGCAGACCACCTCGCCTTCCTATGTCTTGCTGAACGCGCCTTCACGGCTGGCCAACCCAATCGGCGCGCAGTTCTTCGTGCCGGCGAACAATCCGGGCCTCGCGGCGTACCGCGCGGCCAACCCCGATCAGTTCCCGGGCGGCGCGACCAACGCGCTGCTGCCGGTGGGTGCCTTCCGGGTAGCGCTGCTCGGCGGCAACCCGCTCACGCTGGAGGACCGGGTGCGCGGCGGCCAGCCGGGCGCACTGGGGATCGAGGGACAGACTGAGTCGGCGCGGTTCAGCGGCGAGCTCCGCCACGAGCTGTCGGACGCGCTCAACGTTGACTTGGGCGTCACCTATCACCGCTACGGGCTAAAGCGCCGCCAGCTCGACACGGTGGTCGACCGTCTCCAGCTCTCATTGCGGGGCTTAGGCGGCGAGACCTGCAACGTGGCCGCCAACACGCCCGGCCAGAACGGCTGCCTGTTCTTCAATCCTTTCTCCAACGCGATCCAGTCGAATCCGATCACGGGCCAGGTCAACCCCGGCTTTAACCCCGCGCTGGCGAATTCACCGGAGGTGCTGCGCTACGTCCTGCAGCCCTCGGGCACGCGGCTAGTGAATGAGCTGCTGGTCGCCGACGCCGTACTGTCGGGCGAGGCTGGCTTTTCACTGGGCGGCGGGCCGGTCGGCTTCGCGCTGGGCGCGCAGTACCGCGACGAGAAGTCGTCGGCCCGCTTCAACTTCTTCAACAATGCCGCCTTTACGCCCTGCCCGTCGAATGGTGCGTTTAATGCCACTACCTGCACCAACAACGTCGGCGCGCTCGGTTTTCTCGGGACGTCGAATGACTACGAAACCAGCGGCGACGTGTACGCCCTCTTCGGCGAGTTGCAGCTGCCCTTTAGCGAGCGCGTTAACCTCCAGCTCGCCGCGCGCTACGAAAACTATGGCGGGCAAATTGGCTCGACCTTCGATCCGCAGGCGCGGCTTCGCGTGGAGCTGACCGACTTCCTGAGCCTGCGCGGCGGCATCGGCACGACCTTCCGTGGCCCGCCAATTACGTTCATCCAGCCCAACGACGTGGTCACCTCGCTCCAGTTCATCGGTGGCTCGTTCCGCCGCGTGGACGTCGGCGACAACCCGGCGCTGACCCCTGAGTCGGCGACCACCTACAGCGCGGGCATAGTCCTGGACGGCGGCGGTTTCTCTGCCACGCTCGACTACTTCCGGTATGACCTCGACGACCAGATCGTCGCCGAGCCGGTGTCTGGACTCCTGAACACGGTGTTCGGGGCGAACGCGGTCGCCGGCTCGCTCGCCAACTGCGCCAACCCGCTCGCGAGCCGGTTCTCATTTGGCTCGGGCGCCTGCACGACGGGCACCACGCGGCTGTCGGACGTGACAAGCATTTTCACCCAGCTCGTCAACGGGCCGAAGCTACGCACATCTGGCCTTGATCTGCTCGCACAATACGAGTTCGATCTCGGTGGCGACCGGAGCTTCACCGTCGGCGGCAATGCTACCTACGTATTCGAATACAAGCAGGGCGACCTGTCGATCGGCGATCTGGTAGTCTCGCCGGGCTTCGAGGCAGTGGACAAGCTTAATTTTCAGACCACCGCCTTCCCGCTGCCTAAGAAAAAAGGCCAGCTCTTTGCCGAGCTCGATTTCGACCGGCACAACTTGCGCGTCACGGGGAACTACATCGACGACTACACCGATCAGCGCTTCTTGGAAGGCGAGCTCGGCTACCGGATCGGCCGCTTCACCCCGCTCGACATCGCCTATCGGGTTGAGCTCGGCGACGACCTGATCGTCAGCGCGGCGGCGCTGAACGTGCTGGACGAGGACCCGCCCTTCGCCCGGCTCGACCTCAACTACGACCCGTTCACGGCGAGCCCGCTGGGGCGGCAGCTCAAGATCGGGCTAAGCAAGCGGTTCTAGGAAAGAGACCCCTCTCCCATTCAGGAGAGAGGGGTCGAGCTCGCCTGCTGAGCTCGGCTCTTCCTATTGCCGGACTTCCCCTCTCCCTAACCCTCTCCCCCTGAAGGGGAGAGGGAACATGGCGCGCCCTTTACCTCCCCCCGCCCAACCTCTAGCACCGCGGCATAGCGACCCGGGGAGAGGGCATGGCGGCGGAGGACGAGAGCGGCACGGCGGCGCTTACCGAGCGCGACCGGCTGGACGTGGCCGCGCTCACCCGCTGGCTGGAGGCGAACGTCGACGGCTTCCACGGACCCGCGGAGGTCGCCAAGTTCGCGGGCGGCCAGTCCAATCCCACCTTTCGCATCGATGCGCCCAGCGGCCGCTACGTGCTCCGCCGCAAGCCGTTTGGCCCGACGCTCCCCTCCGCCCACGCGGTCGACCGCGAGTATCGCGTGATTACCGCGCTGCACCCCGTCGGCTATCCGGTGGCGAAACCCTACGCGCTCTGCACCGACGAGGCGGTGATCGGCTCCATCTTCTACGTCATGGAGCTGGTGGAAGGGCGCAACCTGTGGGACGGGCGGCTGCCGGGGATGAGCCGCGACGAGCGCGGCGCGACCTACAGGGCGATGATCGAGACGCTGGGGCGGCTCCACCAGCTCGACTACCAAGCTCTCGGCCTCGCCGACTTCGGGCGGCCCGGCAACTTCTTCGCCCGCCAGGTCGACCGCTGGATTCGGCAGTACCGCGGCGCGCAGACCGACGACGTGGCCGAGATGGAGAAGCTGATCGACTGGCTGCCGCGCACGGTGCCCGAGCAGACGCGAAGTTCCATCGTCCACGGCGACTACCGGCTCGACAACCTGATGCTGGATGCTTCGCAACCGCGCGTGAAGGCGGTGCTCGACTGGGAGCTGTCGACCACCGGCGATCCCCTGTCCGACTTCGCCTACCTCGCGATGAACTGGGTGACGGAGAGCGTGAACCGCGCCGGCATCGCGGGCGTCGACTTCGCCGCCGAGGGCATCCCGACGCTGGACGAGGCCGCGGCGATCTACTGCGCGGCGACCGATCGACAGGGCATCCCGAACCTCGACTGGTATTTCGCCTATTCGCTGTTCCGGCTGGCGGGTATCGTCCAGGGCATCAAGAAGCGCTTCCTCGACGGCACCGCGTCCTCGACCCAGGCCGAGGAGATGGGTTCGCGCGTACCGCAGCTGTCGGCGGCCGCGTGGGAATTCGCCAAGCGTGCGGGCGCGAAGGAGTAGGAGCGGAGCCATGTCCCTGTTCGACCTGACCGGCAAGGTCGCGATCATCACCGGCTCCAGCCGGGGCATCGGGCGCGCGATCGCCGAGGAGATGGCGGTGCACGGCGCCCGCGTGGTGATCTCCTCCCGCAAGGCGGAGCCGTGCCAAGAGGTCGCGGAGGCGATCAATGAGCGGCACGGGGAAGGGCGGGCGATCGCCGTGCCCGCCAACATCTCGTCCAAGAACGCCTTGCAGGCGCTGGTGGACGAGACGCGGCGCGCCTTCGGCCGCATCGACGTGGTGGTCTGCAACGCGGCCTCCAATCCCTATTACGGGCCGATGGGCGGCATCTCGGATGAGCAGTTCCGCAAGATCCTCGACAACAACATTTTGTCCAACCATTGGCTAATCCAGATGGCGCTGCCGGAGATGCGCGAGCGCCGCGACGGGGCGGTGATCATCGTCTCCTCCATCGGCGGCCTGCGCGGCTCGCCGGTGATCGGCGCCTATTGCGTGTCCAAGGCCGCCGACTTCCAGCTCGCGCGCAACCTGGCGGTGGAGCTCGGGCCCGACAACATACGCGTGAACTGCATCGCGCCCGGGCTGATCCGCACCGACTTCGCCCGCGCGCTGCTCGAGGATCCCGGGGCGGAGGAGCGGGTAAACCGGAACACGCCGCTGCGCCGCGTCGGCGAGCCGGCGGACATCGCGGGGGCAGCGGTGTTCCTCGCCAGCGCGGCGGGGGCCTACACCACGGGGCAGGCGATCGTGGTAGACGGAGGGACGACGATTTGATGCGGTTCACGGACAAGTCGATCATCGTCACGGGCGCGGCGTCCGGCATCGGCCGCGCGGCGGCGCGGCTGTTCGCAGCGGAAGGGGGGCGCGTCGTCGCCTGCGACCGATCCGACGCCGTCGCCGAGACCGCGGACATGATCGGGGTAGCGGGCGGCCACGCGATCGCGCTGCGGATGGACGCGGGGCGCGAGGAGGACGTGGCCCAGGCCGTCGCCACCGCGGTCGAGCGCTTCGGCGGACTCGACGTGTTCTGGGCCAACGCCGGGGTGACGGGCGCGGCGCGCGGCGGCTTCTTCGACGCAACTCCCGACGACTGGCTGGAGCTGCTGCGAGTCAACCTCGTCGGGCCGTTCTTGGCGGTGAAGCACGCGGCGCCAACTATCGCCGAGCGGGGCGGCGGCGCGATCATCTGCACCGCGTCGGTCGCCGGCATCCGTTCGGGGGCGGGACCGGCGCATTATTCCGCGTCCAAGGCGGGGGTGATCAACCTCGTCCAGACCGCCGCGCAGCAGCTGGCGGGCACGGGGGTGCGGGTAAACGCGATCTGCCCCGGGCTGATCGAGACGGGCATGACGCGGCCGATGTACGAGCGGGCGCGGGCCAAGGGGGCCGAGGCGAAGATCGGCCAGCTCAACCCGCTGAAGCGCGGCGGTCAGCCGGAGGAGATCGCGCGGGCGGCGCTGTTCCTCGCCTCCGACGAGGCGAGCTACGTCAACGGCCAGGCGGTCGCGGTGGACGGCGGGCTATCGAGCTCGCATCCGTTCGTGCCGCCGCCGCCGGGGCAGGCGGCGGTCTGATGGACGGCCGGGTCGCGATCGTCACCGGCGGCGGGCGCGGGATCGGCGCGGCGACCGCGCGCAGGCTCGCCGCGCGCGGGGCGAGAGTGGTCGTCAACTACAGCCGCAGCGCGGCGGAGGCGGAGGCGCTGGCCGCGGAGCTGCCGGAGGCGATCGCCGTCCGAGCCGACGTCGGCGACGACGGGGAGGCGCGCGCGCTGGCGGGCGCGGCGCTCGACCGGTTCGGGCGAATCGACCTGCTCGTCAACAACGCGGGGACGACCAAGTTCGCGAACCACGAAGACCTGGACGCGCTGTCCGCCGACGACTGGCTGGACATCTACCGGCTGAACGTCGTCGGCGCGTGGCAGGTGATCCGGGCCTGCGCGGAGCCGATGCGCGAGGTGGGCGGGGGCGCGGTGGTCAACGTCGCGTCGGTGGCGGGCGTGTTCGGCCACGGCTCGTCCGTTGCCTACGCCGCGTCCAAGGGCGCGATGATCACCATGACGAAGTCGCTCGCCCGCGCGCTCGCGCCGGCGATCCGGGTCAACGCGGTGGCGCCGGGCTACGTCGGCACTGGCTGGTTTGGCGACCGGCTGGGCGAGGAAGGGCTCGCCCGGCTCGACGCGCAGATCGCCGCTTCCGTCCCGCTCGCCAAGGCGGGGAGCGCGGAGGACATCGCGGACGTGATCGTCACCTTCCTCAGCGACGAAATGCGGCTGGTGACGGGCGAGGTGCTGCTGGTCGACGCGGGGTCGCACCTGGATGTCGGCGGGTCGCGGCGGCCGGGGAGAGAGATGCGCTAGCGGCAGCGCGGAGCAGAATAGCGGGATCTATTCGCCTCACGCGCGGGGCTGGCCGGCCTGGCCGCAGCCAAGACCGACGGCGCGGCTCCGCCGCGGCGGGCTTCGCGAGCGGGACAGGGAGCTTGGGCCTTTCCCGCGCGTATGGCGTTCACCCCGTCATTCAGGAGCCCTGCCCATGCAGTATCGCCAGCTCGGCGCGTCCGACCTCCGCGTGTCCGAGATCTCGCTCGGCTCCTGGCTCACCTACGGCGTCGGCGTGGAGCGCGACCGCGCCCGCGCTTGCCTCGACCGGGCGTTCGAGCTCGGGGTCAACTTCATAGACACTGCCAACGTGTACGGGCGCGGGGCGGCCGAGGAGTTCTTAGGGGAAGCGCTGAGCGGGCGCCCACGGGACTCTTATGTGCTCGCCACCAAGCTGTTCTTCCCGATGTCGGACACCGACCGCGGGCTGTCGCGCGCGCAGGTGGAGAAGCAGCTGGACGCCAGCCTGCGGCGGCTGCGCACCGACCACGTCGATCTCTACCAGTGCCACCGCTACGACCCCGACGCGCCGCTCGACGAGACGATGGAGGCGCTGACGCGCGCGGTGGAGAGCGGAAAGGTGCGTTATCTCGGCTTTTCCGAGTGGAGCCCGAAGAACATCCGCGACGCGCTCGCCTTGCCCGGCGCGCGCTTCGTCTCGTCCCAGCCGCAGTATTCGCTGTTCTGGCGGCGGCCGGAGAAGGAGGTGATCCCGCTGTGCGCGGCGAATGGCATCTCCCAGATTGTCTGGTCGCCGCTGGCGCAGGGCGTGCTCACCGGCAAGTACCGCCCCGGCAGCCCGCCGCCGAGCGACAGCCGGGCCGCCAGTCAGGAGATGGGCGGCTTCATGGAGCGGCTGACGCGGCCGGAGGTGCTGGACGCGGTGGAGAAGTTGCGGCCGATCGTGGCGGAAGCCGCCTGCTCCATGGCGCAGTTTGCGCTCGCCTGGGTCCTGCGTGAGCCGAACGTCGCCAGCGCCATCGTCGGCGCGAGCCGGCCGGAGCAGCTGGACGACAACGTAGGAGCGAGCGGGCTCGAGATCGATCCCGCGCTGTTCGCCCGGGCGGAGGAGGTCGCAGCGTCGGCGCTGCGGGTCGAAGCTTAGAGGTTCCGCGCTCCGACAACTCCTTTCGCGCTGAGCCCGTCGAAGCGCTTTCCTGGACGGCCCGTCGCCGAAGGGGAAGGGAGGGCTTCGACAAGCTCAGCCCGAACGGTCTAGGGTGGCGGCGACACTTCATCAGGAGCGATCCCCTGAGCTTCCAGTCCATCCTCCTCGCCGCCGACCGGTCCGGCTCCACGCTGCGCGCCACGCTCGACGAGGGCTGGATGCAGGGGCGCACCGCGTACGGTGGCGCGTCCGCGGCGCTGGCCTTCGAGGCGGCGCGTTGCTCCGCGCCGGACCTGCCGCCGCTGCGCTCGGCGCAGGTGAGCTTCGTCGGCCCACTCGGCGGCGCGCTGGAAGCGAGCGCGACCCTGCTGCGCCGCGGGCGCAACGCTGCGTTCGTCCAGGCAGACGTGGTGGGGGAGGCGGGGCTGGGGCTGCGCGCGACCTTCGTGTTTATGGGGGCGCTGGACAGCCACGTCGACCACGACGACGCGGCGGCGCCGCCCGTGCCGCCGCCGGAGGCGGCCCCCGTCACCCACCTGTCGGCGGCGCCGGGCTTCACCCGCAATTTCGACCTCGCCTTCGCGCAAGGCAAGGACGGCCCGCGCGCGCCCGACATCCTGCGCTGGGCGCGCGTCAAGGACCGCGACGGGCTGCACCCAATGACGGAGATCATGCTGGTGGGCGACGCGCTGCCGCCCGCGGCGATGATGCTGTTCGAGCGCCAAGGACCGATCAGCTCCATGACATGGATGGTCAACCTGCTGACGGCGGAGCCGCGCACGCGCGACGGCTGGTGGCTGCTCCGCGCGTCGGCGAACTACGCGAAGAACGGCTGCTCGAGCCAAGTGATGGGCGTGTGGAGCCGCGACGGCGCGCCGGCAGCGAACGGGATGCAGAGCGTGGCGCTGTTCGTGTGAGGAAAGGGGCGGAACGCTCCGACCCCGGCTTTCGCAGGCGGGCGGTTCGGGCCTAAGCAGGGCGGGTACCCACAAGGAGCCCGCGTCCATGCGCCTCGCCTTCGCTCTCCTCCTCGCGCTCGTAGCCCCTATCGCGGGCCAGGCTCCCGCCGCGTCCGCGACCGAGCCCGCGCTCACCTATGTCCACGCCGGCACGCTCCTCGACCGCCCCGGCCGTCCCCCACGCCGGCAGGCAACGCTGGTGCTGCGCGGGGGTAAGGTGGAGGCGGTGCGCGACGGCTTCGTCGCGCCCCCGCCCGGCGCGGCGCTGATCGACCTTTCCGACCGCTTCGTGCTGCCCGGGCTGATCGATGCCCACGTCCATCTCGACAGCGACGCGGGCGGCTACGCGGGGCTGGTGGAGGGCGTGCAGGACAGCCCCGCCGCGGTCGCCTTCCGCGCGGCGGAGAACGGGCGCAAGACGCTGATGGCGGGCTTCACCACCGTCAGGAACCTCGGCGACGGCACGGGCGCGACGCTCGCGCTACGCGACGCGATCGCCGGCGGCACGCAGGTCGGCCCGCGCATCTTGGACGCGGGCGTCTCCATTTCGACCACCGGCGGGCATATGGACGGACGCACCGGGTTCAACGACGCTTTCAGCGCCGCGGTGGGCCAGGAGAACGTGTGCGACGGCGTCGAGTCCTGCCGCCGTGCAGTGCGCACGCAGATCCGCCGCCGCGCGGACGTGATCAAGATCGCCACCACCGGCGGGGTGAACAGCGGCACCGGCCGCGCGCGCATGGCGTTCGACGACGAAGTGAAGGCGCTCGTGGACACGGCGCACATGTACGGGCGGAAAGTGGCGGTCCACGCGCACGGCGCGTCCGGCGTCAACGCGGCCTTAGCGGCGGGCGCGGACTCGATCGAGCACGGCACGGAGATGGACGACGAAACGGTCCGCCTGTTCAAGCGCGCGGGGGCCTTCTACGTCCCGACGCTGTCCACTGTGAACGGCTACATCGAGCGGCTGGCGGCCAACCCCAACGCCTACGAGGCGCGCGTGCTGGAGCAGGTGCGCTGGCGCATCGGCATCACTGGCCAGTCGTTGCGTCGCGCCTACCCCGCCGGCGTCCGCATCGCCTTCGGCACGGACGCGGGCGTCTCCAAGCACGGCCGCAACGCCGACGAGTTCGAGCTGATGGTGAAGCACGGCATGACCCCAGCGGCCGCGATCCAGGCCGCGACGGTGAACGCGGCAGAGCTGCTGGGCGTGGCGGCGGAAGTCGGCACGCTGGAGCCGGGGAAAGCGGCGGACCTGATCGCGGTGGCGGCGGACCCGTTGGCCGACGTGACAGTGCTGAAGCGGGTGGGGTTCGTGATGAAGGAGGGTAAGGTGGTGAAGGAGTAGCGGTGCTCGGAGCACGATGTTGCTGTCCGCTCCGGGTGGGAGCTCGCCATAAAGATCAGCCGTGTCGGACAGCTCTGCGGATGGCCGACGGCACTCGCGCGAGTGCTAGCAGAACGTTCACGCCGTAAAGCCACGCAAACATCGCTCCGGTCCACTTCAGGCCGACTAACAAGCCTCCGCTTACTGGCACGAAGAAGAGGACCATTAACGCGGCAAACACGCAGAAGACTGAACCGTGGAGGCAGCGCAGGTCGTAGCGCAACCGCCGCTCGTCGATGTTCTGGTCAATCCAGAACCGACCACGGTCATAGATGCCCATGGCAAGCCAGTTCGGCCCGAACGGGTCGCTCCAGAGTGGGTCGTCGAAAACGAGATAGGCCGCGCCGCGCTCGCTCACGCTCTTCCGTTGCTTCTCGAGCAAGCGCTCCACACGGCCGAGCACGTCATTATTTGGGCCGACCTTATCCAGTTCGATGGAGCCACGTAGGTGTCAGACAAATTTCAGCATCAGTCTGTTGGCTGGAGGTGCGAGTTAATGTTCGCAATGAGTGATGGGGTGGACGCCCCCCGACGGCATCTTGTGTGCCAAGGTGGAGTGTCGAGCTTCACCTGAGGGAGGCGTCCATGGAGAAGGTTACCACGATCGGCTTGGACATCGCCAAGCATGTTTTCCACGCGCACGGGGCGGATCCGGCTGGGCATATGGTGTTCAGCCGCAAGCTGAGCCGGGCCAAGTTGATCTCGTTCTTCGCCGCTCAGCCGCGCTGCGTGGTGGCGCTGGAAGCGTGCGCAGGCGCGCACCACTGGGGCCGCGAGCTCCAGCGGCTGGGCCATGACGTCCGGCTCATCCCGCCGGCTTACGTGAAGCCGTTTGTGAAGCGGCAGAAGAACGATGCAGCCGATGCCGAGGCGATCTGCGAGGCCGCGCAGCGGCCCAGCATGCGGTTCGTAGCGGTGAAGTCGGAAGAACAGCAGGCAAGCGCGCTCGTGTTCCGGGCGCGCGACCTGGTGGTGCGCCAGCGCACGCAGCTCGCCAACGCATGCCGCAGCCACATGGCCGAGCTGGGCTGGGTGGCGCCGCAAGGCTTGGCGCATATCAAAAGGCTGGCCGAACTGGTCGACGACCCGGCCTCCGACGTGCCCGATGCCGCGCGCCCGGTCCTGCGCATGATGCTGGACATGCTGGCCGGGCTGGACGGGCGCATCGCCCAACTCGACCGCGAGATCGTACGCCGGGCGCGCGAGGACGAGGCCGCGCGCCGGCTCATGGGCGTGCCGGGCATAGGACCCGTGACCGCCACCGCGCTGCTGGCGCTGGCACCTGCGCCGGAGGTGTTCAACCGCGGCCGCGACTTCGCGGCCTGGCTGGGGCTTGTGCCCAGGCAGAACTCCAGCGGCGGCAAGGAACGGCTGGGCGCGATCACCCGCATGGGCGAGCGCAGCTTGCGGCGGTTGCTCATCCTGGGCGCCAGCGCGGTGGTGCGCCACGCCAGCCACAAGGGCGCGCCCGACGGCTCGTGGCTGGCCGGCATGCTGGCGCGCAAGCCGCGCATGCTGGTCACGGTCGCGCTGGCCAACAAAACAGCGCGGGTCGTCTGGGCGGTGATGCGCACAGGAGAGAGCTACCGGGCTCCGGCGCTGGCGGCCTAGTGCTGCTCAGGGCCTGAGACGTCGGAGGGCGTGGGCGGTCGAAGGAGGGTATGGCGCAACAGTCGGCTAGACGGGACCGGGCAAGCCAGGGCTTTCCACCGTGCTGTCCAAGCACGCCTTGGGTGATGTGGCACCCGGTCCAGCTCACTCCCATACGGGCCAGCGGCCACCGCGCCGCACCAACAGGCCGGACAGATGGCAGCACCCGACCACGCGCCAGAACCTCACGAAACCGCTTGCACCCGAAGGGGCGTCCACAGATGGAAAGCGGACAAAAGTTGCTGGTCCGGCCTGGAAGTGTATTGGAGATGTAAGACACCGCCGCTATCCGATGCGTCTCGCAGGGGAGAAGCGCATGCGCCGGGTTTGGGTGTTGCTCATGGCGGTAGCCGCTGGCGCGTCGACGCATGCGCCCGCTGCGGACTACCGCTCGACCTTCAATCCCAGCCGCCTCAAGGCACCAGCGGCTGCGACGCCCAACGAAGTGCTGGTGCTCGGTACACCGCACCTGTCCGGCTTCCCCGAAACGTTCGATGCCCGCACGCTCGCGCCGCTGCTGGATCGGCTGGCGAAATGGCGACCGCGGATCATCACGGTTGAGGCGCTGTCGGGCGCCCAATGCGACCAGCTTCGACGCTATTCGGCGCGCTATTCCGCCACGGTCGCCTCCTATTGTCCGGACACTGCGGCCGCCCGCGCAGCGACGGGCCTGGACGTAGTGGCAGCGACGGAGGCCGCTGATCGGCTGCTCGCAAGCTGGCCCGCCGCGCCGGCTCCGGCCCAGCGCCGGCACCTCGCGGCGGTGTTCCTGGCCGCAGGCGATGGCACGTCCGCGTTGGTTCAGTGGCTGCGGCTCGCCCCGGCGGAACGGCGCGAAGGGGACGGCTTGGATACGATGTTGGTTACCCGCCTCGAGTTATTGCGCCAGCGCCGGAACGAAAACTATCTGATCGCTGCAGCACTCGCTGCCCGGCTCGGCCTCGAGCGGGTCTTCCCCGTCGATGATCACAGCGCGGACTTCGCGGTCGGAGCCGAGGAGGAAGAAGCATTCGGCGCCGCCTTGAAACGGATTTGGGATAATCCGGCTTCAGGGAAGCGCCAAGTTGCGGAGAAGGCGATCAGTGAGAGGCTCGGCACGGGCGAGGGCGTGCTCGCAGCGTACCGGATCTACAACGCGCCTGAGCAGGCCCAGCTCGCGTTCGACGGCGATTTCGGCGCCGCGCTCCGCGACACGTCACCGCAGGGCTTCGGACGCCGCTATCTCACCTCGTGGGAGACGCGAAACCTGCGCATGGTCGCCAATATCCGCGACACGATGGGGAAGGCGCCTGGCGGGCGCGTGCTGGCCATCGTGGGAGCATCGCACAAAGGGTATTTCGAAGCCTATCTTGAGCAGATGCACGACGTGCAGCTGGTCGATGCGGTCGCAGTGTTGCGCTAGGAGGTCATTTCATGGCGTCCGTTTGAACGTCCGCAACGGGTCGAAAGCAGACATAAGCTACTTAGCTCTTCCGAACGGCCGCCTCAGCCGCGAAGTCCCGACGTTCTCCTGACAGCCACTTTCCGCCGCTCAGGATGGCATCAGGCGCGAACGTCTGCTGGTGGTGGGAAGCGGAACGGCTGCTTTCGGGTGAGCGCAGGCGAGTAGCCGACGCTCGTTCATGCGGAGCGGACGCTAGCTTAGCGCCCCCAGCAGACGTTCAGGGCCCGTTCTGTGAAGCCGGCAAGCAGACGTTCGATGGCAAGGCCGTTCTCGGGAGACCGTTCCTGCGCGACCAGTCCATGTGCTTCTTTGGCAGTGCCTGTAGCTCCTGTCCCCACTTCAACATGGCTGACGATCTTGCGCGGGTCAGCCACGGGATTATTGAATAGGAAACTCAAGGCGGAAGCGAGCACCAACTCCTGAACCCTGCAGCCGCACCTCGCCCCCGTGGCTGCGCATGATTTCGCGCACTAGGTGCAGCCCCAGTCCGCAGCCATCTTTGTCCCAACGCTCCCGGTGGAACGGCTCGAAGATGCGATCCTGTGCGTCTGGCGAAACGCCGGGACCATCGTCAGCTACCTCAATGCTACCCTTTGATGAGACGCACACCCGGATCGTACCGGCGTTTCCTCCGTGAGCGATTGCGTTGCCGAGCAGGTTGAGTAGCGCGCGCAGCACTGCGTGGGCGTCCGCGTCCACCACGACCTGCGCGGCCTGTGCGTTGAATTCGATTTCGTAGCCGCTTTGAACGGCAAGGGGAGCGATTTCCGCCACAGCAGCTTTGGAAGTGGCCACCAAATCTACTTGGGAGCGTCGGCGGTCTGCCAAAGCGAGCCGTTCCGCATCCAGCATCTGCCCGACCATCTGCCCGAGGCGGAAGACCGTCCGCTGCAGATTTGTTTTCGAGCTTCCGGCAGGCAACACGTCGACGTGCATCGTCAGGATCGCAAGCGGCGTTCGCAGTTCATGTGCGACATCCGCAATGAACCGGCGGCGGCGCTCGAACCCCGCCTCGAGCCGTTCAAGTGCGCCGTTGAAGGCGCGTACCATGGGCAACAGCTCTTTCACGACATGTTGATCAGGAAGGCGTTGCGCGGGATTGGCGGGATCGAGAGCGATCGCCGCCCGCACAGTCGGCCCAACGCTTCGCAGCACCAGGGGTACAGCGATCAGTGCACCCAAAAGGCTGAGAATAGCGCTGCCGATCGGCACCATCGTGAAAAGTTCGCGATGGAGGTAATCCAGCCATGTGCCGAAGAAAACGGCTTCGGCCTTCACTCCGCCGGCCGCTAGGAGGAGCGAGCCCGAATCCACATCCTCTCGAATGACGCCCATATCGCCGCGCCGTCCTGGGGCGCCGATGTTGCCGAAGGCGGCCATCACCGTCACCGGCGGAAGGCTATCGAGTATCCGCAGGGCGTCAGCAGGGATCGGGCCCCATCGCAGCAAGCGGTGTTCTTTTTCTGCGACAAACCAAACGCCGGGGCTCTTCCGGGCGAAACGCGAAAAGCTGCTGTCGGCGGAAAGCTCGAACCCAGTGGGTGTTTCGATCAGTTCGTCTCGGAGCATCGCGAGAACCACGTCAGGACCTACTTGGTCGTCGTTCAGTCCGGCGAGTGGCCACATCGACATCAGGATAATCGAAAGTGCCGCGATGTGGCCGAGGATGAAGCCGAGAGTGAGGCGTCGGACGAGCGAGGCGCGAGGTAACTTCATGCTGCCCTCAGCATGTAGCCGACACCCCGAACACCATGGAGAACTACGTCAGCTCCTGCATCAAGAAGCCTTTTCCGAAGCCGCGAGATGTGAGCTTCCAGAGCATTGGAGGAGATGTCGTCGTCGTAACCATAGACCTGGGTTTCCAAGTGCTCGCGCATGACCACGCGGCCGGCGCGGCGCGCAAGAGTGTCGAGAATAGCGAGTTCGCGGCGGGGCAGGGAAAGCGGAACGCCGCTGACCTTGGCTTCGCGCGCGGTGAGGTCGAACTCGAGTTTGGCGACGATTACATTTGGTACCGATGAGACGTCGGCGAGGGAGCGCCGAAGGAGAACACGAATGCGAGCCAGCAACTCCTCAACCGAGAAAGGCTTGATCAGATAATCCTCAGCTCCGGCATCAAGGCCGGCTACACGGTCCGGCACGTCGTCCATTGCGGTGAGAACAATCGCTGGAGGCGGCGAGGGTCGGGTGCGAACCACGGGCAGCAGCGACAGACCGTCGCCGTCGGGCAGTCGGCGGTCGAGAAGCAGCAAACGGTATTGCGCACCCAGTACCGCCTCGATCGCCTCACCAAAGCTGGTGACGTGGTCAACCACATAGCCCTCGGCCTTCAATCTGAAGGTCAATACGGCGCCGAGTTCCGGCTCATCCTCTACCAGCAGAATTCTCAATTCCTCGCCCTTCGTCGCCAGGTTTGATTTTGCTGAACCAACATTGCGGCAAGCTTACGCACGCGCGTTTGCGTCGTAATGTTCCCGCAAGCCGGGCAATTCAGATTGCTTCTCACGCCACAGCCAGTTCGGCCGCTGGTCACGGGAGGGAATAATGAAAGATAAAGCTTGTCTTGTCACAGCTCTACTCGCCTCGGCGACGCTCGTGCCGGCCGGGGCGCAGGCTAAGACCCGTGGTGGTTTTGAAGTCGGCGCGGAAGTTTTCGATTACAGCTACCGCGAGCGGTTCGAAGGCGAGACCGTCGCTTACGATGATGGCCTCTTCGGTGGCCTCCATCTGTCCTATGTGGAGACGATCGGCGGCGGCCTCTTTTTGCGCGGCAAGTTTGCGACTGCCGGAGGATCCGTCGACTACCGCTCGCCGGACGCCAATGGCGACGATCGAATCGAAAATGTTAGCCAGGCGGTCGGCCAGCTCGAACTGCACATCGGGATGGATTTTCCAATAGGCGGTGGAGCAACCCTGAGCCCGTTTACCGGGTTTGCGGGCCGAGCCTTGATCGACGAGAGCGGCGGCGAGGTGTCGTCAGGTGGTGCGCAAGGCTACGATCGAGAGGTAGGCTACGCATACATCCCACTGGGTGCCGGGGCGCGG
>CADCVW010000077.1 GCA_902806235.1 uncultured Sphingomonadaceae bacterium | reverse complement strand
GAACCCATGAACGAACTTACGAATTTCGCCAATCCGGTCGCCAAGCCGGAGACTTTCGACCAGATCCAGATCGGCATCGCCTCCCCCGAGCGCATCCGTTCGTGGTCGTTCGGCGAGATCAAGAAGCCCGAGACGATCAACTATCGCACGTTCAAGCCCGAGCGCGACGGCCTGTTCTGCGCGCGCATCTTCGGGCCGATCAAGGATTACGAGTGCTTGTGCGGCAAGTACAAGCGAATGAAGTACAAGGGCATCGTCTGCGAGAAGTGCGGCGTGGAGGTGACCGTCTCTAAGGTCCGCCGCGAGCGCATGGGCCACATCGAGCTCGCCGCGCCTGTCGCGCACATCTGGTTCCTGAAGTCGCTGCCGAGCCGTATCGGGCTCCTCCTCGACATGCAGCTCAAGCAGCTCGAGCGTGTGCTCTACTTTGAGGCGTACATCGTCACGGAGCCGGGGCTGACGCCGCTGGAGAAGTACCAGCTCCTCACTGAGGACGAGCTGACCGAAGCGCAGGACCAGTACGGCGAGGACGCGTTCAGCGCAGGCATCGGCGCGGAAGCCGTCAAGCAAATGCTGATCGACCTTGACCTCGAAGGCGAGCGGACGCAGCTGCTGGAAGAGCTCGCCACCACCAAGAGCGAGCTCAAGCCGAAGAAGATCATCAAACGGCTCAAGGTCGTCGAAAGCTTCCTCGAGAGCGGCAATCGCCCTGAGTGGATGATCCTGGACGTCGTTCCCGTGATCCCGCCCGAGCTGCGCCCGCTGGTGCCGCTCGACGGCGGCCGCTTCGCGACGTCGGACCTCAACGACCTGTACCGTCGCGTGATCAACCGCAACAACCGGCTGAAGCGGCTGGTGGAGCTGCGCGCGCCGGACATCATCGTCCGCAACGAAAAGCGGATGCTGCAGGAGTCGGTCGACGCGCTGTTCGACAACGGCCGGCGCGGTCGCACGATCACGGGCGCCAACAAGCGTCCGCTGAAGTCGCTGTCCGACATGCTCAAGGGCAAGCAGGGCCGCTTCCGCCAGAACCTGCTCGGCAAGCGCGTCGACTATTCGGGCCGTTCGGTCATTGTCACCGGTCCGGAGCTCAAGCTCCACCAGTGCGGCCTGCCGAAGAAGATGGCGCTCGAGCTGTTCAAGCCGTTCGTCTACTCGCGGCTCGACGCCAAGGGTCTGTCGATGACGCTTAAGCAGGCCAAGAAGTGGGTCGAGAAGGAGCGCAAGGAAGTCTGGGACATCCTGGACGAGGTGATCCGCGAGCACCCCGTGTTGCTCAACCGCGCACCCACGCTCCACCGCCTCGGCATCCAGGCGTTCGAGCCGGTGCTGATCGAGGGCAAGGCGATCCAGCTCCACCCGCTGGTCTGCGCCGCGTTCAACGCGGACTTCGACGGCGACCAGATGGCGGTGCACGTGCCGCTCTCGCTTGAAGCGCAGCTCGAGGCGCGCGTGCTGATGATGTCGACCAACAACATCCTCAGCCCCGCCAACGGCAAGCCGATCATCGTCCCGTCGCAGGACATGGTGCTCGGCCTTTACTACCTGTCGCTGGAGCGCGAGGGCGAGCCGGGCGAAGGCAGTCTGCTGTCGGGCATGAACGAGGTACACGCAGCCTTGGCCGCCAAGGCGGTGACGCTGCACACCAAGATCACCAGCCGCGTCCCCCAGACGGACGAGGCCGGCAAGCAGTACATGAAGCGGGTGGACACCACGCCCGGCCGCATGCTGCTCGGCGAGACGCTGCCCAAGTCGCACCGGGTGCCGTTCGAGACGGTCAACCGGCTGCTCACCAAGAAGGAGATCGGCGACGTCATCGACGTGGTCTATCGCCACACGGGGCAAAAGGAGACGGTGCTGTTTGCTGACGCAATCATGCAGCTCGGCTTCCGCCACGCGTTTAAAGCGGGGATCAGTTTCGGCAAGGACGACATGATCATCCCGCACGAAAAGGTGGCGATGGTCGACGAGACCCGCAGCCTCGTGAAGGATTACGAGCAGCAGTATCAGGACGGCCTGATCACGCAGCAGGAGAAGTACAACAAGGTGATCGACGCCTGGAGCCGCTGCGGCGACCAAGTGGCGAACGCCATGATGAAAGACCTGCAGGCGCAGCCCAAGGACGAGAACGGCCGCATGGCCCCGATCAACTCCATCTACATGATGGCGCACAGCGGGGCCCGTGGTTCGCAGGCGCAGATGAAGCAGCTCGCCGGCATGCGCGGCCTGATGGCCAAGCCCAGCGGAGAGATCATCGAAACGCCGATCATCTCGAACTTCAAGGAAGGCCTGACCGTCCTCGAGTATTTCAACTCCACCCACGGCGCCCGCAAGGGCCTGGCCGATACGGCGCTGAAGACCGCCAACTCGGGCTACCTCACCCGCCGCCTCGTCGACGTGAGCCAAGACTGCGTCGTCGTGGAGGAGGATTGCGGCACGGAGCGAATGCTCGAGATGCGCGCCATCGTGCAGGGCGGGGCGACCATCGCTTCGCTCGGCGAGCGCATCCTCGGCCGCACCACGGGCGAGGACGTCGTAGACCCCAAGACACAGGACGTGGTCATCCCGGCAGGCACCCTGCTCGACGAGGCCGCGGTGGTGACGATCGAGGCGATCGGGCTGCAGGGCATGAAGATCCGCTCGCCGCTGGTCTGCGAAGCGCTGCAGGGCGTCTGTGGCAAGTGCTACGGGCGCGACCTCGCCCGAGGCACGCCGGTGAACATCGGCGAGGCGGTGGGTGTGATCGCCGCCCAATCGATCGGCGAGCCGGGCACGCAGCTCACCATGCGGACCTTCCACATCGGCGGCGCGGCGCAGCTCAACGAGACGTCGAACCTGGACGCGCCGGCCGACGGCACCGTACAGTTCCGTGACCTCCGCGTCATCCTCGACGGCCGCGGCCGCCGGGTGGTGCTGAGCCGCAACGGCGAGCTGGCGATCGTCGACATGGACGGGCGCGAGCGGGCGGTGCACCGCATTCCCTACGGTGCATATGTCATGTTCGACGACGGGCACATCGTCACCAAGGGCGAGCGGATGGCCGAATGGGATCCGTTCACCCAGCCGGTGATCACCGAGACGGGCGGAGTGGTGAAGTTCCAGGACCTGATCGACGGCAAGACGCTGACGGAGCAGAGCGACGAGGCCACCGGCATCGTCCAGCGCGTAGTGACCGAATATCGCGCCCCGACCAAGTCGAAGGAGGACCTGCGCCCGCGCATCACCCTTCTCGCCGAGGAGTCGGGCGAAGCGGCGCGCTACATGCTGGCGTCCGGCGCGGTGCTGTCAGTCGAGGAGGGCCAGGAGGTCGGCGCGGGCGACGTGCTGGCGCGCGCTTCGCGGGAAAGCGCCAAGACGCGCGACATCACCGGCGGTCTGCCGCGGGTGGCGGAGCTGTTCGAGGCGAGGAAGCCCAAGGAGAATGCGATCATCGCCAAGGTCTCCGGCCGCGTGGTGTTCGGCAAGGACTACAAGGCCAAGCGCAAGATCGGCATCCAGCCTGAGGACGGCGGCGAGGTGGTCGAGTATCTCGTGCCGAAGTCAAAGGTGATCGACGTGCAGGAAGGCGACTACGTCAAGCGCGGCGACAACCTGGTCGGCGGCTCGCCCGACCCGCACGACATCCTCGACGTGCTCGGCGTAGAGGCGCTCGCCGAGTACCTCGTCGCGGAGATCCAAGAGGTTTATCGACTGCAGGGCGTGAAGATCAACGACAAGCACATCGAGACGATCGTCCGTCAGATGCTGCAGAAGGTCGAGATCACCGCGGCCGGCGACAGCACGTTCCTGCCGGGCGAGCAGGTCGATCTGGCCGAGATGAACAAGGTCAACGCGCGCCTCCGCGCCGAGAACCGCGACCCGGCCGAAGGCAAGCCGGTGCTGCTCGGCATCACCAAGGCGTCGCTGCAGACGCAGAGCTTCATCTCGGCCGCCTCCTTCCAGGAGACGACCCGGGTGCTGACCGAAGCGTCGGTGCAGGGCAAGATCGACGACCTTACGGGCCTGAAGGAAAACGTGATCGTCGGCCGGCTTATCCCGGCGGGCACGGGCGCGGGGATGCACCGGATGCGCGTGACGGCGTCGTCTCGCGACGCGGCGCTCCGGGCGCAGCAGCGCAGCCTGGCGGCGGCGCTGGCGGCCCCGAACAGCGCGGCGGAGCTGCGCGCGGCCGAACTCGCCCAGCCGGTCGAGGCCGGCACGGGCGACGATCCGCTCGGCGTGTTCGCCACGTCCGGCACAGGCCGCGACGAGGACGCGGGCGAGTATCTCGACGCGTCCAAGGACGAGGGTGAGTTCCTCGTCCGCGGCGAGGGCACGGACGAGGCGTAAGCCGCGCCGTTCCGACGACCAAGTGCGCCCCGCCGGACCTCCGGCGGGGCGTTCCCGTCCAAAATCTACCCTAGTTGAGCGTCGGCCGATCCGTCGCTGCGAAAGGCCGATCCATGCTGCGCGATCTAGGCCTGTACCGCGACGGGGGATGGACGGAGCACGGGCTGCGGCCCGCGCTCGTAGAAGCGCTCTACCTCGCCCCCGGCGCGCTGATCGCGGCGCAGGTGGCGGGGGCGCTGTTCGGCACGTTCGTCGCCGCCGTGTCTGGCGACGCTTGGCTGTGGGCGATCGTCGCCGTCATGACCGCGGTGGGCGCGTGGCGCGTGCGGACGGTGCTCGGCTTCCGCCGACGGCGGCGGGCGGGCGCCGGGTTCGTTGCAGAACGGTGGGAGTGGCGCTTCGCCGCCACCGGCCTGCTGACGGCGGGCGCCACCGGGTTGTTCGCGGCGCTGACGCTGCTGCGCGCGGAGGGCGAGACGCTGCACCTGCTCGTCACCTGCTCGGCCACGGCTTACGCGGCGGGGGTGACTTCCACCTCCGCGTCGCGGCCGCGGCTGGCGGTGGCGCAGCTGGCGCTGACGCTGCTTCCCTTCGCCCTCGCGCTCACCGTCGGCCCGATGCGCCACGGCTGGGTGGTCGCGACGCTGCTCCTGTTCCTGTTTTTCGCGATGATCGGCGTAACGAAGCGCACCTATCGGATCATTCTTGCCTCCCTCCGCGAGGTCGAGGACAAGGCGCGGCTCGCCGAAGGCTTCGAGCGGCTGGCGAGCACCGACGCGCTCACCGGACTGGCCAATCGGCCGGTGCTGGAGGCCGAGCTCGACCGGCGGCTCGCCGGCCTGGCGGCCGAGGGCGGCGCGCTCGCGGTCTGCTGGCTCGACCTCGACCGGTTCAAGGAATTCAACGACGCGCACGGGCATCCGGCGGGTGACCGGCTGCTCGCGGACGCCGCGGCGCGGCTGCGCGCGGCCGTGGGCGCGGACGGGCTGGCGGCGCGCTTTGGCGGCGACGAGTTCGTCGCGCTGCTTCCCGTGGCCGACCGGGACGACGCGCGCGCGCGGGCGGACTCGCTCGTCCGGGCGATGAGCGGCGGCGCGGTGACCAGCGCCTCCATTGGCGTCGCGGTGGCACCCGGCGACGGGACGGAGGCGGGCGCGCTGCTCACGGCGGCGGACGTCGCCTTGTACCGCGCCAAGGCGGACGGGCGGCGCTGCGTCCGCTTGTACGAGCCAGCGCTGCACCAGGCGCAGCGTGCGCGGCGCGAGCTGGAGGAAGCGCTGGCCGGCGCGGTCGAGCGCGAGGAGCTGCGCGTCGTGTACCAGCCGATCGTGTCCCTGTTCACCGGGCGGGTGCTGAGCTGCGAAGCGCTGCTGCGCTGGGACCATCCGACGCTCGGCGCGGTGGGCCCTGCCGTCTTCGTGCCGCTGGCGGAGGAGCTGCGGCTTATGGAGCCGATCACGCGCTTCGTGCTGGGGCGGGCCATGGCCGACGCGGCGCGCTGGCCGGCGGAAGTGTCGGTAGCGGTGAACATCTCGCCGTCGACGCTGCGCTGTGCGGCCTTCGCGCGCGAGCTGCTCGACGGTGCCGGCGCGGACCCGCGAAGGCTGGAGCTGGAGGTCACCGAATCGGTGCTGCTGGAAGCGGACGACGCGACGCGTGCGGCGATAGCCGAGCTGCGCGCCGCGGGGGTACGGTTGGCGCTGGACGATTTCGGCACGGGCTACGCGTCGCTCGCGTCCTTGCGTGACCACGGGTTCGACCGAATCAAGATCGACCGGAGCTTCCTCGCCGACGTCGGCACGGATGCGGACGCGCGGGCGATCACGGAGGCGGTGGTCGCGCTCGCTCAGCGGCTGGGGCTGGAGACCGTGGCAGAAGGGATCGAGACCGAGGAGCAGCGGCTCTACGCCGCCGCCATCGGCTGCGCGAGCGCGCAGGGCTGGCTGTTCGCGCGGCCGATGAGAGCGGACGCGTTGACGGCGCTGCTCGCGCCCGCGCCGCGGCGAGAACGGGCGGCCTAACCGCCCTCGCGGCCCCGCCCCTCGTCCCTGCCGTTACGGCGCTCCTCGGTGCCCCTGCCCCGCTCGCGGTCGACCTCGTCCCGGCCGCGCCCCGGTCGGTCCTCCTCGGCGGGCGGGGACGAAGGCGGCGCGGTCGCGGCGTCGATCTCTTCCAGCGCTTCCCGCACGCGTCCGGCGGCGTCGGCGACTTCCGGCGCGGCTTCGGCGGCGACGGTTGCGGCGACCGCGGCGGCGGCCTCGACCACCTCGTCTAGCGCTTCGGCGTTCGCTGGTGCGGCAGGCTGCTCGACCGCGCGACGCGGCGGCGCGCGACGGGTGCCAGCGCCGTCGACGCGCAGCGCGCCGGCCGTGAAGTCGCGCCAGATGCGCGCGGGCAGCCCGCCACCCGTGAGCCCCTTCACCGGGCCGTTGTCGTCGCGGCCGACCCACACGCCGACGACGAGGTCGCCCGCGAAGCCGATGAACAAGGCGTCGCGGTTGTCCTGCGTGGTGCCCGTCTTGCCGAAGGTCGGCACGGACAGGCGCGCGGCGCGCCCCGTGCCCTCGTTCGCCGCCGACCACAGCAGGTCCTGAAGCTCGGCCAGCGTGTTGCGGCCGAAAGAGCCGCTGCGCGCGCCGGTGAAGTCGTACCACGGCCGCTCTGCGGCCACGTCCGGCAGCCCGCGCGCGCGCACCGGCCAGCGCCCGGCGGCGACCGAGGCGTAGGCGGAGGTCATCTCGAGTAAGGTGACGCTGGAGGTGCCGAGCGGCAAGCTCGCGCGCTCGGCGTTGAGCGGGCTCCGGACGCCGAGGTCGCGCGCGGCGCGGACCACGGCGCCCTGCCCGACCGCCTGCGCGAGTCGCACGGCGGCGACGTTGCTCGACGCGGCGAAGGCTTGGCGCAGCGTGATCTCGCCGCGGTAGCGGCCGTCGTTGTTCTTCGGGCTCCAGCCGTCGATGGTGATCGGTCGATCCTCGACCGGGTCGTCCGGGTCCATGCCCTCGCGCAGCGCGGCGAGATAGGCGAAGAGCTTAAAGGTCGAGCCCGGCTGGCGGCGGGCCTGCGTCGCGCGGTTGAACGGGCTCGATTTGTAGGAGCGCCCGCCGACCATCGCCACCACCTGGCCGTCGGGGCGCATCGCCACCAGTGCCGCCTGCGCCTGCCCGAGCGGGGCGTTGGAGATCGTCCGCACGGCGAGCCGCTGGAGCCGACCGTCGAGCGTGGTGCGGACGCGCTGCTCGCCGTAGTCCGCGCCGGCCGCCGCCTGCGCCTGCGGAAGCACCCAGTCGGCGAAATAAGTACCGGTTGGGAGCGCGCCCGCCTTGCTCACTATGCGCGGCGCGCGGAGCCTGCGCGCTTCGGCCGCGGTGAGCGCGCCGTCGCGCACCATCGCCGCCTCTACCAGCTCGGCGCGGGCGCGCGCGCCCTTCAGGTTCTTGGTAGGCGCGAGCCGCGATGGCGCCTTGACCAGCCCGGCAAGCATGGCGGCTTCCGCCTTCGTCAGCTTCTCCGGCGCGTGGCCGAAATAATGCTCGGACGCGGCGCGGATGCCGTAGGTCCCGTCGCCGAAGTAGATGGACGACAAATAGCGTTCGAGGATTTCGTCCTTGGACAGCCAGGCTTCGAGCCAGAAGGCGATGAGCAACTCGCGCGCCTTGCGGCCGAAGGTGCGGTCGGAGGTGAGGAAGGCGGTTTTGGCAAGCTGCTGGGTGATAGTGGAGCCGCCCTCGCGCATCGATCCCGCGGAGAGGTTGCGCCACATGGCGCGGGCGATGCCGATCGGGTCGAGGCCTAAGTGGCTGCGGAAGCGCCGGTCCTCGATGGCGATGAAGGCGGCAGGGACGTGGGCCGGGAGGTCGGCAATCTCGACTGGGGCGAGCTTGGTCGCGCCGCGCCGGGCGATGGGGCCGCCGGAAGCGTCGGTGATCAGCAGCGCGGGCGTCGGCAGCGGCTCCAGCGCGCGGCCGAGCGGCGCGGTGAAGGCGAGCCAGGCGACGAGCGCGAGGAAGAGCAGGAACGACCAGAACAGGATGCGCTTGACAACGCGCCAGCTGAGCCGGCGGCGGCGGGGCGGCGGAACGGGCCCGCCCGCGGGCGGGACGGAGCCGGCCTGGTAGTCCGGCGGCGGCGCACCGGGCGCGCGAGGCGCGAACGGGTCGTCGAACGGGGCATGGCCCCAGGGCGCGGCTGCGGGAGGAGCCGGATAAGCGGGAGCCCCGGTATCCAGCGGGGCGCCGGCGGCGGGCTTGGGGGTACGTCCGAACACTGCGCCCCGGTTCTTGCCACCGCTGCCGCGGCGGGTCCAGCGGACTGTGTTAGTCGGGTGGGACGCCGCCCTTGCCGTTCGCGGTTGGCCCGCCGTCCCGCGGCGGCTAAGGCGCGCGCCCATGGAGGCCCGGGACCTGCGCGTCGCCCTGTTCACGGGCAACTACAACTACGTGCGCGACGGGGCGAACCAGGCGCTGAACCGGCTCGTCGGCCACTTGCTGTCCCGCGGCGCGGCGGTGCGCGTCTACTCGCCCACCGTGCCGCGCCCCGCTTTCTCGCCGACCGGCGACCTCGTCTCCGTGCCATCAGTCGCGTTGCCCGGGCGCGCCGAATATCGCGCGCCGGTCGGGCTTCCCCGGCGGGTGCGCGCGGACGTCGCCGCCTTCCGCCCCAACCTTGTCCACGTCGCGAGTCCCGAGATCCTCGGCCACCGCGCGGTAAGCTTGGCGCGCGAACTAGGGGTGCCCGTGGCTGCCTCCGTCCACACGCGGTTCGAGAGCTACCTGCGCTATTACCGGCTCGGGCTGTTCGAACCGGCACTGCTCGCGATGCTGCGCCGCTTTTACCGCCGGTGCGACGCGATCTTCGCGCCATCCGAGTCGATGGCGCGACTGCTGCGCGAGCAGCGGATGAACTCCCGGGTCGGCATCTGGTCGCGCGGCATCGACCACGCGCTGTTCGCGCCCGGCCGGCGCGACGAAGGCTGGCGCGCCGCGCAAGGCTTCGCGCCGGACCTGCCGGTGATCGTCTTCCTCGGGCGGCTGGTGGTCGAGAAGGGGTTGGACACCTTCGCCGCTGCGATCGACGCGCTCGCCGCGCGCAGCGCGGCGCACGGAGTGCTGGTGATCGGCGACGGCCCGGCGCGCGCGGCATTCGAGGCGGCGCTGCCGCGCGCGCGCTTCACCGGGTTCCTGACCGGTTCCGAGCTAGGCCGCGCGCTCGCCGGCGGGGACGTGTTGCTCAACCCGTCTGTCACCGAAACGTTCGGCAACGTGACCCTGGAAGCGATGGCGAGCGGCCTGCCCGTGGTCGCCGCCCACGCCCCGGGAAGCGCAAGCCTGGTTGAGCACGGGCGCACGGGGCTGCTCGTGCGGCCGGACGACGTCGCGGGCTACGCTGACGCGCTGGAACGCTACTGCCGCGACCCGGCTGCGCGCGCCGCGGCGGGCGCGGCCGGGGCGGCGCGGAGCGAGCGCTACGGCTGGGACGCGGTGAACGGGGCGCTGGTGGACGAGTATCTGCGCCTCGCGGCCGGGCGGGGCTGAGGCAGTGGCCGACCTGTTCGGGGAGGATGCCCCGCCCCTGCCACCGCCCCCTGCCCCGCCCGCGCCGCCCTCGCCCGCCGCGCCGCTCGCCGACCGGCTGCGCCCGCGGACGCTGGCCGAGGTGGTGGGCCAGGAGCATTTGACGGGACCGGACGGCGCGATCGGGCGGATGGTCGCGGCGGGGCGGCTATCGTCGCTCGTGCTGTGGGGGCCGCCGGGGACGGGCAAGACGAGCATCGCGCGGCTGCTGGCAGACGCGGTGGGCCTGCGCTTCGCGTCCATCTCCGCCGTGTTCTCGGGCGTGGCCGAGCTGAGGAAGGTGTTCGCCGACGCGCACGAGCAGGCGCGGGCGGGGGCGCGCACCCTTCTATTCGTGGACGAGATCCACCGCTTCAACCGCGCGCAGCAGGACGGCTTCCTGCCCGCGGTCGAGGACGGCACGGTGGTGCTGGTCGGCGCGACCACGGAGAACCCGAGCTTCTCTCTCAACGCCGCCGTGCTCAGCCGGGCGCAGGTGCTCGTATTGCGGCGGCTGGAGGAGGACACGCTCGGCGCGTTGCTGGCGCGGGCGGAAGCGGCGGAGGGCCGTGGGCTGCCGCTTACGGCGGAGGCGCGCGACGCACTGGTCGCCCAGGCGGACGGCGACGGGCGGTTCCTGCTGAACCAGGCGGAGACGCTGTTCGCAGCCTCGCGCGGCTCCGAGCCGCTGGACCGCGCGGGGCTGGCGGCGTTCCTGCAGCGCCGCGTGCCGGTGTACGACAAGGACCGCGACGGGCATTACGACCTGATCTCCGCACTGCACAAATCCATGCGCGGGTCGGACCCGCAGGCGGCGCTCTACTGGCTCGCGCGGATGCTGGTGGCGGGCGAGGAGCCGCTGTTTGTGCTGCGCCGCTTGGTGCGCTTCGCGTCGGAGGACGTCGGGCTCGCCGATCCGGGGGCGCTGGCACAGTGCTTGGCGGCGAAGGACGCGTATCAGTTCCTCGGCTCGCCGGAGGGCGAGCTGGCGATCGTGCAGGCGTGCCTGTACTGCGCGACCGCGCCCAAATCGAACGCCGCCTACCTCGCGCAGAAGGCGGCCTGGGCGAGTGCGAAGGCCACCGGCTCGCTTCCCCCGCCGCGCGCCATCGTGAACGCGCCGACCCGGCTGATGAAAGAGCTCGGGCACGGCGCGGGCTACGCTTACGACCACGACGCGGCGGACGCCTTCTCCGGCGCGGACTATTGGCCGGAGGGCGTCGGCCCGCAGCGCTTCTACGAGCCGAGCGGGCGCGGGTTCGAGAGCAAAATCGCGGAGCGGCTGGCGTGGTGGGACGCGCGGCGGGCGGAGCTGCGGGGCGGCAGGTGAGGCGGTTTCGGCAGTTCGCCTGCGTCGATTGGTCGGGCGCAAAGGAGGAACGGCCGAAGGGATTGGCGCTCGCCTATTGCTCGGCCGGGGAAGAGGCTCCCGTGCTGCTCCAGCCCGACGGGGGCTGGTCGAGGGACGCGTTGCTGGCGTGGCTGCGGGCGCACGCGGAGGCCGGGACGGAGCTGCTGGTCGCGCTGGACCTGTCGCCCGCGCTGCCCTTCGCCGACCGGGGAGCTTACTTCCCGGGATGGGCGGAGAGCCCGCCGGACGCGCGGGGGCTGTGGGCGCTGGTGGACGCGCTGAGCGGGGACGATCCGCACTTGGCGGCGACGAGCTTTCTTCGGCATCGGCAAGTGTCGCGCCACTTCCGCCAGCGCGGCGTGCTCGGCGACTGCTTCGAGGGCGGGATCGGCCGGCTGCGAGTGGTCGAGCGGCGGTGCCGGGAGGCTGGGCAGTCGCCGGCCACGTCCTGCTTCAACCTGGTCGGGGCGGCGCAGGTGGGGAAGTCGAGCCTGACCGGGATGCGCGTCCTCCATCGGCTGGGCGGGGCGGCGCCGTTCTGGCCGTTCGACCCGGCGCCGGCCGAGGGTCCCCTGCTGGTCGAGATCTACACCAGTGTCGCCGCGAAGGAGGCGGGGCGGGCATGGGGGCGCGCCAAGATGCGCGACGCAGGCGCGCTGGACGATGCGTTGCGCGCGCTCGGCAGCAAACCGCACCGTCCCCTGCCCCGCTACGACGACCACGCGATGGACGCGGTGGTGACCGCGGCCTGGCTGCGCCGGGCGGCGGAGGACACCTCGCTCTGGTCGCCCGAGCTGCTCACGCCCGCGCTCGCGCGCACGGAAGGGTGGACGTTCGGCGTGCGTTGACGCATCCTGCGCGCGGCGGGGCGCGGAGCATCGCCGGGTTAGCTCAGCTGGTAGAGCAACCGCCTTGTAAGCGGTAGGTCGTCGGTTCGAGTCCGACACCCGGCACCACGCAGTCCGACTGGTTCGCGCCTGCAGAGGTTCTCGTCGGAGAAGCCGTGCTATTCCCGCGACTTTTCAGGACGGACCAGCGTCTCTGCGG